>JBGGNG010000023.1:0-11451 GCA_041287635.1 Actinomycetota bacterium | reverse complement strand
TGTGCCGCAGCACCTGCAACCGCGAGCACCCGAGGTCGATCGCCGCTTCCTCCTGCACCTTCTGGAACCGGAAGAGCTGTGCAGCCACGATCGCCGTCACGAGCGGGAACGTGCACACGGTCTGGGTCATGACGACGGTCTTCAGGCTGAGATCGATGTCGGCGCGGGCGTATCCCATCAGTGCGGCGATGCCGATGATCAGCCACGGGAGCACGAGCGGCGCGCCGACGAGACCGCCGATCACCCCGCGGCCGCGGAAGCGGAACCGCGTGAGCCCGAACGCAGCCAGCGTGCCGAGCACGAGGCAGAGGGGAGCCACGACGAACGCCACCTGGAAGGAGTTTTTCAACGCCGTGCGCAGCACGGGGTCGGTCAGGGCTTCCGTGTACCACTTCGTGGTCACGCCCTCGAGCGGGAAGGCGAGGATGTTCGAGTCGTTGAACGAGAACAACACGAGGATCACGAGCGGCCCGAACAGCATCAGCCCCACGATCGTGAGGAACGCCCGCCAGCCCCAGGCGTTCAGCGCCCGTCGGCGGCGCCACCGTGCGGCGCCGGCGGTGTCGGCGACGGCGAGGCCCGAGCGCTCGACCGCCTGGGTCGCCACTACGACGCCTTCACCTCGGTCCACGCCGCCACCCAGGCGGCACGGTCATCGGGGGGGCTCGCCGGGATCGCGTTCTCGAGCGTGAACAGCGAGTCGAGCGATGCTTCCTCGACGACCTTCTGGGGCACCGCGTCGATGATGCCGACGTTCGACGTCAGGTAGTTCCAGGTCGTCGCGGCGTAGATCTGCGGCGGGAGGCTCGTGTACCAGTTCAGCAGCGCGTAGGCAGCATCGAGGTTCTCCTCGGCGATGTCGGGGCTGATGCCGTACCCGCAGGTCCAGAGCATCTGGCCTTCCTCGGCTGCGACGAACTGCACGTTCATGCCGTCCTGGTCCCGCAGCTGCTTCGCGATGCCGGGGTAGCCGCTGGCGATCACGATCTCGCCGGACTTGAACTGGGCCTTCACGTCGGACTGACCCTTCCAGAACGTGCGGAACTGGCCGCGGTTGTCGATCAGGAACTGCTTCACCATCTCGAGCTCGTCGGGCGTCATCTCGAGCGGGTTCTCGATGCCGTTGGCGAGGGCTCCCACGTCGAGCGCGGTGATCGCGAGGTCCTCGAGCGAGGCGCGACCCGCGTACTGAGGGTCGAACAGATCGGTCCACGACGTCGGCGGGGTCGAGATCTCGTCGGCGTTGTACATGATGCCCGCCGTGCCGGCGTCGACCGGCACGATGAAGATCTCGCCGTCGACCTGCACGCCGGGGAGCTCCTTCATGCCCGGCCAGATGTCGTCCCAGTTCTCGAGGCGGCTCTCGTCGAGCGGTTGGTACATACCCTTGTTCACCATCTCGAGCGTGGCCTCGTCGACGCAGCTGTTCACGATATCGGCCTCGAAGCCCGCCTGGATCTTCGCGACGGCCTCCTCGTTGCTGCCGAACGAGGCGGTCTCGAGCTCGATGTTCGGGTACATCTCGAAGAACGTCTCCATGTACTCGGGGTCGAACCCGTCGGAGTAGGAATAGAGCCGGAGCGTGCCCGTGATGTCGGCAGGATCGGCCGGCGCCGTGCTCGTGCCGCCATCGCCGCTGTCGGGTGCGGCATCGTCATCACCGCATGCCGCCGCCAGCAGGGAGAACGTCGCCACGACCGCCAGGCCGCGCAGGAACCGGTTCCGCGTCATCGTGTACCCCTCCGTATCGTTGCCGAGACCCGATCGTGACCCGCGTGGCGACCGTATCCGGCCAGGTTGCAGATTGTCAACCGTTGACAGCCGGTGACAGACTCTCGCGGGTCCATCTATCCGTACGAGGATCGAGGGGAGTTGAGCGTGCGAACGTCAGTCGTTCGCGGTCATGACGCCGGCGATCAGGCCACCGGCATGCTCAGCGTGCTCGTTCAGCAACCTGGCAGCCGTCTCCTCGTCGCCGGCCTCGATCGCCTCGACGAGCGGACGATGCTGCCGCGAGATCTCGTCGAGGGACCGCAGGACGTGCTCGTCGAGCCGCAACAGGCCGCGCAGGGTCGGCACGTACCGCATGAACACCTCGTGGATCCGGGAGTTTCCGCACAGCTCGCAGAGCCCCTCATGGAACGCGAGGTCGGCGCGGCTGGCGGCGACCGCGTCGCCTGCGTCGACGGCCCGGTCGATCTCGTCGGCCAGCGCCCGCAGTCGCGCCAGGACGGTCGGGTCCTGGGATCGCGCGATCATGCGCCCGGCACGGCCCTCGAGCGCGGCCCGCAGGCCGTAGATCTCTCGGACGTCGCGCGCCGTGAGGCTCACGACGAACGTGCCTCTGCGGGGCTCCTCTTTCAGGAGCCCCTCGGCCCGGAGCAGCTTGAACGCTTCGCGCACGGGCCCACGGCTGATGTTGAGCTGCTCGGCGATCTTCGCCTCGACGAGGTGCTCTCCCTGCTTGAACCCGCCGTCGAGGATCTGTTCCCTGATGCGATCGGCGGCGTCCTCCGCGAGAGAACGGGGCGCCTCAAGCGGCCGGAGGGTGGACGATGGCTCGCTCATGCCGCGGAGCGTAGCACGGAGATGTCGACTGTCGACCATCGACAACGCGGCCAGGACCGGGACCCTCGATGGGCCTGATCGCGCACGTCGAGGCGCAGGCGCTCGGCCCCGACGTCGATCGATTCCGGTACACGGCGCGGTCCGACGAGGTGTTCACGACCACCACCATGGTGCGTATCACGGACGACGACGGCACGATCGGCGTCGGGGCGTACGACTCGGACACGTTCGGCGACCACGACCGGGCCCCGCTCGAGACCCTGCGAACGATCGTGCCTCGTCTGATCGGGCTCGACGCCGACGACCGTGAGCACGTCGCGGCGATGCTGACCGAGGACGGCACGTCGCCGTTCCCGCCCGCGGTGCGCTCCACGATCGACATCGCCCTGTGGGACCTCGCGGCCCGGCGCGCCGGCCGCACGCTCTGCGAGGCTCTCGGTGGTCGGGCCGGCGCGACGTCACTTCCCGCCTACGCCTCGGTCCCGCTGTTGGACGACGAGGCAGCTTATGTCTCGTCGATCCGCGACCTCCTCGCCCAGGGATTCGGCGCGGTGAAGCTGCACGCCTGGGGGGACCCCGCGCGCGACGCCGGCCTCGTCCGCACCGTCCGGGGTGCGTTCCCCGACCTCACCGTGATGCACGACGCGGAGGGCCGCTACGACCGCGAGGGCGCCGAACTCGTCGCGCGAGCCTGCGCCGAGGCCGGCGCCCGGTGGTTCGAGGCGCCGCTGCCCGACTTCGACCTGGCGGGGTTCCGGGCGTTGCGCCGGGCCGTGCCCGGCGTGCCGATCCTCGCCGCCGGTGACGCGATCTGGGACCCGCGACTCCTCGCCGATGCCCTGCGCGACCCGCCCTGGGACGCCGTGCGGTTCGATGTCTCCTTCGCCGGTGGCCCGACGGCGGCGCGCGACCTCTTCGCCGTCGCGGCCGAGGCCGGGTTCGACGTCGAGCTGATCAGCTACGGGCACACCGTGATCCAGGCGGCAAACCTGCACACCGCGCTGGCGTTCGGCCGCACCACCTACTTCGAGCAGGCCGTGCCGCCCGAGCCGTTCGAGCACGGCGTGAACACCACGATCCGAACGGGGGAGGATGGCCTCGTACACGCACCCGACGGATCGGGGCTCGGCATCGAACTCGACGACACGGCGGTCGAGCAGGCCACGATCGCGCTCGCGACCGCGAGCGCCTGAGGCGAGAGGAGTACGAGGACGATGCGGTTCGAGGGACGACGGGTGATCGTGACCGGCGCGTCACGTGGGATCGGCCGCGGCATCGTCGACGCCTTCCTCGGGGAAGGCGCGGCGGTGCTCGCCACCGACGTGCTCGACGACGGCCTGGCCGCGCTCGCGGACGGCCATCCCCACACCGACCGGCTCGCCACGCACGTGGCCGACCTGGGCACGATCGACGGACCGCGCGGCGTCGTGACGGCGGCCCTCGAGTCGCTCGGGGGCATAGAGGTGCTCGTCAACAACGCCGGCATGCAGCCCGACGGCGCCGCCCTCGACGTGGGAGCCGGCGACTTCGATGCCACGTTCGCGGTGAACGTCCGCGCCCCGATGCTCACGATGCAGGAGGCCTGCCGGCACTGGATCGATCGAGGATCGCCGGGTGCGATCGTGAACATCGCCAGCGCGAACGCGTTCCAGAACGAGTCGCCCGAGTCGATCTACAACGCGTCGAAGGCCGCGCTCGTCGCGTTGACGAAGGCCTTCGCGCACGAGATGGGTCACCACGGCATCCGCGCGAACTGCGTCGCGCCCGGCGAGACGATCACCCCCGAGGCGGAAGCCGAGATGGCCGCCGACCCGACCGAGCGGGACCTGGTGCACCGGTACCTCGCGAAGATCCCGCTGCGCTACGCGGGCACCCCCCGCGACCAGGCGATGGCCGTGTTGTTCCTCGCGAGCAACGACGCTCGCTTCATCTCGGCCCAGACCCTGATCGTCGACGGCGGAGAACTGGGTGGCGGCGGCTGGTACGACGAGGCCGCGGCCCCGCCGCTGCCGCCGCCGGATCGCCCCGTCACCGGCTAGGCGCGCCCGGCCCTCACGCGACCGGCACCTCGATCTCCGTCTCCGCCCGCTCCATGCCGACCACGTGCGGGTCGTTCAGGTAGTGCTCTCGGGGCGGTCCCATGATCTGCCGGTCGTGCTCGTCGATCCACGCGGTCAACGCCGCGTACGCCCCTCGCGAAGCGTCGTATGGACCGGTGTGCACGACCGCGGCCATCGTTCCCCCGTGCAGCGTCGTGACCTCGACCCCTTCCGGGGGATCGAACGGCGTCGCGACCGGCATGAAGACCTCGATGTCGGCGACCTCGGGCTCCCGGATCTCGTGCATCACGATGCCGGGCATGCCGTCGCCGTAGCCCACCGGTCCGACGCACGCCATCAGTCGTTCGAAGGCGTCGGGGATCACCTCGCCGATCCGCTCGGGCCTGATCCGTGTGCGGATCGACGCCACCAGCTCGTCGGGTTCCTCCTTGATCATCACGTCGTACGGCATCCGGGCCTCCTTCGCTCGCCTGTAGCCACCGTGGCAGCCGAGGGCGCGCCGGAACCCGTCGGATGGCCCCTCGGTACCGGGACCGCACGCCCGAACCCACTCCGACGATGTCCCGATCGCTCCCGACCAAGGGACCCGGCCGACGATACGATCGGCCGGTCGACCAGGAGGGAACTCAGATGCGCGCACCCCGGTTCATGCTCGCGATCGCCGTCGTCGTCTGCCTCGTCGGCGGTGTTGCCGGCACGGCCTCCGCGACCACTCCGGAGCGCCGGGTCCTCGACCGAGTCCTCGACCGGGGCGCAGAGCGGGGCAGCGCCGGTGCGACGTCGACCTACCTCACGACCCGGCGGTTCACGGTCGACGGCTCGCCGTACGAGTGGCAGATCGAGGTGTCGCAGTCCGACCCCGGCCCGGGCTCGCCGCCGAACGACCCGGACATGCGCATCATCGCCTCGCGCCGAGCGGCGACGGGAAGCCGTCCGATGCAGGCGCACATCTGGGAGTTCGATCTCGCCGCGGAGGCCTTCGACTTCAACGGCGAGCTCCGGCAGGTCGGCCTCGACACCGGGCTCATCCCTGCGTACGGCGCGATCTTCATGGACCTGCAAGACCTGAGCGCGATGCGCACATCGAAGCTCCGTTGTCCGAAGACCGACGAGGTGCTGTCGACACGATCGGTCCGCAGGGGCGTGTTGCGGGGGTCGATGACCTTCCTCCCCGGCTACGTCGATCCCCAGTTCCCCGACGATGTGAACATCACGCACGTGCGCGCCACGATCGAACGGACCCGCTACACCGGCAACAACTGCGTCTACGGCAACCCGTGCGAGCCCGGGAAGGTGCTCACCGGCACCCAGGCCACCGGCGTTGGCGCAGGGTATCTGATCGTGGCCGGAGGCGAGGGCCGCGAGCACGTCCTCCTGTTCCAGGCGTTCGAGACGGTGGGCGCCGCCGACGTCGTGCACTTCGTGGTGGCGACCGCCGACGAGCCGTCGCTGCTCCTCGGACCGACCTCAGCCGAGGTCACGGCTGACATCGCGGCGCCGTTCATCGATCCCGGCGGATCGATGTCGTGGACGAAGGGAACGAAGGAGGTCGACGTCGGGCCGAGATGCCGGCGCACGAGCTGGCAGCTCACCATGCCGACGGGCTCCCTCGAGGCCCGGCTCGACTCGGGCGACCAGACCCTCGCCGCGCCCGCCACCGCCGGACTCGAGATCGAGGCTCGCCGCTAGGAGACCGGCCTAGTACCGCCGATCCTCGGGGTGGCGGTCGAACCACTTCGTGCGTCGTCCACCGATGCGTGTCCAGACGCTCGAGCGCCATTCAGACCTCGTGGCCCTTCCCCGGAAGTACTCGTACTCAGGCTCCCCCTCACCGGCCTCGATCATGCGACGGCATTCCGGGCATTCGTCGGGTTGGACGTCGATCGCATGCCGGTCTTCCATCGGCGAGCTCCTCCGCGTTTCTCGGGCAGCGTACGTCAAGCGGCCCCGTCGAGCGGTCCCGTCGAGCGACTCCAAGGAGAATGATCACACCAACGCCGGTCGACGCAGCGGCGAGCCCCGCATGCCGAGGTCCGCGATCGCGAGGAACTCCTCCCCGACACAGGCCGCGACCACGAGCTCGAGGGTGCGTCCGCAGAACGCGATGTTCGTCGGCGCGTTCAGGTGCACCGCCTCCCAGTCCTCGACCACCGTCTCGACCGTGCCATCGGGACGGATGCGGTCGATGCGGTCCGGCGTGTAGTGCGCGACGTAGCAGTTGCCGTCGACGTCGTAGGCGACGCCGTCGGGCACCGTGTGGAACAGCTCCGCCATGACCTCCGGCGCGCCCGCCGCCCCGTCGGCCTCGATGGGGATGCGCCAGACCCGGCCGCCCTCGAAGTCGGCCGGATGCGACTGCGCGACGACCAGAGCGTCGCCCGACGGCGTGAGCGTGACGCCGTTCGGATAGCCACCGATCGCCGTCGTCCACACAGTGGTCTCGCCGCCCGGCGCGACGCGGAAGATCGCCGGATTCTCCGAGCCGGTCACATACATCGTGCCGTCGTCGGCGAAGACAGGTGAGTTCGGGTCGTCGAGGGGAAGCTCCGACGCGCCCTTCGTGTACGTCTCGACCTCGCCGCTCACCGCGTCGACGCGCACGACCTCCTGCCGGTGCCAATCACACGCGTAGACGCGGCCGAACCCATCCACGGCCATGCCGAGCACGCTGCCGCCGGTGTTCGCGACCTCGTCGATCTCGCCGTCGAGGCCGACCGCGTAGATCTGTCCGCCCTCGCCCCCGCAGTAGACACGCTCAGTGAGCGGATCCCAGCAGAGCGCCTCGGGATGCTGGAGCGGACGCGCGAGCTCGCGGAACACCCTCCGCGGGAACAACGGCTCCGTCCGGTCTCCGATCACGTTTCACCCCGAGCGCGCTTCATCGCGGCCTTCACCTCGTCGACGTCGAGCGTCATCTCGAAGAAGCCGATCTGCGCCTCGTAGACGCCGTCGTCGGCCTGGTCCTTCACCTCGTCCTCGAATACGTGCAGTACGGGGAGTCCCAACTGGACCCCCGCCAACGGACCCACCCAGGCCGGATCGCCGTCGCGGACGGTCTCGGCGGCCACCTCGACGGCCTCCGCATCGGCCGCGCCGAGCATCACCACGAGGTCCTCGCCGCCGATCTCATCGACGATCCGCTTGATCAGTGCCTGGTTGTCGGGGTCCATGGCGCCCGACGCCGTTCAGACGAAGCACTCCGTCCTGATCTCGATCACCTCGGCGCCGGCGCTGCGCGCCACCTCGGCGATCGCCTCACCGGGCACGCTGTCGCGTTCGCCGAGTGCGACCACCTTCTTGCCTTTGAGCTGCATGTCGGTCCTCACCCCCTCAGATGTTCCGGGATCGGCGGGCCCACCGCGGGCGCGCCGTTCATCAGCCGCACGATCGCTTCCTCGATCTGCTCGGGCGTCGTGCCGTTGCTCGTCAGCCGCTCGACCTCGACGCCGTCACGCATCGTGAGGTAGGCAGGCAGCCCTGCCACGCGCAGGTCGCGGCAGATCTTCCGGTTGTCCGGTGCGTTCACCTTCAGGAACCGCACGCGGTCGCCGTAGGTCTCGGCGAGCGACTCGACGGCCGGCATCAGCGCCAGGCACGGCTGGCACTGCGGACCCCATATGTCGACGAGCACCTCGCCCTCACGGCTCAGCTCCTCGAACGTCTCGACGGTGGCTTCGATCATCGGTCGTGCCTCCTTCACGTCAGGCTTCCAGCGTCACGGAGACGCCGTCCCACAGCCGCGTGAGGCGTCCGAGGAACAACGACCCCTTCGCGATCAGCATCGTTCGACGGAGGTCGCCGGCACGCATGGCGTCGAGCGCATGTGGGATCCACGGCACGGCGCTCGCGATGTGCCCCTGCGTCGGCGAGAACCCCGGCATCCCGTGTGCATGGGAGAACGACGCGATGTCTGAGCGCTCCATCTCGCCGCGCACGACGCCGAGCCCCGCGAGCATCTTGTAGTTGCGGTCGGCGACGTCGCCCCCGCCCTGCGGCTCGGTGATCTCGGGGTTGTGGATCTCGGTCGCGTACCGGTCGACGTCGCCGATCTTCAGACCCATCGCGTCGAGCGGAGCGCCCACGAGGGCCTCGAGTTGCGCCTGGGGCGCGCTCCCCGCGTCGACGGGCATGCGGCCCACCGCATCGGCGCGCACGACCGGACCGTTCGATCCATCGGCGGGTTCCAGCAGCACGGCCATGCCCGCCAGGACGTCCTCGATGATCGGGAACCCCTTCGACAGCGCGCCCTCGAACTTCATGCCGAGCTTGCCCATCGAACCCCCCGCGACGACGACGACGCGCTCCTCGATGCCGGCCTCGATCAGGGCGGCGGCGACCACCAGCGCGTGGACCGGGGCGGCGCAGAACGACTTCACGTCGACGCCACTGGCTCGCATCAGCCCGCAGTGCTCCGCGATCGCCTTCGCGACGTTGCCGCCGCCACGTTGGTACCGATCGCCCACGGCTTCCTCGCCACACCCGATCGCGTGCGTGATCGACGCGGGGTCGATGCCGGCGGACGTGAGCAGATGGCGCAGGGCATGTACCCCGCTGGCCTTGATCGACAGGTTCTCGAGCAGCACGTGAGGGGTGAGCGACTCGTCCTGGTCGTGGTCGCCCGCGAACGTGCCGACGACCTCGTCGCCCCGCCACAACGAGAGCTGGCCCGGCTCGGGCTCGGCGCCCATGCGCATCAGGTCGAACTGGTCGACCTCGGCGAGCAACTCGTAGAAGTGGTGCTGGGACATCACGTCGCCGGACGGACCGGCGGACGTCGCGGCCTGGACCGGGTGGCGCCACCAGTCGCGAGGTCGCTCCCAGAGGTCGGCGGGAGCAAGGTTGCCGATGAACACCTGGTTCGGCGGGTAGGACACCGCGTCCTCGAACGGGCGAAGCCCGGCGGTGATCGCCTCGATCTGCTGCGGTTCGCGCGCCGGCTTGGACCCGTACCGGACGAGGTCCGGCACGTGCTCGAGCACGAACGAGGCCGACGTCACCGCGGCGCGACGCGTCACGGCGTCGCCTCCCACACCGTGCGGGGCTCGACGTCGGTCGCGAGCATGTCCAGCGCGCGGCGGACGAGCGCGATGCGCATCGCCCGCTCGTCGCCCGGCTCCAACGAAGGGTCGCCGGTGGGGTTGGTGATCGCCACGCCCCGCACGATGCGGTTCGCCCCTACCATCTGTGCGATCGTCGGTAACGCGGTCACGAACACGGTCGGGATGCCCTCTCGTTCGAACTCCTTCGCCAGCACTGCCCCGCAGCGCGTGCCTGTGCCTCAGGTGCCGGTCAGGATCACCGCCCCGACCTGCGCCTCCCGCAGCTCGGCCGCGATCTCCTGACCGTGGCGCGCCGCCACCGCGACCGGGGTGTCCACGCCGCTCGTGGTGTAGAACGCGTCGTGCAGGGTGCCGACGATCCCCTCGCGCTCGAGCGCGCGCGCGGCGTCGAGCGGCACGAGCCGGTTCGGGTCCGCGTTCGCCGCCGTGGTGTCGAACCCTGCATGCACCGACTCGTAGTCGCCCTCGGCGAGGGAGCCCGCGCCGGCCAGGTCGTACCGCAGCCAGACGTTCGCGTGGCGCGTCGGCAGCCGGTCCGGATTGCCCTGGGGCACACACCCCGCCTCGGTGACGAGCGCGAGCCGCACCGAGGCGAGATCCTCGACGGGAGGGGCCGGAGCGACGTGGTCGCCGCTCGGCGCGATCTCGGTCCGCACGTCGCCGGCGAGCTTCGCGAGCAGCAGGTCGATCGCGCGCTCGGCGCCGGTGCGCTCGACGAGGGCGTTGAGGCGCAGCCCGCGGGGCAGATACCCCTCGTCCTCGGGACCGCCGACCGCGTCGCCCGATGCGAGCCGAGCCGCCAGCGAGGCCACGATCGGCAGCGCCTCGCGCATGCCCGCGACGTTCGATCCAGTCGGCACGACGTAGGCGGCACCCTCGGCGGCGAGCACGCCGGGCGAGTCGGGAGTCATCGCCGCGACGACGGGCAGGCCGCGCCGGCCGGCTTCCCGCGCGAGCACGCCGCAGGCGTAGCCGTACCGGCCCGATCCGAACGAGGGCCCGCAGACGAGCACGCCGGGCTCGAGCTCGTCGAGCCATCCGAGCAGGACCGTGAGGGCATCCGCCTCACGCTCCCCGAAGTAGTCGTCGCCGCAGGCGAGCGTGACGTCGACCTCAAGCCCGGCGGCGGCGAGACCCCGGCCCGGTCCCTGAGGACCCTCGAACCTCACGGGCTCGTGGCCGGCCGCTTCCTCCCCACCGAGGCCGGCGAAGAACTGGTTCACGTAGTGCACGACGACGCTCATGCCGGCAGCGCCGTCCATCGCGCGTCGCCGGTCTGCACGAGCCCGCCGACGTAGTACACCTGCGGAATGCGCTCGCCCACGCGTGCGTGATCTTCGCCACCGATCACCGTCGCGGGCGTCCATGCGTCGACGAGCTCGTCCTCGTTGCCCGTGCTCACGAGGCAGTCTGCCTCGGGCACATGGTCGGTCAAGCCGCCGTTCGTCTCGCACACGAGCGCGACGGCCCCGATGCCGCGACGCTCGCAGGCCTGCACCGTGAGCATCGTGTCGGTGTGGGAGTTGCCGCTCGAGAACGTGGTGCAGACCACGCCGTCGGCACCGAGCCCGGCGACGAGCTCGGCCGATGCCTCGGCGGCCCTGCGCTTCTGCTCGGCACCGTCGAGGTACCCCGGTGCCAGCACGATGCCGGCGAAGCGGAGATCGCGCCCGTGTCGGGCTCGCAGCTCCCGGGGCACCGCCGGGTCCTGATACACCGCGGTCACATTGCGCACTCCCGGCCAGTCGTACGCCCCGTTCGTC
>JBGGNG010000022.1:0-3338 GCA_041287635.1 Actinomycetota bacterium | reverse complement strand
ACCGACAGCAGGTTCATGATGATCGCCTTGATCGGCACCACGATCGAGCGGAACACGACGGTGAGCAGCAGGAATGACAACCCCAGCACCACCAGGATGATGAGTGGCGTGTACGTGTCGGAGATGTCGAAGAAGTCCTTCACGAACGCCGTGTCACCCCCGACCAGCACGCTGGCCGACGTGCCGGCGAACGCCTCCGGCACGTAGGTCTCGCGAAGGCTCGCCACGGTCGCGACCGCCGTCTCCCCCTGCGCGTCGGTCGCCGCCCCCGCGAGCGGGACCTCGATCAACGCGACCGTGCCATCGGCGCTCACCTGCGGCGGCGCCGGCGTGCCGAGCGTGGGATCGTCGGCGAACGCCGCTTCCATCGCCTCCACGGCCGAGGCGTACTCGGGAGCGAGCTCCCCCGGCGCGCCCGGTTCGGGCCCCGCCGTGCCCACGCCCTCGGCCTCGATCACGATCGAGACGGAGGCCTGCGAACCGGCCTCGGGGAACTTCTCGACGATAACGTCGAACGCCTCCTTGGACTGGATGCCATCGGGCAGCGTGCTGATGCCGGCGAGCCCGGTCTTGATGCCGCGTCCCTCACCGTCGGGGTGGCTCTGGATCCAGTACGGCAACGACAGCGCGACCATGAACGTCCCACCGATCACGAGCCACACGACCGGCCGGGCCATGACCACGCGGGTGACACGGTCCCAGAACCCGCCCTCCGTACTGAGGCTGGACCCCTCGGGACGCGAGTATCGGGAGAAGGCCCCCCGACCCACCATCCGACCCACGAGGATGCCGGTTCCGACGAAGCCCACCAGGCCCCCGATCGGGGCCACGGCGGTAGCGCCCACGGCCGCGAGAGCCCCGCCGACCACGGCGCCGCCAACGAGCATCGCCACGAACACCAGGAGCGTCGGGATCCGCGACAGGTACGGCCAGTTCACGCGGTCACCGAGCAGCGACAGCACCGCGGGCAGCAAGGTCAACGACGACGCCACCGACACGAGCACGACGATGATCGCGCCGCCGGCGAGGCTCCTGAAGATCGTGGTCGGAACGAGCAGCATTCCCGCCAAGGCGACCACGACGGTCATGCCACTGAAGAACACCGCGCGTGACGCGGTGGCCCCGGACGCACGGATCGCATCGTCCTTCTCCCGCCCGTTGTGTCGCTCCTCGCGATAGCGGGACACGATGAACAGGGCGTAGTCGACGCCGACGGCGATGCCCATCATCGTGATCAGGTTCGGCGTGAAGAAGCTGAAGTCCCACAGGGTGCCGAACAGCCCGACGATCCCCAGCGTGATCGGCAACGTGAACAGGACCGTCTTCAACAGCGGGAGGAGCCCGGCGACGATCGCGCCGAACACGATCAGCAGCACGATGATCGCCGCCGTGATGCCGATCCCCTCGCCGAAGGCGAGGTCCTCCTCTGAGATGACCTTGAAGTCCTCGGACGAGCTGACCGCCCCCAGCATGTATGCCTCGACGCCGTCCACCGACGCCCCCTCGCGGGCGGCCTCGACGTCTTCGAAGTGCGGGCTCGCCTCATCGATGTCACCGGCATAGACGCCGGTGAACAGCACGGCGGATCCGTCTTCCGAAGGGATCGGGCCGAGGGCTGCGGCCTGCGGGTCCGCCGCCTGCTCCTCCGTCATCGGGAACGACGCCGGCAGAGCCGCGAAGACGTCGTTCCCCAGGCCCTGGAGCTCGGCGATGAACCCGTTCACCCGATCTGCGAACGCCGGGTCCTCGATCGCGCCCGGGTCACCCACGACCACGAAGGTCTCCGTGATCACGTCCTCGGTCAGTCGCCGATCCTCGAGGATCTGCTGTGCCCGCTTGGCCTCGGGCGAATTCGTGAAATCGAAGTCGGTCGTGAGCGCAGGGCCGAGCAGCGTGGCCGCCGATGCGATGCCGGCGATCAGGAGGATCACCCAGATCCCGACCGTCCTCCACGGGTGCCGGCTGCTCGCCTTCGCGAGCGATTCGGGATTGATACGCATCCCGTGGTTCCCCCCTTCTCCGCCGGCTCCGGCCGACGCTTGACGTACGATGTATGCTTACAGCGTACGGGAGCATAGGCATACACCGTAAGCCTGTCAACCCCGACCTGGGAGAACGTTCGGAGAACGATCGGATGCCCGCAGGGAACCGCAAGATCGGCGAACCGGAGGCTCCCGTGAGGGAGCGTCTGACGCGCGATCGCATCGTCGAGGCGGCGCTGCGGATCATGGATGACGAGGGTCTCGAGGCCGTCTCGATGCGCCGCGTCGCGCGCGAGGTCGGGGTGGAGGCGATGTCGCTCTACCACCACGTGCGCGACAAGGAAGACCTGCTCGACGGCATCTGTGCCGCCGTGATGCGCGACTTCCGGTTCCCCAACGAGGACCGTCCGTGGATCGAGGTCGCCCGCGATGGCGCGCGGGAGTGGCGCCGGGTGTTGCGGGACCATCCCAACGTGATCGCCCTGTGGGCGGATCGCCAACGCCCGATGACCGAGCTCGAGTCGCTGATGCCCATGGAGTTCGCGCTCCGGGTGATCCAGCGGGCGGGCATCGACGAGCGCGAGGGCGTCCTGATCTTCAACGTGCTCGGCGGGTTCATCATGGGCGTGGTGATGATGGAGGTCGGGGCGATGTTCTCCGCCGGCACTTCGCGAGCGAAGGTGGCCGACCGCAACGCCGTGCACTCGAAGCTGCCCGACGAGGCGTTCGTGCAGTTCCTCCCCGAGGATCAGGTGCCGTGCATCGTGGCGGCACTGCCGCATCTGGCCGCGTGCGACCCTGACGAGCAGTTCGAGTTCGGTCTCGACCTCCTGCTCGCCGGCATCGAGTCGAGGGTCGTCGCCGCTCCGGCCTGACGCTTCCTCACCGCAACCCGAGCTCCGACCCCACCCGGGCGAAGACCTCCAGAGCCTCACGCAGGTCGTCCTCCGAGTGATCGGCCGTCACGATCGTGCGGACGCGCGCACGTCCCTTGCCGACGGTCGGGAACACGATCGCGGGACAGAACACCCCCTCCTCGAAGAGCCGGACCGCGAACGCCTGCGTCTGCTCCTCGTCGCCGGTGATCACCGGCGTGATCGGGGTCTCGCTCGCGCCCGTGTCGTACCCCAGGTCGTGCAACCCGGCCTTGAAGAGCTCGGTGTTCGACCAGAGCCGAGCCAGCCGCTCGGGTTCGTCGGCGATCACGTCCAGAGCGGTGATGCAGGCGGCGACCACCGGAGGCGGTGCGCTCGTCGAGAACAGGTACGGGCGCCCCCGATTCTGCAGCCATTCGATCAGGTGCGCGGGGCCGGCGATGAACCCCCCCAGCACGCCGATCGCCTTGGAGAGCGTGCC
>JBGGNG010000021.1:0-4171 GCA_041287635.1 Actinomycetota bacterium | reverse complement strand
GAGAGCGGCGCGAGGAAGTAGAGCGCTGCGCTCGCGATGAACAGGAGACCGGTCGTGCGGTCGGACTCGCTCGAGAAGAGCCCGATGACGGCAACGACGATGGCGTAAGCGAGCCCGATCGCTGCGATCGTCAGCACGACGCGTCGCGCGCCCGCGACCCGCAACGCCAGCGACACCGTGAGTACCTGCAGGACGACGATGAGCGATCGTTGCCACTGCTGCGTCGCCGTCGCGGAGGCGACGTACGTGATCAGCAGCAGCACGAGGATCGAGCCGTAGCTGTCGGGCGAGACGAGCGCGCGGGCCAGCCGTCGTCGTCGCGCTCGGCGAGGCGCCGATCGCGCCCTCATGAGTCCTCCGCATGGTAGCCGGCGAGCAGCGTGCGTTCTTCGTCGTGCCGGGGGAACCAGATGAAGACGACGACGGCGCCCAGCAGGATGGCCACGATGCCGGCCACGAACGCCCAATCCGACCCGTCCACGAACGACGTCTTGGCCGCCGCCACGATCTGGTCCGAGTACTTCGGGTAGCTATGCGCCACCTGCTCCGCTCCGGCGAACGACTTCTGGAGCTGCGCCTCCACCGAGCTGGTCACCTTGTCCTGTGCGGATGCAGGAGCAGCCGTGATCGCGGCCGCGACCGCCGACGCGTAGCCCGCCGTCAGCAGCGCGCCGAGGATCGATTGCATGATCGCCCCACCGAGATCTCGCTGGAGATCGGCGGTGCCCGAGGCCATGCCCGCGCGCCGCACGGGCACCGAGCTCGTCAGTGAATGCGAGGCCGGGGTGCCGGCGAAGCCCACCCCCGCGCCGATGAACGCGTAGGCGAGTCCGACCTGCCAGTAGGGCATGCCCTGCTGCCACATCGCCAGCATCACGACGAAGCCGAGCAGGCAGCACGCGTACCCGACGAGCAGGGTGAACCGGGCGCCGCGTGCATCGACGAGCTTCGCCGATCGCGGGGCGATGGCCACCATGAGGATCGCTGCGGGAAGGATGGCCATACCGGCGTCGAGGGTGGAGTATCCGAGCACGTTCTGAAGGAACTGCTGCCCCACGAACATCGCTCCCATCAGGGTGCCGAACACGATGACTCCTGCGCACGCCGCGACCCAGAAGATCCGCCGGGCGGCCACGTGCAGATCGAAGAGCGGGTTCCTCGCCCGCCGCTCACGCAGGAAGAAGCCGATGCCTGCCGCCACCGCGACGATCGCGAGCCCGGCGACGACGGTGCCGGCTCCCGGTACCGCAGCGAAGTTGATGCCGAGCACGAGCGCGGCGACGAGCACGATCGACAGGATGCCGCCGAGGTTGTCGACCGGATCCGTCGTCTCGTTCACGTGGCTGGGAACGAGCCGGAGGGCGAGCAGCAGTGCCACGACGGCGAGCGGCAGCGTGACCAGGAAGACCGAGCCCCACCAGAAGTCTTCGAGCAGGAAGCCCGAGAGCAGCGGGCCGAGGGCCGAGATCGCACCGCCGATGCCCGACCACAACGCGATCGATCGTGTGCGTGCGGGTCCGGACCACAACGCCGTGATCAACGCGAGCGTGGTCGGGAACGCCATGCCGGCAGCCACGCCGCCGAACACGCGCGCGATCGCGAGCACGGTATCGGTGGGGGCGAACGCGGCGAGCAGCGAGGCCGGGATCGCGAGCACCGTTCCCAGCACGAGCATCAGCTTGCGCCCGTGCCGGTCGCCGACGGCCCCCAGGTAGAGCACCGACGCAGCGAGCCCCAGCGAGTACCCGACGGCGATCATGTCGAGGGTGGTCTGCGAGGAGCCGAACGCCTCGCCGATCGAGGGCAGGGCGACGTTGGCGACGGCGAGGTTCAGGTTCGCGACGGCCGCGACCAGGATCAACGCGAGCAGCACGAGACTCGCGCGTGGCGGGGCCTGGTCGGACTCCGACGGCCCGGCAACATCATCCGGGTCGGGTGACCCTCCGCTGCCGTTCGCTCGATTACGCTCCACCTGTCGCATCACCTTCCGCTGCCCATCCTGGCCACGGAAGGACCGCGGCGGGCGCTTCCTGGGTGCAGCGTGGCCGGATCGATGGAGTCTGCCATGGCGGGTGATGAAGTGGTAGCAGGGATGCGCGACGGTTCTGCCGGCACCGAGGAACCCCCGACCGCGAAGCGTCGCGGTCGGCAGGTCGCCGGCATCAGGGTCTTCTCGTCGGCTCCCCATGCACCTCGAGCTCGACGACCCACCGACGGCGTGCTCCTGGCGCTCGCGATCCTCTGGATCGTCGCCCTCTCGTTCCCGGCGCCCGGGCCGACGGCGCTCGACACCGCGACCGCTGAGCTCGTCGCCGACCTCCCGGGATTCGCCGGCTGGTTCTGGGAGATCTCCTACGACCTGCTGATCGTCTGGTCGCTGGTCCTCTTGCTGGTGGCCCTGTTCGCGCCCGGCAGGAAACGTCTGTTCCTCGATGAGCTGCTCGCGGTCGGCCTCGGCCTCGGGTCGGCGATCGTCGTCGCCGCGATCGGTGGGACCGACACGGCGACCAGCCTCCAGGGCCTGCTGAACTCCTCGTCGCCGGCGATCTATGTCGGCACGCGCATCGCCGTGGCGACGGCCGTGATCGTGACGGCGTCGCCGCATCTGGCCCGCCCGATGCGGCACGTCGGGCGGTGGCTGATCACGCTCGGGATCATCTCGGGCATCGCCCTCGGGGCCACGCTCCCGATCGGCGCTGCCGCAGGGTATCTGCTCGGATTCGCCGTGGCGGCGTTGACGCATCTGCTCGTGGGCTCCCCCGGGGGCAACCTGACCCTCGATCAGGTGTCGGAGGCTCTCGGTGAGCTCGGGGTGGAGGCGACCGACCTGCGGGCGGCGGTGCTGCAGCCGCGTGGCGTCGCGCTCGCGTTCGCATCCTCCCCCGATGGCCACCCGCTCATGGTGAAGGTCTTCGGCCGGGACGCGTACGACGGCCAGGTGGTCGCAGGCGCTTGGTCCGCGATCTGGCACCGGGGTGCGAAACCGGTCGGCAGGGGCCGGCTGCAGCAGGTCGAGCACGAAGCGCTCGTATCGCTCCTCGCCGAGCGCGGGGGGGTGCCGGTGCTGCCGGTCGTGGCCGCCGGGCAGGTCGCCGAGGGCGACGCGCTCCTCGTGCTCGAGGCCGACGCCCGACCCTACGGATCGTTCGGCGCCGACGACATCGACGACCACATGCTGGAAGGCTGGTGGCGGATCCTCGGCGCGCTCCACGAGCTGGGCGTGTCGCACGGTCGGGTGGATGCGGATCGACTCGGCATGCGGTCGGACGGCTCGCCCGTCTTCATCGACCTCAGTGCGGCGAGGGTGGCTGCCACCGAGTTCGAGCTCCTGACCGACCGGGCGCAGCTGCTCGTGCTCACGACCCTTTCGGTCGGTGAAGACCGGGCGGTCGCCGCGGCATCCGATGCGATCGGCGCCGACGGCCTCGCCGACGTGCTCCCCTTCCTGCAGCCCGCGGTGTTCGACCTCGACACCCGGAAGGCTATCCGCGCTGAGGAATGGGATCTCGAGGACCTTCGGACCCTGACCGCGGAGCGCACCCACATCGCCATCCCGCCCCTCGAACCGATCCGGCGGATCACCTGGGGATCGTTGGCCAAACTCGCCGTGGCCGGCCTGCTCGCCTACGCGCTCATCTCTGTGTTCGCCGACGTCGGCATCGACACGATCATCGAGGAGTTCAAGAACGCCGACTGGGCGTGGCTCGCGGTCGCGTTGGTGGTGACGCCGTTCGCGCAGGTGCCGCAGGCCTTCTCCACGATGGGGGCCACCATGCAGTCCGTCAGGTTCTGGCCCGTGCTCATGTTGCAGTACGGGGTGCAGTTCATCTCGCTCGCGGTACCGAGCTCCGCGGCCAGGGTCGCGTTGGAGATCCGGTTCTTCCAACGCGTCGGCGTGCCTGGAGCCGGAGCCATCTCGATCGGGTTGATCGACAGCTTCAGCACCTTCGTGATCCAGATGCTGTTGATCACCGTCATCCTGATCTCCGGCATGGTCAGCCTGAACCTGTCGTCCAGCGATCAGGGCTCGTCGGACGGGTCGTCGGGCTCCTTCAACTGGCAGGCGCTGCTGATCGCGACGGCCCTCGTGGTGGTGGCCCTCGTCGTCGCGCTCCTCGTACCCAAGACCCGCAAGATGCTGCGGGGTTTCTGGAAGGTTCTGCGGGAGAAG
>JBGGNG010000020.1:0-41288 GCA_041287635.1 Actinomycetota bacterium | reverse complement strand
GACCGGCGCCAGGGCCTGCTGCACGCCTGTGATGCCGCCGATCAGGAACGTGACGAGAAATCCGATGGCGAAGAGCATCGGGACGGTGAATCTGATCTGGCCACGCCACATCGTGCCGATCCAGTTGAAGAACTTCACCCCCGTGGGCACGGCGATCGTGAACGTCATCGCCGAGAAGAACGGGTTGTCGACGACGCCCGTCGTGAACATGTGGTGCGCCCACACGCCGGTCGACAGTGCCCCGATCGCGAGCGTGGCGAGGATGAACCCCGTGTACCCGAACAGCGGCTTGCGGCTGAACACGGGGATCGTCTCGGTGATCACCCCGAAGAACGGCAGGATCAGGATGTAGACCTCGGGGTGGCCGAGGAACCAGAAGAGATGCTGGTACACGATCGGGTCGCCACCCCCGAGGGGGTCGAACGCCTGCCCACCCAGCCGGCGATCGAAGAGCAGCAGCACGAACGCGGCGACCGCGGGCGGGAACGCGACGAGACCCAGGATCGCGGTGACGACCACGTTCCACGTGAACACCGGCAGGCGCCACATCGTCATGCCGGGGGCGCGCATCAGGAACGTCGTCGTGATCACGTTGACGCCCGACATCACGGTCGAGATCGCGACGAGCGCGAGGCCGAGGATCAACAGATCGGGGCCCACCCCCGGGGAGTACCGCGCCCCCGACAGGGGCGGGTAGAGGTACCAGCCGGTCGCCACACCGCCGGCATCGCTCGCGAACGAGCTCAGCAGCACGAGCAGGCCTCCGCCGGCGAAGAACCAGAAACCCATCGCGTTCACGCGCGGGAACGCCATGTCGGGCGCCCCGATCTGCAGCGGGACGAGGTAGTTCGCGAGCCCCACGCCGAAGGGCGCCACGAACAGGAAGATCATGATGATGCCGTGGACCGTGAAGAGGGTGTTGTACGCCTGCGGCCCGATCAGCTGACCCCCGGTATCGGCGAGTTCGGCCCGCATCGCACCGGCAAGCGCGCCTCCGATCAGGAAGAAGGAGAACGCGGTGACGCAGTACATCACCCCGAGCTTCTTGTGATCGGTGGTGGTGATCCATGCCACGGGACCGTCGTGCGGCCGCTCGGCCGGGGCCGGCGCGGGGGCGGAACGCTCGGCCGTGAGGCTCATGAGGCGACCGCCTGATCGACCGCGGCAGCGCCCGTGAGCCACGCATCGAACTCTCTCGACTCCACCACGCGCACCGTGAACGTCATGTACGCGTGATGGATGCCGCAGAACTCCGAGCACACCCCGTGGTAGGTGCCGATCTCGGTCGGCGTCACGTCGAACACGTTCACCCTGCCGGGGATCGCGTCGCGCTTGTACAGGAAGTCGGCCACCCAGAACGCATGGATCACGTCGTTCGACGTGAGCTCGATGCGGGTCGTGCGCCCGAGGGGAAGCAGGATCTCCGGTCCGGGCACACCTTCGGCGCTCGGCTCGCTCACGATCTCGACGCCCGCGTCGGGGTACGCGAACCGCCACCCCCAGGAGAAGGCTTCGGCGCGAAGGACCACGTCGGGCGTGGGCGAGACCGACGAGGCGCGGTCCTCGGTGCCGAACGACAGGGTGAACAGCACGATCACGATCACGACCGGGATCACCGTGTAGACGATCTCCAGGGGCACGTTCGCGTGGAACTGCCGTCCGAGCTCGCCTTCGGGCTCCCGGCGTCGGCGTCGGTACCGGACCAGCGACCACGCGATCAACCCGTAGACCAGGGCGGCCACGACGATGCCGGCCCAGAAGAAGATCTGCCACAGGTCGAAGATCTCCTCGCCCTGCTCGGTGCTTCCTCGCGGCATGCCGAACGAAGACGAGCACGACGTCAGCGACACCGCGAGGCCGATGAGGGCCCCGAGGGATGTGACGGTCCTCCTCATGGGTCCTCCCCGTCGGCCGGCGTCGCGGCGACGGGTTCCGCGGGCTCCCCACCGTCTGCATGGGTCTCGTCGAAGCCGCCGGCAGCGTTGCGGCGGAACTCGACCCGCGCCGGCCTCGCGATCGGCGCGGCCCCGCGCGCCCGCAGGTCGCGGCAGATCGACCACGTGATCGCGAACACGAGCACCGGCACCACGAACAGCAGCATCCTCAGCACGCCGTTCAGCGTGTCGACCTCGACCTGCAGGTACTTCGCGAGCACGTCGTTGGACCCGGCGAGCATCAGGAGCACGAAGAAGGCGATGCCGGCCGCGCCGATACCCGCTCGGAGCGGGACGTCGCGGGGGCGCTGCGCGTCGTGGTGCATCGCCGTGTCGTGGGTTGCCCGGGCCTCGATGAACGGCCACAGCGCCAGCACGGTGAAGATGATGCCGGGGATCACGACCGCCGGCAGGAACAGCTCGCCGATCGTGTGCCCGAAGAGGTGGAACTCCCAGTTCGGCCAGAGCCGGAGGATGCCTTCCAGCCATCCCGCGTAGAAGTCGGGCTGGGCGGGGGAGGGCGCCGAGTACGGCACGAACGGGCCGTAGAGCCAGACCGGGTTGATCTGCACGAGGCCCCCGAGCGCCGTCAGCACCGCGAACGTCATGAATGCCAGGCCCACCGACTTCAGGGCGAACTTCGGCCACACGGGGGTGCCGGTGACCGACTCCTCCGGGGTGCCCTTCGGCCGGAACTGGGTGTGGGTCTGGTGCCACACGAGGGCGAGGTGGGCCGAGAGCGCGCCGACGAGCAGCGCCGGGATCAGCAGGATGTGCATCACGAACAGGCGCGGGATCAGCTCCGCCGACGGAAACTCTCCCCCGAAGAACAAGTAGGCGAGCCACGTGCCGATCAGCGGGATCGAGAGCACGGCCGAGTAGATGATGCGCAGGCCCGTGCCCGAGAGCAGGTCGTCGGGGAGCGAGTATCCGGTGAACCCGGCGCCGATGCCGAGCACGAGCAGCGTCACGCCGATGATCCAGCTGAGCTCGCGGGGCTTGCGGAACGCGCCGGTGAAGAAGACGCGCACGAGGTGGGCCGTCATCGAGGCGACGAACACCAGCGCCGCCCAGTGGTGCGTCTGGCGCATCACCAGCCCGGCCCGGACCTCGAACGAGATGCGCAGCACCGATTCGTAGGCGAGCGAGACGTCGCTGCCCTGCAGGGGCGCGTACGGCCCGCGGTAGACCGTCTCGGCCGGCGAGGCGACGAAGAACAGGCTGAGGAACGTCCCCGTGAGCAGCAGCATCGCGAAGCTGTAGAGGGCCAGTTCGCCGAGCATGAACGACCAGTGGTCGGGGAAGACCTTCCGCAGGTTGCGCTTGATGAACGACGTGCCGTCGAGCCGTTCGTCGACCCCGTCGACCAGGCGGCGGACGATCACGCTTCCTCCCAGAAGCTCGGACCGACCGGATCGGTGAAGTCGCCCGTCGCCCGCAGCCCTCCGGTGTCGTCGATCTCGATCGGGAGCTGGGGGAGCGGCTTGGGCGCCGGCCCGTAGACGGGTCGCGCGCCGTCGAGCACGTCGAACGTCGACTGGTGGCAGGGGCACCGGAGCTCGTGCGTGGCCGCGAGGTAGAGCCCGAGCGGGCATCCTGCGTGCGTGCAGATCTTCGAGTAGGCCACGAGGCCGCCGGGGGCGCCGGCGAGCCGATCCGGCGGCAGCTGCAGCTGGTCGGGCCCGACCCGGATCAGCACTGCCTGCGAGTCCGACGAGCCTTCGTGCCCCTCCGGGAAGACGGTCGTGAAGGATCCGACCTCGAGGGTCGACGACGTCACGGGGGTACCGTCGACCGTGACGAGACGAGCCCCCGACGTCCACTTCGTCCGGAACAACGAATCACCGGGTGAGCGCCCGAGCGATCGGATCGGGATCAGCGCGGCGAGCCCCAGCGCCCCGGCGGCCCCGACCAGCAGGCGTGACAGGAACCGTCGACGCTTGATCTCCTCGACGCCGGCCTCCACCGTCTCGACGGCCGACTCGCGCTCGGCCTCGGTCGTGGGCACAGTCGCCTGCCTGGGGTGCGTCTCGTCGTGGATGTGCGGCATCAGGCGCGTGGCCCACACGAGCAGGCCCACGCCCACGCCGCCGAGCGCCAGGGCCAGCAGGACCCCCTCGGCCCGCGGTCCGTCGCCGCGGACATAAACGACGAACAGCGCCAGCGCTGCCACGATCGCGACTACGAACGCCGTCGCCGCGATGCGTTCCGCGCGCTTCACCGCTTGGCTCCGGTGAGTCGCAGCACGAGGACGAGGAGGCCGAGACCGACCACGACGGCGACGAGGCCTTCGGCGACCGCCCCGACGCGGCCGAGCGAAAGTCCGCCCTCGTTGCCGTTGGCGCGGAGCCAGAGCAGGTACGCGGCGAGCGAGTCGAGCTCCTGCTGATCGATCGTCTCGGGTCCGAACCTCGGCATCACGCCCGGGCCGACCCGCACCGCCTCGCCGATCTCCGTGGCGTCGGCTGGGGTGAGCGACGGCGCGATCTGCCCGCCGCCGACGGAATCGCCCGAGGCCCCGGCTCCGTGGCATCCCGCGCAGTTGTTCAGGAAGACCTGGGCGCCGAGCGCGAGGTCGCCGGCGGACGCGTCCACGGTGGGGATCGGTTCGCCGCCCGGTGCGATCGAAGCGACGTAGGCGATCAGGGCATCGATCTGGTCCGGCGAGAACTTCGGTTCGCTGCGCTGGGGCTGATCGTTCGGGTTCGCGAGCGGCATCCTCCCCGTGCGCAGCATGAAGTCGACCGACGCAGGGCCCACGCCCTGCAGCGAGGGACCGTTCACGGTACCGGTGGCATCGAGGGCGTGGCAGGTGGAACAGTTGGCCTCGAAGAGCGCCCGTCCCTCGACCTCGAGGTCGGCCTGGGCGTTGGAGGGCTCCGGCCGGAACGACCACGCGATCTGCCCGAGCACGGCGAGCGCCAGGCCGATGCGGAGGACCCTCGAGAGCAGTCGGGCTTCGGCCTGCACGGTGGCGCCCACCTCAGCGCACCAGGAACAGGGTCGCGAACAACCCGATCCACACGATGTCGACGAAGTGCCAGTAGTAGCCGACGGCGTGCAGGCCATCGATCTGCCCGTCGCGATAGGCGCCCCGACCGACACGGAGGAACACGACGCACATCAGCACGAGCCCGGCCGCCACGTGCAGCCAGTGGAGCCCGGTCATCGCGTAGTACATCGTGCCGTAGGCGTGGCTCGAGACCTCGAACGACAGCCGCGAATAGTCGAGCACCTGGAGCGAGAGGAAGAGCGCCCCCAACAGCAACGTGATCCCGATCCAGACCTTCAGGCCGCCGATCCGCTCCCGCCTGGCGGCCACGAGCCCGAGGTGGAACGTGCCGCTCGACAGCACCAGGAGCAGGGTGGCGACCGCGGCTAGGAGGGTCTCGAGCTCCACCCCCTCGGGCGGCCACGGCGAGGTCTGCGCCCGCAGGGCGTAGTAGGCGCCGAACAGGCCGCCGAAGAACAACAGCTCCGATGCGAGGAACAGGATCGTCCCGAACAGGATGGTAGGCGCGCCGGGTCGATGGTGCGCGGCGGACGTCGACACCTGAGCCATGTGCGCACCAGTTGTATCGGTCCGGCGGGGGTCGGTCAACGCGGGGCACCCCTAGGGCGATGCGTCGACGACGACGGGCTGGCACGATGTGGCGGTGATGGCGTTGATGACCGTGCCGGTCGAGACGTGGGGGGCCCTGGGCCGATGGGCCCTCGAGCCGGCGACGGTCGCGATCCTCCTCGGCGTCGGTTCCGCCTACCTCGCCGGCTGCGTTCGTGCCCACAGGCTCGGACGCTCGTTCCCGGCGCGCCGGCCGATCGCGTTCGCGACCGGTTGGGTCGCGCTCGTGCTGGCGTTGGTGTCCCCGGTAGACGTGTATGCGGACGTCTCGTTCACCGTGCACATGCTTCAGCACCTGCTGCTCACATTCGTGGCGCCGCCCCTGCTCGCTCTCGGGGCGCCGATCACGCTCGCCCTCGCCACGCTGCCCACCCGCGGGGCCCGATCACTGGCAGGCGTGCTCCGGTCGCGCGGCGCGCGCGTGTTGGGCAACCCGGTCGTCGGCTGGGTTCTGTTCGTCGGCGTGCCGATCGCCATCCATGGGAGCCGCCTCTTCGACGTGGCGCTCACGTCGTCGGGGTGGCACGCCCTCGAGCACGCGGCATGGGTCGGGGCAGCGCTCGTCTACTGGTGGCCGATCGTCGGCGTCGATCCGAGTCCGCACCACGTCGGGTACGGGGCGCGCCTGCTGTCGCTGCTGCTGGCGATGCCCGCGATGTCGTTCCTCGCCCTGGTCATCTACACGGCCGACGCCCCTCTGTATCGGACGTACGCTTCGCTCCCGTCGCCGTGGGGTCCGCATGCGCTCGCCGACCAGCGGAACGCGGCCGTGCTGATGTGGCTGGCGGGCAACCTCGCACTCGTCGCGGCGATGCTGCTCGTGGCGGCATCGTGGAAGCGCCACGACGACGAGGCCCAACGCCGGCTCGAGTCCCGCGAGGACGCGGTGATGGCTGCCGCCGGCACGGCGCCGGGCTAGCCGGCCGCCTCGTCGCTGCCCGATGCCGAGGGTTCTTCGGGACGGAGCACGACGACCGCAGCGACGTCGTAGCCCGCGTCCCGCAGGTGGTCGGCTCCGCCTCGGTCGATGGCGAGCACGATGCGCTCGATCGAGACACCGGCGGCTGCGAGCACCTCCGCCGCCCTGCGCACCTGGTGACCGGTCGTGCTCACGTCCTCGATCAGGCAGACGCGGGCACCCTCGGGTGCGTGACCCTCGACCTGCGACATCGTGCCGTACGCCTTCGGTCCCTTGCGGACGACGGCGACCGGCAATCCGGTCTCGAGCGAGACGGCGGCCACGAGCAGCATGGCGGCTCCCTCGGGGGCCGCCAGGTGGTCGGCGTCCTCCGGCACCAGGGTGGCGACCTCGTGGGCGAGCTCGCTGAGCAGGTCGGGGCGGGTCAGGAACAGGAACTTGTCGAAGTAGACGGTCGAGCGCGCGCCGGAGGACAGGACGAAGTCGCCGTGTAGCTCCGACGCCTCGACCAGGCGCGCCACCACGTCGTCGGACATGGCGGGCATGATGGCATGATGGGGTCGATGGCGACGCGTGGCGCAGGGTGGTATCCGGCGATCGGCCGTCCGCTCTTCTTCTCGTTGCCGCCTGAAACCTCACACCGGGTCGCGACCGCGATGCTCGGGCTGCCGTTCCCCTGGCAGCGGATCGGCGGGGTCGCGAGCGACCCGTCGCTCGAGATCGAACTCTGTGGGGTGCCGCTCCGCAACCCGATCGGGTTGGCCGCCGGGTTCGACAAGGCCTGTCGCCATCTCGACGCACTCGGCGAGCTCGGGTTCGGATACGTGGTCGGCGGCACGGTCACCCGAGCGGCGCGCGCCGGCAATCCATCCCCGCGGATCGTACGGTCGACGCGGCGCCGCTCCATCGTCAATGCGATGGGGCTCCCGAACCCCGGCGCCGAGGCGGTCGCTGCCACCTTGCGCCACCGTGAGCGCGGACCGGCACCCCGCTTCGTCAGCCTGGCCGATGAGGACGTCGCGGTCGCCGTCTCGTCGCTCGAGATCCTGGAGCCGCTCGTCGACGGGGTGGAGCTCAACGCGAGCTGTCCGAACGTCTCCTGGGGTCGCGACGGCGACAACGAGGCGCACCTGCTCGCGCTGGTCGAGGCCTTCCGCGCCCGGACGCCCAAGCCCTTGTTCGTGAAGCTGCCACCGTTCGTCACCGACGTCGAGCGCGACGTCGTCCTGTCGCTCGCGACGATCGCGCGCGATGCGGGGGCCGACGGGCTCACCTGCTCGAACACGCGGCTCGTCGAGGACGAGCGGCTCGCGGTGGGGCGCGGCGGGGTCTCGGGGCGCGCCCTCTGGTCATACACGCCGCGCGTCGTCGGCGCTGTGCGTGCGGCGGTCGGCGACGAGGTCGCGATCAACGCGTGCGGCGGCATCGCGTCGGCCGAGGACGTCGACACGTGCCTCGAGGCGGGCGCCACCACCGTGCAGATCTACAGCGCGCTGGTCTACGAGGGTCCCGGTGTGCTCGGACGGCTCACGTCGGGGCTCACCCGGCATCGGTCGCTGTTGCGGCGTCGCTGATCCGCGGTCAAGATGGGCCGGTCTTGGTCCGCTGGGGTTCGGGGGGTTTGCGTGAGCGACGTTGCCGCAGTTGCGCACGACGCGCAAGCGGATGAGGGGGGCATCGCAGTCCGCCTCGACGGTGTGGTCAAGCGTTTCGGTCACGTCGTGGCCGTCGACGGGGTTGACCTCGAGGTACGGGAGGGCGAGTTCTTCTCGATGCTCGGCCCTTCCGGCTCGGGCAAGACGACCTGCCTTCGCATGATCGCGGGGTTCGAGCAACCGACCGAAGGCCGGATCCTGCTGGGGGGCGCGGAGGTCTCCTCGCTGCCCCCCTACCAACGGGACGTGAACACCGTCTTCCAGGACTATGCCCTGTTCCCGCACATGACCGTGGCTGAGAACGTGGGCTATGGGCTCATGGTGGCCAAGGTCGCCAAGGGCGACCGCCGTCGGCGTGTCGACGCCGCGCTCGAGATGGTGCGTCTCGCCGGGTTCGCGGATCGGAAGCCGGGGCAGCTCTCGGGCGGTCAGCGACAGCGCGTGGCCCTCGCCCGGGCGCTCGTCCTGCGCCCGAAGGTGCTGCTCCTGGACGAACCGCTCGGGGCGCTCGACCTGAAGCTCAGACAGCAGATGCAGATCGAGCTCAAGGAGATCCAACAGGAGGTTGGGCTGACCTTCATCTACGTTACGCACGATCAGGAAGAGGCGCTCACGATGAGCGACCGACTCGCGGTCTTCAACGGCGGCAGGGTTGAACAGATTGGCTCTCCCGCCGAGGTCTACGAGCGGCCGGCCACCGGGTTCGTGGCCGGGTTCGTGGGCGTTTCCAACGTGCTCGAGGGCGAGGTGGCGTCGGCGGTGGCGGGCGACCCGCATGCCTTCACGGTCAGGCCGGAGAAGATCGCACTGAGTGAGCCCGGCGATGAGGTCGGCGAGGACGACTGCACGGCAACCGGCCATGTCCGGGAAGTCGTATACCTGGGTGCGGTCACCCGCTACATCGTTGAGCTCGACGTGGGAAGTTCCCTCGTGGTGATGCAACAGAATCTCTCGACATCGTCGATGGAGGCGCTGCAGGTGCGCGGCAAGGCCGTCCGCCTGGTGTGGAACCGCAGGAACAACCGGCCGGTCGAAGCTTCGACCGGTGCGGTGGGGGGGTCATCGGAACAGGAGGAGGGGCAGGCATGAGGAAGCATGTCCGATTGTTGGCTGCGTTGTGGGCCGTGGTGCTGGTCGCTGCCGCGTGTGGCAGCGACGATGGTGGCGAACCCGGCGACACCGGCACATCCGCGAGCGAGGGACCGGCGGTCATCGACGCGATCGGCGAGACCGAAGGTGAACTCAACCTGATCGCGTGGGTCGGTTACACAGAGGACGGGACCACCGAAGGCTACGAGAGCTACGACTGGGTCACGCCGTTCGAGGACGCCACGGGTTGCCAGACGTCGGTGAAGTATGCCGATAGCTCCGATGAGATGTTCAACCTGATGACGCAGCAGGCGGGGTCCTACGATGGCGTTTCCGCGTCCGGGGACTCCTCGAACCGCCTGATCGCATCGGGCGCCGTCTCGGCGATCGACCCGGCGCTGTTCCCCGACTTCGCCAGTGTGATCGAGCCTCTGCAGCCGGAGACGGGCACGAACAACAGCCATTACGTGGTCGATGGCACCGTCTACGGCACCCCGTACATGTACGGGCCGAACTTCCTCATGTACAACACCGAGGAAGTGAAGCCGGCTCCCACGAGCTGGGATGTCGTGTTCGAGACCGAGCTCAACGGCAAGCCCAATCCGTACTCGGGCAGCATCACGGCCTACGACTTCCCGATCTACATCGCCGACGCGGCGCTGTACCTGCAGACCCACCAGCCCGACCTCGGTATCACCGATCCGTATGAGCTCACCGAGGAGCAGCTGAACGCTGCGGTCGAGTTGCTGAAGGGGCAGAGCACCATGATCGACAAGTACTGGGCTGCCTACACGACGGAGATCGACGGATTCGTGGACGGCAGCATGGTGGCGGGCACCGCCTGGCCGGTCAACCTCAGCTACGCGGAAATCGATGCGCCGGTGGCCCCGGCTGAGCCGACCGAAGGCATGACCGGGTGGGCCGACACCTGGATGCTGTCATCGGAGGCACCGCACCCGAACTGCATGCTCGAGTGGATGAAGTGGGCGATGACGCCCGACGTCCAGGCCGAGGTCGCCGACTACTACGGCGCTGCCGGGAGCAACGTCGATTCATGCCCTGTCCTCGAGAAGCGACTCGACAAGGCCTACGGCAAGGGCTCCGCCGAGCTCGTCAACACGGTTCGGTACGGCTACTGCGGCGATGCGGCGTTCCTGGACTCGCTCGCGTTGTGGAAGACACCGGTGACCGATTGCGGTGACGACCGTGGCGCTGTCTGCGAGGACTACTCGGTCTGGTCGCAGAAGTGGACGGAGATCAGGGGGTCGTAAACCTGTCGACGGGGGTCCGGGCGTCCGTCGGGGCGCCCGACCCTCGCCACGTGTGATGGTTGACGTCAACACGACCCGTTCGTCCTCTGGGCATAGGCTCGGAGCGACGTTGCACCGCCATCCGAAGACGCGGCTCACCCTGACCCTTCTGCCGCCCCTCGGGTGGTTGTTGGTGTTCTACCTAGGGGCGCTGGTCCTGCTGTTGATCAACGCGTTCTGGACGGTCGATTCCCTCACCGCCCAGATCGTGAAGGATTGGAGCCTCCAGAATTTCCAAACGCTCTGGTCCTCGCCGGTCTATCGGACGATCACCTTGCGGACCGTCTGGATGGCATCAGCGGTGACGGTGACGGACATCCTCCTGGCCTTGCCGGTCGGCTACTTCGCCGCACGCATCGCTTCGCCGAGGATGCGATCAGCACTGTTGGTTGCGGTGGTGATGCCCCTGTGGACGAGCTACCTGATCCGTGCCTTCGCCTGGCAAACGATCACATCGCCGAACGGTCTCCTCGAGTCCCTCCTCGACGCCCTCGGCCTTCCGTCACCGGGCATCGGCAACTCCCTGTGGTCGATCTGGCTGACGTTCACCTATCTATGGTTGCCGTTCGTCGTGCTGCCCGTGTACGCCGCGCTCGAGCGAGTGCCGGAGTCGTACCTCGAGGCGTCCGGCGACCTCGGTGCGAAGGGCTGGACGACCCTGCGGAAGGTGGTCTGGCCCCTGGCCCTGCCGGGCATCGTGGCCGGCTCGATCTTCTCGTTCTCGCTGACGCTGGGCGACTACATCGCACCGATCCTCGTCGGCAACACGAAGTTCATCGGCAATGTGATCTACGACAGCGTCGGTGTCGCGAACAACCTCCCGTTCGCCGCGGCGTTCGCGATGGTGCCGATCGCGATCATGGCCGTGTATCTGGCCGTCGCGCGGAAGCTCGGCGCGTTCGAGGCGCTCTAGATGGCGTGGTCGGTCGAGACCCGAGGCACGAAGGTCGCCGTGCTGTTCGGCACGGTGGTCACGATCGTGTTCCTGTACGTGCCGCTCGCCGTGGTGGTGATCTATGCGTTCAACGACAGCGTGGCGCAGGCATGGCCGCCGCAGGGGTTCACGACGAAGTGGTTCGAGCTGGCCTTGGGCGACGAGGCGATGCGCTCGGCGCTGTGGAACTCCGTGAAGGTCGCCTCGGTCGCGACCGCGATCGCGCTGGTGCTCGGCAGCGCGGCGTCGTTCGCCGTGCACCGCTTCGCGTTCTTCGGCCGTCAGGCGGTGTCATTCCTCCTTGTCCTGCCGATCGCCTTGCCCGGCATCATCACGGGCATGGCATTGCGCACGGGCATCAACACGTTCGAGATCCCGTTCAGCCTGTGGACGATCATGATCGGGCACTCGACGTTCTGCATCGTCGTCGTGTTCAACAACGTGGTAGCGCGACTGCGCCGAACCCCAACGTCGCTCGTGGAAGCATCGATGGATCTCGGTGCCGATGGGTGGCAGACCTTCCGCCACGTCACGCTGCCGGCGATCGGCACAGCGCTCATCGCAGGCGGGCTGCTCGCCTTCGCCCTCTCGTTCGACGAGATCATCGTCACCAACTTCACCTCGGGATCCGAGTTGACCCTTCCGAAGTGGATCTTCAACGCGATCAGGCTTCCCAGGAACCGCCCCGAGGCCAACGCCGTCGCGGCGCTCGTGATGTTGCTGTCCCTATTCCCGGTGTACCTCGCCCAACGCCTCAGCGGCGGGTCCGAGGACGTCGCGGGGTCGCGGCGGCCGATCAAGGCGGATGCCTCGGCGAGCGACGCCGTGTAACGGTCGCGCAGCCGGTCCGTGCGTAGCTAGAGGTACTGGCCGCCGCGCGCGGCCGGACCCTCGGGCGGGCCGTCGGGCGACTGCGGGTTCTGGCTCAGCAGACCACGACGCCGGAGCTCCTCGAACTGCTGGCGAGCGGCCGCCTGCTGGGCGAACATCGCCGCCTGGATGCCGTGGAACAGCCCTTCCAGCCAGCCCACGAGCTGTGCCTGGGCCACGCGGATCTCGGACTCGGTGGGCACTCCGGCGAGCGGGGGCGCCAGGTCGGCGAGCTCCTCCTGCAGGTCGGGGGAGAGCACCTCCCTGAGCTCGCCGACGGCCCGTTGGTAGATCTCGGCGAGGCGTGAGCGACCGGCTTCGTCGAGGGAGGCCTGCCTCGTCTCGTCGAGGAGCTCGCGCACCATGCTCGCGATGCGCAGCAGCTTGGCGGGCTCGGCGATCGTCTCCGCCGGGAGTTCCGCCTCGGCGGGCGATATGTCGCCTGGGCCCTGTTCCTCGACGGGCACGGCCTCGACCACGGGGGATTCAGGACTCGGCTCGGTGGCCGTCGGATCGTCGCTCATGCGACCAACCTAGCAGCGCGGCGCGACAGGCTGGAAGTCGCTCGCGGCCAGTCGTCAGGATCGTGGGCCGTCGCCGAGGTTGCGGATGAAAAGGGCCTCGGCGAGCACGAGCCGCTCGAGGTCGGCGAGGTCGACGCTCTCGTCGAGCGAGTGGTAGTTCGACCGCTCGTCGCCGGCGCCCCAGATCAGCACCGCCATGCCCGGGAAGGTCTCGGCGAGCATCGGCACGATCGGCACCGAGCCGCCGCTCCCCATCTCGACCACGTCGTGCTCGAATGCCTCAGCGAGCGCCGCCTTCGCCGCCGCGTAGGCCGGGGTCGTCGTGTCGACCAGGTAGCCCATGCCCGCCTCGTCGGCCTCGATCTCGACCTGGACGCCCCAGGGGGTCGCGGCGCGCAGGTGGGCGATCAGGGCGTCGCGGGCGCGCTCGGGATCGTCCCCGGGCGCGAGCCGCAGGGACACGCGCGCCGACGCCTCGGGCACGATCTGGTTCGACGAGCCGGCGACGCCGGGGGCGTCGAACCCCACCACCGCCACGGCGGGCTTCGCGAAAAGACGGTCGGCGATCGTGCCCGACCCGATCATCTCGACGGAGTCGAAGACGCGGGACTCCTCGCGGAGCGACTCCTCGGTGACGGGCGCACCGGCCCACGCGAACCGGTGGAGCCCCTCGATCGCCACCTCGCCTCGGTCGTCGTGGAGGGTCGCGATCATGCGACACAACGCCGTGATCGCGTCGGGGATCGGGCCGCCGTAGGCGCCGCTGTGCTGGGCGATCGGCAGCACCCGCACGGTGACGCGACAGTCCGTCACCCCGCGGACGCTCGTGCCGATCGTGGGCACACCGGTGCGCTCGTTCCCGCCGTCGGCGATCACCGCGACGTCGGCCCTCAGGAGGTCGGCGTGTCCCTGCACGAGTTGCGGCAGGTGTTCGGTGGAGCACTCCTCCTCACCCTCGACGACGATCCGGACGGTCACGGGCAGCGCGGCGCCGCCGGGCGCGCCGAGCGCCCGCAGGGCGGCCGCGTGGACGACGATGCCGCTCTTGTCGTCCGCGGCCCCTCGGCCGTAGAGGCGACCCTCGCGCACGACCGGAGCGAACGGGGGACTCTGCCACCGGTCCGCCGCTCCCTCGGGCTGCACGTCGTGGTGGGCGTACAGGAGCACGGCCGGGGCATCGGCCGGCCCGTCGATCGCTCCGACCACCGCCGGGTGCCCGCCCTCGAGTTCGAGCAGCCGCGCGTCGCCGACGCCGGCCGATCGGAGGATCTCGGCCGTCGCCTCGGCGCTCTCCCTGACGAAGGACGGGTCGTAGCCCGGGGAGCCAATCGAGGGGATGCGCACGAGGCGCTCGAGGTCGGTGATCGTCTGGGGCATCCCGTCGGCAACAGCTCGGCGAAGGTCGTCGGTCTCCATGGGCGGCGAGCCTATCGTTCGATCGACCTCTCCTGACTCAGGCCCTGCCTCAGGTTGTGCCTCAGGCGTGGAGCTCGCCCTCAGGCTCGGCCATGCGCCAGTCGTAGGGGCTCACGAAGCTCGTCACCAGGTGGGCGTAGTTCGCCCGCGCGAACGCCACGGGGTTGGGGACGTGCTCCTGGCTCATGGCGCCCCGCATCTGCGCGACGCTCTCGTACCCGTGCTCGTCCAGCCACCCGTCGAGTTCACGCAGCACGGTGCCGAGGTGCTCGGGGCCCCGGCGCAGCAGCGCACTCGCCATCATAGCGACGTCGGTCCCGGCGAAGAGCACCTTCAGGACCTCGGTCGCCGAGTGCACGCCGGTCGTGGCGGCGATCGAGCAATCCACCTGCCCGTGCAGGATCGCGATCCATCGCAGCGGCAGGAGCAGCTCGTCGGGTCCGGACAGACGCAGCGTGGGGTCGACCGTCATCGCGTCGAGGTCGAAGTCGGGCTGCATGAACCGGTTGAACAGCACGAGGCCGTCGGCCCCCGCGTCGACGAGCCGTCGCGCGATGTCGCCGACGGAGCTGAAGAAGGGGCCGATCTTCACGGCGAGGGGGATCGTGCAGCGGGCTCGCACGGCTTCCACCAGGTCGACGTAGCGCTGCTCGACCGCCGCGCCGCTCTCGTCGGGGTCTGCGGCGATGAAGTAGACGTTCAGCTCCAAGGCGGCGGCACCGGCGTCCTCGATGCGTCGAGCGTGCTCGACCCACCCACCGAGCGAGATGCCGTTGAGGCTCCCGATCACGGGGATCTCGAGGTCACGGACGGTGGCCTCGACGTGGCGCAGGTAGGCGTCGGTGCCCGTCGTGTAGTCGGCGAACTCCGGCAGGTACGTGAGCGCCTCCGCGTAGCTCTCTGCGCCAGCCTCGAGCGCGCCCGTGAACTGGATCTCGTCGTGCTCGATCTGCTCCTCGAACAGCGACGGCAACACCACGGCGGCGGCACCGGCATCCTGGAGGGCCCGGAGCGTCTCGATGCGTTGACCCAGCGGCGAAGCGCTCGGCACCAGCGGGTTCGCGAGCTCGAGGCCGAGGTAGGTGGTGCGCAGGTCGGGGCTCACGGGTCCTCCACCTTCTGTGGGTTGCCGATCGTCGGCGGGTCGGTCGGTTCGTCGGGACCCCGGTCGACCTCCGCGAGCTGTTCGTAGAGACGCCACCGGGAGTCGACGTCGTCCTGTGCGAGCCTCTGCAGCTCCTCGGCGCGAGCCGGATCGGAACGGGCGAGCATCGCGAACCGTGCTTCCTTCGACGCGAACGCCGACAGGGGGAGCGACGGCCGCTTCGAGTCGAGGTGGAACGGGTGCTCTCCTCGCGCGACCGCCTCCGGCTCATACCGCCACAGCGGCCAGTACCCGGTCGCGACCGCATCGCGCTGATGCGTCATCGCGGTCGACATGTCGATGCCGTGCGCGATGCAGTGGCTGTACGCGATCACGAGCGATGGGCCACGGTGGGCCTCGGCCTCGGCGAGCACCTTCACCGTATGGGGCATGTCGGCGCCCATCGCGATCTGGCCGACGTACACGTCGCCGTACGCGGTCGCGATCATCCCCAGGTCCTTCTTGCCCTGCCCCTTGCCCGCCGCGGCGAACTTCGCGACGGCGCCGCGTGGCGTCGACTTCGAGGCCTGGCCTCCCGTGTTCGAGTACACCTCGGTGTCGAGCACGAGCACGTTCACGTTGCGACCGCTCGCGAGGACGTGGTCGAGCCCACCGAAGCCGATGTCGTAGGCCCACCCGTCGCCGCCGATGATCCACACGCTCGTGGGCGTCAGCGCATCGGCGATCGACTCGAGGTCTCGAGCCTCGGGGCGGTGCACGTGCTGCAGGCGGGAACGGAGCTCGTCGACACGCAGGCGCTGGCGGGCGATCGCGTCGCGGTCGCGAGACTCAGACCCCTCGACGAGGCCTCGCACGCACGACTCTCCGAGGTCGTCCTCGAGCGTCTCCAGGAGCTCGAGCGCCAGCAGCCGCTGGGCGTCGACCCCGAGTCGCATCCCGAGTCCGAACTCGGCGTTGTCCTCGAAGAGCGAGTTGGACCACGCCGGCCCCCGGCCGTCGGCCCCGACCGACCACGGGGTCGTGGGCAGGTTGCCTCCATAGATCGAGGAGCACCCCGTCGCGTTCGCGACCAGCAAGCGGTCGCCGACGAGCTGGGTGAGGAGCTTGAGGTACGGGGTCTCCCCGCAGCCCGCGCAGGCGCCCGAGAACTCGAAGAGCGGCGGGAGCTGCTGGGATCCCTTCACGGTCTCGGCGCGCACCGTCGTGGGGTCGGGATCGGCGATCGAGGAGAAGAAGTCCCAGTTCGCACGCTCCTCGTCGAGGTGATCGAGTTTCGGGCACATGTCGATCGCCTTGTGCTTGACCTGTTCCTTGCTGCGCGCGGGGCAGACGTCGACGCAGATCCCGCACCCGGTGCAATCGTCAGGTGCCACCTGGATCGTCATGCGACGCCCCGGCCGCTCGCGATCCTTCCACTCCTTGTGCTGGAACCTCGCCGGCGCGCCGTCGGCCTCGCGCGGATCGAAGACCTTCATGCGGATCGCGGCGTGCGGACACACGAGAGCGCATTTCGCGCAGTCGATGCAGATCGCCGGGTCCCAGATCGGGATCTCGCGAGCGATCGAGCGCTTCTCCCATCGGGCGGTGTCGGTCGGGAACGTGCCGTCGACCGGCAGGGCGCTCACGGGCAGCAGGTCGCCCTCACCCGCGATCATGCGGGCGGTCACGCGCTGGACGAAGTCGGGTGCCGCCGCAGGCACCGGCGGAAGCATCGAGGGACCCTCGTCGGCGCCGAGCTCGGCCGGCACCGCCACCTCGCGCAAGGCGTCGAGGGCGGCGTCGACCGCGGCGAAGTTGCGGGTGAGCACCGTCTCCCCGCGTCGTCCGTACGTCTTCACGATCGCGTCCTTGATCGCCGGGATCGCCTCGTCGATCGGCATCACGTCGGCGAGCGCGAAGAAGCACGTCTGCAGCACCGTGTTCACGCGCTGCCCGAGGCCCGCCTCCTTCGCGACGGCGTAGCCGTCGACGACGAAGAAGCGGATGCCGAGCTCCACGATGCGCCGCCGGGTCTCGAACGGCAGATGCGCCCAGACATCCTCGGGGCCATGCGGGCTGTTCAACAGGAACGTCGCCCCGGGCGCGGCGACCGCGAGCACGTCGGTGCGTTCCAGCCGTTCGAACTGGTGGCACGCCACGAAGCTGGCTCGGCGGATCTGGTAGCTCGACCGGATCGGCGTCGGGCCGAACCGCAGGTGCGAGACCGTGATCGCGCCGGCCTTCTTCGAGTCGTAGACGAAGTAGCCCTGCGCGTGCAGGTCGGTGCGCTCACCGATGATCTTGATCGAGTTCTTGTTGGCGCTCACCGTGCCGTCGCTGCCGAGGCCGTAGAAGACCGCACGCACCGTCTCCTCGCGCTCCGTGTCGAACGTCGGGTCGACGGACAGGCTCGCGTTCGTCACGTCGTCGACGATGCCGACCGTGCTGTGTTGCGGAGCGCCGGGGTCGTCCAGGGCGTCGAGCGCGGCCTTCGCCATCGCCGGGGTGAACTCCTTCGACGCGAGGCCGTACCGCGCGCCGAGCACGGGTGGCATGCCCCCGCGCAGCTGCGACCGTCCGGCCGCGATCTCCTCCGCGATCGCCGTCACGACGTCCTGGTAGAGCGGCTCGCCGACCGCACCGGGCTCCTTCGTGCGATCGAGGACCATCAGCGCGCGCGTGGTCTCGGGCAGGGCCGCGAGCAGCGCGCCGGTTGCGAAGGGCCGGAACAGGCGCACCTTCACGAGGCCGACCCGTTCCCCTCGTGCCACGAGGGCGTCCACGGCCTCCTCGGCGGCTCCGCAGCCCGACCCCATCATCACGAGCACCCGCTCTGCCTCGGGATGACCGGCGTAGTCGAACAGGTGGTAGGCGCGCCCGGTGCGCTCACCGAGCCGATCCATCGTGGCCTGCACGGCGTCGGGGGTCGCCAGGTAGAACGGGTTCGACGCCTCCCTCGCCTGGAAGAAGACGTCCGGGTTCTGGGCCGACCCCCGGAGCAGCGGGTGCTCGGGGGAGAGCGCCCGCGCCCGATGCGCCCGCACCAGCCGGTCGTCGATCAGCGCGCGCAGGTCCGAATCGGCGAGCGCCTCGATCTTCGCGACCTCGTGCGAGGTGCGGAACCCGTCGAAGAAGTGCAGGAACGGCACCCTCGTCTCGAGGGTCGCCGCGTGGGCGACGAGCGCGAGATCCTGGGCTTCCTGCACCGACGAGCTGCACAGCATCGCGAACCCGGTCGTCCGCGCGGCCATCACGTCGGAGTGGTCGCCGAAGATCGAGAGCGCGTGGGTTGCCACGGCGCGGGCCGCGACGTGCATCACGAACGGTGTCAGCTCACCCGCGATCTTGAACATGTTCGGGATCATCAACAGCAGGCCCTGCGAGGCGGTGAAGGTCGTGCAGAGGGCGCCCGATTGCAGCGCGCCATGCAGGGCGCCCGCCGCGCCCCCTTCGCTCTGCATCTCCACGACGTCGGGCACGGCGCCCCAGAGGTTGTGCCGGCCCAGCGACGACCACTCGTCGGCCAGCTCGCCCATCGCAGACGACGGGGTGATCGGATAGATCGCGATGACCTCGCTCGATCGGTGCGCGACGGCGGCGACGGCCTCGTTGCCGTCGACCGTCTGCATCCGGCGCAGGTCGGCATGCTGCGGCTGTACGTCGGTGTCCATGCCCGGCATCGTGGCTGGCGGCGGGGCCGGGACGTAGGGGCGAAGGACCCTCGGGGGAGGGGCCGGTCCGATCCTCAGGGGGCGAGGCGCTCCACGCGCCAGCCCATGGGGTGCGCGGTGAAGAGGAAGCGGTCGTGCAACCGGTGCCGGCGCCCCTGCCAGAACTCGATCGTCTCCGGACGCACGGCGTAGCCACCCCAGTGCGGCGGACGGGGTACCTCACCGGGGAACCGTGCGGCTACCTCCGTCATGAGCGCCTCGAGCTCCTCGCGCGACTCGATCACGGTGCTCTGTGCCGACGCCCAGGCGCCGAGCTGTGCGTCGCGCGGCCTGGTCGCGAAGTACGCGTCCGACGCCTCGTCGGGTACCGGATCAACGGGCCCGGTGACGTGCACCTGCCGGTCGAGCTCCTTCCACAGGAAGACGAGCCCCGCCCTGGGGTTCTCGGCGAGCTGGCGGCCCTTGCGGCTCTCCCGGTTCGTGAAGAACCGGAAGCCGCGCTCGTCGACCCCGCGCAGTAGCACGTGACGCACGGATGGGCGTCCGCTCGCGTCCGCGGTCGCCACAGCCATCGCGTTGGGCAACGGCACCCCGGCGGTCTCCGCGTCGTCGAGCCAGCGAAGGAACTGATCGATCGGATCGTCGAGCAGATCCTCGCGCTCGAGTGGGCGATCCTCGTGAAAGCCCGTCGGAGCGTGCATCTGCCGGGGATCGGTCATCGCCGCCATCGTACGGGCCGTCGGTGCCCCCGGCAGGATTCGAACCTGCGCACCCGGCTCCGGAGGCCGGCGCTCTATCCCCTGAGCTACGGGGGCGGTGGGGCGAGTCTAGCAACCGTCGGTCCGCCCACTTTTCCGGCGTCGCGGCCGGCGGTGGCCAAGGGCCGTCGAGCGGGCTCGGTATCCTCCACCGATGGAGGACTCCCCACCGCACGTGCTCGTCGTCGACGACGACCCGGTGATCGTGAAGTTGCTCGAGCTCAACTTCCGGCTCGGCGGGTTCCGGGTGTCGAGCGCGACGCGAGGCGACCGAGCGGTGGAACGCGCGATCGAGGCGGTGCCGGACGCGATCGTGCTCGATGTGACGATGCCGGGCATCGACGGGTACGAGGTGACCCGCATCCTGCGAGAGGAGCACGGCATGGTGCATGTGCCCATGGTGCTCCTAACGGCTCACACCGAGGAGGAGACCCTGGCCCGGGGCGGCGCGCAGGACGTCGTGGCCTACGTGACCAAGCCGTTCGACCCCGAGGCCCTGGTCGCTCTCGTGCGGAACGCGCTCGCCTCCGGAGGCTCCGCATGATCGAGGACGACCTCGTCTCGGTGCTCTCGACTGCGCTCGAGGCGGCGGCGCCCGGCCTCGGCATCGGGGGCGACCTGCCGACGCCGGAGCTGCTCGTGCCGAAGCAGCGCGAGCACGGCGACTTCGCGACCAACGTCGCCCTGGGCCTCGCCACGCGCGCGGGGAAGCCTCCGCGTGAGGTCGCGCAGGCGATCGTCGACGCCCTGCCGCCGGCGCCGTTCCTGGAGAAGGTAGAGGTCGCCGGCCCCGGCTTCCTGAACCTGTTCACGACCGACGATTGGCTGCACGACGCCGTTCGAGCCGTGATCGCCGATGGCGACGCGTACGGACTGGCCGAGCCCCACGGGCGCCGGGCGCAGGTGGAGTTCGTGAGCGCGAACCCCACGGGGCCGCTCACGGTCGCTCACGCGAGGAACGCCGCGATCGGCGACGCCCTCGCGCGGCTGCTCGAGGCGACCGGCTGGTCGGTCGAGCGCGAGTACTACTTCAACGACGCCGGCGGGCAGATGGACCGGTTCGGAGCCTCGATCGAGGCACGGTTCCTGCAGCTCGTCGGGCGCGACGCGCAGGTGCCCGAGGACGGGTATCACGGCGCCTACATCGAGGAACTCGCCCGGGACATCCTCGAGACGGAGGGTCCCGACCTCGGCGATCTGCCCGACGACGAACGCTTCCTCCGCATGCGCGCCGAAGGGGTGGCACGGGTGCTGCGGTGGATCGAGGCGACCCTCGACCGGTTCGGCGTGCACTTCGACGTCTACTTCCGGGAGTCCGAGCTCGAGGCGAAGGGTGAGATCGAGGCCGCCGTGGAACGGCTGCGCGATGCTGGTGTCGTCTACGACGACGAAGGTGCGGCGTGGTTCCGCTCGACCGCCTACGGCGACGACAAGGACCGTGTCGTGATCCGCTCGAACGGTCAGCACACCTACTTCGGGGCGGACCTCGCCTACCTCGTGGACAAGTTCTCCCGGGGGTTCGACCGGCTGCTCTACGTCTGGGGCGCCGACCACCACGGGGACGTCGTCAGGGTCAAGGGAGCCACGGAGGCCATGGGGTACGACCCCGACGCCGTGGAGCTGGTGATCTATCAGTGGGTCGCGTTCCTGCGCGACGGCGAACCCGTGCCGATGGGCAAGCGCTCGGGCAACTTCATCACCCTCGATCAGCTGCTCGACGAGGTGGGCGCCGATGCGGCACGCTTCCAGCTGTTGCTCTTCTCGAACGACGCGTCGATGAACTTCGACATCGAGGCCGTGAAGCGTCAATCGATGGACAACCCCGTGTACTACGTGCAGTACGGCCACGCGCGCCTCGCGTCGATCCTGCGCAAGGCCGAGGCGGATGGCGTCGCGTTGGCGCCGATCGACGACGCGGAACTGACACTGCTCACCGCCGAGGCGGAACTCGACCTGATGCGCGGTCTCGCCGACGTGCCCGACCAGATCGCCTACGCGGCTGAGCTCCGGGCGCCTCACCGCGTCGCGCACGCTGCCCAGGAGCTGGCCGGGCGATTCCACCGCTTCTACACGGACTGCAGGGTCGTCAGTGACGACGAGGCGCTTACGCAGGCACGGTTGTGGCTCTCGACTGCCACGAAGCAGGTGCTCGCGAACCTCCTCGCGCTGCTCGGGGTGAGCGCACCTGCGTCGATGCAACGCGTCGAGGACGATGCCTGAGGCCACCCCGGCCAGTCCCTGGCCCGAGCATGCGACTGACGACGGGGAACTCGTCGGTGGGGCCGGGACGCCGGTCGCCCCCGCCGCGCTCGAGGGCATCACCGTGCGATCCGCCCGGCCCAAGGACGCTCGTTCCTACCTCGCCTTCTGGACCGCGATCGTCGAGGAAGGCCGCCACGTGCGCACCGAGCGTGTCACCGGCACGCCGCGAACCTATCGGCGCCGGTTCCGGCGATCGTGGACCGATCGCGAGGCACAGATCGTGGCCGTCGACCTCGGCGATCGGGTCGTGGGGCACGTCTACATCCAGCGTGAGGCGCATCCGGTGACGCGTCACGTGGCGACGCTCGGCATCGCCGTCTCGGCGGATGCGCGGGGTCGCGGAGTCGGGACAGTCCTGATGACCGAGGCGCTGCGATGGGCGCGCTCGGTGGGCGTCGACAAGATCGTGCTCTCGGTGTACCCGCACAACACGGGCGCGATCGCCCTGTACCGGAAGTTCGGGTTCGTCGAGGAGGGGAGGCTCGTGCGGCATTCGCGCAAGTCCTACGGTGACGAGGACGAGATACTGATGGCGGCGTGGATCGGTGGCCGGGGCGACGGCTCCGCCGAGGATCGCAGGCCGGGAGACGAGGCATGAGCGAACGCACGATCCGCATCGGCGTGCTGGGGTGTGGCACCGTCGGCGCCGCGACGATCAGGCTGCTGCACGAGCACGCCGACGACATCGCGATGCGGGCGGGCTGCCGGCTCGCCGTCACGAGGGTGGCCGTGCGTGATCCGGGCAGGGACCGTGACGTCCCGCTGTCCGCCGATGTCTTCACCACGGACGGAGTCTCCATCGTCGACGACCCCGAGATCGACGTCGTCTGCGAGGTGATGGGTGGGGTCGAGCCCGCCAGGGTCCTGCTGCTTCGGGCCCTCTCGAACGGGAAGTCGGTGGTCACCGCCAACAAGGAGCTCCTCGCCAGCGAGGGCAAGGATCTCTTCGACGCCGCGGACGCCGCCGGCCTCGACCTGTTGTTCGAAGCCTCGGTCGCGGGCGGTGTCCCGCTGATCCGACCGCTGAAGGAATCGCTCGCCGGCGAACGCGTGAGCCGCATGCTCGGCATCGTGAACGGCACCACGAACCACATCCTCACGCAGATGAGCGATCACGGTTCGTCGTTCGACGAGGCGCTCGCCGAGGCCCAGCGCCTCGGGTACGCCGAGGCGGACCCGACCGCCGACGTTGAAGGATTCGACGCCGCGGCGAAGTGCGCGATCCTTGCCTCGATCGCCTTCAACTCACGCGTGGTGGCCGGCGACGTCTACCGCGAGGGCATCACGGGCATCACGTCGCTCGACATCGCCGACGCTCGACGCATGGGCTACGTCGTGAAGCTGCTCGCGATCGCCGAGCTCGACGGCGGCGAGATCTCCGCCAGGGTGCATCCGGCGATGATCCCCGCGGCGCACCCGCTCGCGACCGTGCGCGACGCGTTCAACGCGGTGTTCGTGGAAGGCGAGAAGGTCGGCCAGCTGATGTTCTACGGGCCCGGGGCGGGCGGCGATCCCACGGCGACCGCCGTCGTCGGAGACCTCGTGACGGCCGCCCGCAACCGGACGACCGGCGGCCGTGCGATGGGGTGCACGTGTGCGCTCGAGCGCCCCATCCGGCCGATGGACGACACCCAGGGCCAGTACTACCTGAACCTCCACGTCGCCGACCGCCCGGGGGTGCTCGCCGAGATCGCGGGCGACTTCGGTCACAACGGCGTCTCGATCGAGCGTGTGTGGCAGGAGGGCGCCGGCGACGAGGCGACCCTCGTGTTCATCACGCACCGTGCGCAGGAAGGGGCGCTGCAGAAGACCCTGCAAGAGCTCCGCGAGTCACCGGCCGTGCGCTCCATCGCAAGCGTATTGCGGGTCGAGGGGGAGGAACCGTGACCGCCGAACCGCCGATGCCGGGATCGGGTCCGGGTGCCCATCAGTGGCGAGGGCTGATCGAGGAGTATCGCGACCGGCTCCCCGTGAGCGACGACACGCCGGTGATTACCCTGCGTGAGGGCGGCACCCCGCTCGTGCGCTCGGCGCCGCTCAGCGACGAGACCGGGTGCGAGGTCTGGCTCAAGTACGACGGCACCAACCCGACCGGCTCGTTCAAGGACCGGGGCATGACCCTCGCGATCTCGAAGGCTCTCGAGGAGGGCGCGAAGGCCGTCGTCTGCGCCTCGACGGGCAACACGAGCGCATCGGCGGCCGCCTATGCCGCCAAGGCCGGCCTGACGTGCGCGGTCCTCGTGCCCAGGGGCAAGGTCGCGATCGGCAAGATGGCCCAGACGCTCGTGCACGGCGCTCGGGTGCTCGAGGTCGAGGGCAACTTCGACGACTCGCTGGAGCTCGCCAAGGATCTCGCGGAGCGCTTTCCCGTCACGCTCGTGAACAGCGTCAACCCCTACCGCCTGCAGGGCCAGAAGACCTGCGCGTTCGAGATCGTCGACGCGCTCGGGCGGGCACCAGATCTGCATTGCGTGCCGGTCGGCAATGCCGGCAACATCTCCAGTCACTGGATCGGCTACTCCGAGTACCTCACCGACGGCGTCATCGCCGAGCCGCCACGGCTGATGGGTTTCCAGGCGCAGGGAGCCGCCCCGATCGTGCTGGGTGCGCCGGTGCGCGATCCGCAGACGATCGCGACGGCGATCCGCATCGGGAACCCGGCGTCGTGGGACAAGGCCGTCGCCGCCGCGAGAGAGTCCGAGGGGGCGATCGGCGCGGTCACCGACCGAGAGATCCTGGCCGCCTATCGTCGGGTGGCGCGCGAGGGCCTGTTCGCCGAGCCCGCCAGCGCCGCGAGCGTCGCCGGTCTCCTGCGCCTGCACGCCGAGGGCGAGCTGACGGCGGGGGCGACCGTCGTCTGCATCCTGACCGGCCACGGCCTGAAGGACCCGGAGTGGGCGATCGCGGGGGCGGCCCATCCCTCGACCGTGCCGCCCGACGCCGAGGCGGTCGCCGCCGAGCTCGGGCTGTAGCGCGCCGGACCCGCGATAGGCTCCGACGATGCGCGTGACCGTCCGGGTGCCCGCGACCTCGGCCAACCTCGGCCCGGGCTTCGACTGTCTCGGGCTCGCGCTCGAATGGTGCAACGAGGTGACGGTGGACACCGAGGACGACCCCCGGGTCGAGTGGATCGGTGAGGGGGCCGAGGAGCTCGCGATCGACGGGTCCGACCTGATCCACGCCACGATGCGGCGGGTCGCCGGCGACCGTGCGCTGCCGTCGTTCGGCCTGCGCGGCATCAATCGCATCCCGCTCGCCCGGGGACTCGGGTCCTCATCGGCGGCGGTGGTCGCTGGGGTGGCGTCGGCGCTCGCGCTGCTCGGCGACGAACCCTCACCGAGGAGGGTGTTCACCCACGCGGCGTCGATCGAGGGCCACCCCGACAACGCGGCGCCCGCCTGCTTCGGAGGGTTCACGATCGCCGTGGGGGATGGGCTCGTGCGTCGCCTCGAGCCACATCCGGATCTTCGGCCTGTGCTGCTCCTGCCCGAGCACGTGCGTCTGCCTACCGACGAGGCACGATCGGCGCTGTCCGACCCGGTGGGTCGGGCCGACGCGGTGTTCAACATCGCGCACGCAGCGCTCGCCGTCGAGGCGTTCACGGCCGATCCTGCGCTGCTCCGCGAGGCGATGCGCGACCGCCTGCACCAGGACGCGAGGCTGGCGCTGGTGCCCTCGGTCCGCGAGGTCTTCGACGCCGTGCGGGACGCGGGTGTGCCGGTGTGCGTGTCGGGCGCCGGCCCCACGCTCCTGTCGTTCCCGGGTGCGCACGACGAGCTCGAACCCCGATCCGGCTGGCGGATCCTGCCGCTCGCCGTTCGGGGGACCGGGTTCGAGCTCGAACGGGGGTGAGCTGGTCGTCAGCCGGCGCAGACGCCGGTGGCGACCGAGGCGGTCAGGGAACCCGGATCCCCGAGCATCGGGAGGAACTCGGTCGCGACGATCGCGTATCCCACGTCGTCGTCGGTCACCGAGCTCGCGAACACGAGCCCCGCGACCCGACCGCTCGCGAGCACGAACGGTCCGCCGCTGTTGCCTCGTCGGATCGAGGCCTGCACCTCGTACACCCGGCGGCGCACCTGGCCGTCGCCGTAGATGTCGCGCCCCACCGGCTCGATCACCGACCGAACCGCCGCACCCTCGGCAGCCAACGAGCCGCCGCCCGGAAAGCCGAGCACGGCCCCGACATCGCCGCGTTTGGCTTCCCCATGCAGCAGCGGCAACGGCGCGAGCGTCAAGCCGGCCGCTCGCACCACGGCGACGTCGAGGTCGGGGTCGAAGGCGACAACGGTCGCCGGGATGCGCATCCCGTCGAACTGCACCCACTGCTCGGTGGTGCCCGCGACCACGTGGGCGTTCGTGAGCACGAGCTCGTCGTCGACGACGAAGCCGCTGCCCTGATTCACGAAGCCTCGGTTGCAGCCGGCGCCGAGCACCTCCACCGTGGAATCCTGCGCTGCCCTGGTCGCCGCCCTCGCCTGGGCGCCGTTCGGCGGCTCGACGGGCTCCGAGGGCTCGTCGGGGAGACCCACGAACACGTCGGGGAACCCGAGCAGCGACAGCAGCTGTCTCGCCTCGCCCACCAACGACGGAGGGGGTGGCAGGGTGGAGTCGAGGGTGCGCACGATCTCCGACTCGCGCAGCCCCCTCGACAGGACGGGGAACGGGCCCTCCGCGAAGTTGAGCGCCAGGAACCAGGTCGCGAGCACGAGGGCAACGGCGGAGATCAGCGAGCCGCCGACGCCGTCGACCCTGCGCAGCGGCGTCTCGTGCGTCCGGCGACGCAGCCTGCTCCCCGCGGCCCACCCCATCATGTTGCCGACCGCGCCCGCGACCAGGACGGTGCCGAGGACGAGTGCAACGGCCGCGGCGGGAGAACCAGCCACCTGGGCGACCCGGGGCGCGAGCATCACGCCGACCATCACGCCCACGATGAGCCCCGCGATACCGATCACCTGGAGCACCGCGCCCCGCCGGTATCCCGAGTACAGGGCTCCCGCGAGCAACGCCACCAACAGCACGTCGAGCCACGTCATGAGGCCGGTATCGTCGCACGGCATCGACAGGGATGGCGGCCATCTGGTTCGAGGAGTTCTCGCTGGTCCCGCCCGAGCCTCCCGTCGCCCACTAGACTGACCACACCTGTGGTCACCATCGCCCACATCTCGGATCCGCACGTCGGCTCGCAGTTCTTCGTGCCGAACCTGATGAACCGCGTGATCGCAGAACTCAACGAGATGCATCCCGACGTCGTCGTCGTCAGTGGCGACCTCACCGCGGAGGGCTACCGCCAGGAGTACAAGAACTGGGTCGCCTACGCCGAGCGCATCCAGGCCCCGATACTCACGGTGCCCGGCAACCACGACTCTCGTAACGTCGGCTACCTGCACTTCGAGGACCTGATCGGTTCCCGTATGTGGTCCCACGACGTGGAAGGCGTGCGCATCGTCGGCGTCGATTCCAGTGAGCCCGATCTCAACGAGGGCAAGGTCGGTCGCGTCCACTACGACTGGATCCGTCGCCAGTTCGAGGAACCCGCGCAGCTGAAGGTGTTCGTGCTGCACCACCACCTGCTGCCGATCCCCGGCACCGGCCGCGAACGCAGCACGGTGATGGACGCCGGCGACCTGCTCGAGGTGCTGATCCACGCCGGCGTGCAGGTCGTGCTCTCGGGTCACAAGCACGTGCCGTACGTCTGGCGCCTCGAGGGCATGTACGTCGCGAACGCCGGCACGGTCTCGTCGTTGCGTGTCCGTGGTTACACGAAACCCTGTTACAACGTGTTGGAGTTCGACGAGGAGCAGGTGCGTATCCTGCGGCGCTTCCCGTTCGGCGAGAGTCACGTGATGGCTCACTTCTCGCTGGCAGGCGACCAGTTCCACCGGGAGCACGAGCAGTCGATCGAGGATCGCTCGGTGCCGGTCGGCGACTAGCGGGCGGTCCGGGCTCCTCGCAGTTCATCGCTGCCCGAAGGAGGCGATCCCACCGATGCGAACCGTTGTGCTCGTGGACGGCGAGCACTATCCCCCCGTCACCCGCTGGGGGATCGAGACCGCGATCGAGCGTGGCCACGAGGTCGTGGGCGCCGTGTTCGTGGGGGGCATCGAGAAGATCGATCCGCGATCGCTGCCGGACGTCGGTGTGCCGATCAGGGCGGCCGGGCACGATCGCATGGCAGCGCTCGCGGACGCGATCGACTCCTGGATGCCTGAGGTCGTGCTCGACCTCTCCGACGAGCCGGTGCTCGGCTATCGCGAGCGGATGGAGCTCGCCGCCGTGGCGCTGACCCGCGGCGTACGCTACGCCGGCGCCGACTTCGAGCTGACCTCGCCGCAGCACGGACCGCCGCTCGCTGCACCCACCCTGGCCGTGATCGGCACCGGCAAGCGCACGGGGAAGACCGCGATCAGCGGCGAGGTGGCGCGGTTGGCTGCGAGGCGAGGCGACGATCCCGTCGTGGTCGCGATGGGTCGGGGTGGTCCCGCCGAGCCTCAGGTGGTGGAGGCCGGCAGCGTGCATCTCGATCGCCTGCTCGAGCTCGTGCGATCGGGCCAACACGCGGCCTCGGATTACCTGGAGGATGCGCTCACGACCGGCGTCACCACGATCGGGACGCGCCGGGCGGGTGGCGGGCTCGCCGGGGCACCGTATGCGTCGAACCTGCGGGTCGCCGCCGAGCTCGCCGCCGAACGACGTCCCGGTGTCGTCGTGCTCGAGGGCAGCGGGGCCGCCGTGCCGCCGGTCCCCTGGGATGCCGGGGTGCTCGTGGTGCCCGCGGGCGCGCCGCCCGAGTACCTGGGTGGTTACCTCGGCCCGTATCGGCTGTTGCGGTCCGACCTGGTGGTTGTTACCATGGCTGCCGACCCGCTCACCGGGTCCGAGAATCTCTCCGCGCTGCGATCCCACGTCCTCCGGTTCCTCGATGAGTCGCAGTTGTTGATCACCGACTTCGTCCCGGTTCCGTTGGCCGAGGTACGGGATGCGCGGGTGTTCTTCGCTACCACCGCTCCTGGCGGCATCGCTGCTCGGCAGGTCGAACACCTGCGGGAGGCGTCCCGATGCGAGGTGGTGGGGTGGAGCGCACGGTTGGCCGATCGGGCCGGCCTCGCGGAGGACCTCGACGCAGCCCAAGGGTACGACGTCCTCCTCACGGAGCTGAAGGCCGCCGCCGTCGACATCGGCGTCGAGCGGGCTCTCGCCCGGGGGGCGGAGGTCGTGTTCGTGGACAACCGCGCCGTGGTCGTGGAGGGGTCGACCGACCTCGACACCGCCCTGGGTGAGGTGATCGACCTCGCCCGAGAGCGATGTGCACATCGGGGGAACCGTTGAGCCAGCCGATGGAACCGAGAGAACCCAAGACGCCACACATCGTCATCACCGATCGTGAGCCTGGCCTGCCCTTTTCCAAGGGGCTGATGGCGTCGCAGGTGATGGTCACGGGACTGTCGCCGTACCGGGCGTATCAGGTCGCCGAGGCGATAGAGGATCGGTTGCGGGACCAGGGGCTCGCGTCGGTCACGTCCGCCGAGCTCTCGGAGCTCGCCCTTTCGGTGATCGGCGACATCGCCGGTGAGCGGTACGCCAAGAACTACATCCGCTGGCAGGAGGTCGAGCGACTCGACGTCCCGCTCGTGATCCTGATCGGCGGCACGACCGGGGTCGGCAAGTCCACGATCGCCACGCAGCTCGCCGCACGGCTGGGCATCGTCCGCGTGGTCGCGACCGACGCGATTCGCGAGGTGATGCGCTCGATGCTCTCGTCGGAGCTGATGCCGACGTTGCACACGTCGTCGTTCCACGCCGACCAAGCGCTCCGCGAGCCGCCGGGAACGTCGTCCGATGCGTTGCTCCTGGGGTTCCGAGAGCAGACGGCGGCGGTCGCGGTCGGTATCGACGCTTTGATCGAGCGGGCGGCCCTCGAGGGCACGAGCATCGTGATCGAAGGCGCCCACATCGTCCCCGGGTTCCTCGACCTCGATTCACGTCGAGACCGGATCCTGGCGGTGCCGTTCGTCCTCGGCGTCGAGGACGAGGGACGCCACCTCTCGCACTTCGCCACCCGTGAGGATGCCGTCGCCGCCCGCCCTGCCGAGCGCTACGCGGCGGGGTTCGAGAACATCCGCCGGCTCCAGCGGTACGTAAAGAGCCAGGCGCTGTCGCACGGCGTGCCGGTGTTGCCGAACTACAGCTTCGATCAGGCGATCGCCGCGGTGATGGACCTGGTGATGGAGCACACGACGCAACGGGCCACAGAGATCCGCGAGGCGGCGGCGACGATCGCCGACCGTCCGATCACCGTCGACGCTCGTTCCGAGCACCCAGCTGACGAGTCTCCAGCTCCCGAACATCCAGTCGCAGGAGGACAGACCGCATGAAGTTGTTCCTCGACACAGCCGACATCGAGGAGATCCGCGAGATCAATCGGTGGGGCGTACTCTCTGGCGTCACGACGAACCCATCGCTCGTGGCCCGCGAGGGCCAGGATCCCGATGTCGTCTGGAAAGAGATCCTCGAGACGGTTCCGGGCGACATCTCGCTCGAGACCACGGCGACCGAGGCCGACGCGATGTACGAGGAAGGGCTCGTGCTCGCTCAGAAGGCGCCGAACGCCGTCGTGAAAGTCCCGATGACGGCCGAGGGGCTCGCGTGCGGCAAGCGGCTCGTGAACGACGGCATCAAGATCAACGTGACGCTCGTCTTCTCACCCGCGCAGGCGATCCTGGCGGCTGAGATCGGTGCATACATCGTGTCGCCGTTCCTCGGTCGCCTCGACGACGTCGGCGCCGACGGCATGGGCACGCTGCGTTCGATCACCGAGATCTATGCCGTACAGGGGTACGACACGAACGTGCTGGCGGCCTCGCTGCGCCATCCGATGCACATCATCGAGTCGGCTCTGGCGGGCGCCGACATCGCCACGATGCCGTTCGACGTCTTCATGAAGCTCGTGAAACATCCGCTCACCGACGCCGGTCTGGAGAAGTTTCTGGCCGACTGGCGGACGCTCCAGAACGACCTGAAGGGAGAGGCATAGCCTCATGGACACCACCACCGACCGAAGCGTCCTCGAACAGAAGCTCATCCCCGAGCTGCAGCGCATCGCCCAGGAGATGGGCATCGAGGGCACCCAGCGTCTACGTAAGGCAGGCTTGATCGACGCGATCGTGGCTCAGGGCGGCAACGGCGCGGGAGAGAACGCCACGAGCGCCGCGCCGGCTGCGGTCGCCGTGGCCGAGCGCTCGGACGTCGACGAGCCCCACGCGACCGCCGGCGTGGACGGCCCCGAGACCGACGCGCCCGACCGCGAGACCGACGGCGCCGACCGGAACCGGGAAGACGCCAGGGACCGCAGCCGCGACGAGGACCGCGATGGCAACCGTGACCGCGACCGTAGCGCCGACGGTGAGCGCGATCGGAACGCCGACCGAGACCGCAACCAGAACCAGGACCGCAACCAGAACCAGGGCGACCGCAACCAGAACCAGGGCGACCGCGACCGGAACCGCCGACAGCGCCCGTCTCGCGAGGATCGCCGCCGTCAGCGGGAGGAACGGCGACAGCGCGAGGAGCAGGAGCGGGCTGAGGAGATGAAGAGCGCCCCGACGCAGACGGGGATCCTCGACCTGCTGCCCGACGGGTACGGGTTCCTGCGGACCTCGGGCTACGCGCCCGGGTCCGAGGACATCTACGTCTCGGTCTCCCAGGTGCGGAAGGCCTCGTTGCGCAAGGGCGACGTCGTCGCGGGCAAGGTACGGCGTCCGCGCGAAAACGAGAAGTACCTCGCCCTGCTCGACGTCGAGACCGTGAACGGCCTCGATCCCGAGCAGGCGAAGGATCGCGTGAACTTCCACAAGCTCACGCCACTCTTCCCCGATGAGCGGTTCAGGCTCGAGTCGGGGCCGACGGCCGTGACCGAGCGGATCATCGACATGATCGCGCCCATCGGCAAAGGCCAGCGAGGCATGGTCGTGTCGCCCCCGAAGGCGGGCAAGACCACGATCCTGAAGCAGATCGCGAACGGCATCATCGAGTCGACCCCCGACGTGCACCTGATCGTGCTGCTCGTCGACGAGCGGCCCGAGGAAGTCACCGACTGGCAGCGTACGGTGACGGCTGCGGAGGTCGTCTTCTCGACGTTCGACAAGCCGACCGACCAGCACATCCAGATCACGGAGCTGGTGCTCGAGCGGGCCAAGCGTCTGGCCGAGCAGAAGCAGGATGTCGTGATCATGCTCGACAACCTCACCCGGCTCGCGCGTGCCTACAACCTCGGCATGCCGGCGAGCGGCAAGATCCTGTCCGGCGGCATCGACGCCTCCGCCCTCTACCCGCCACGGCGATTCTTCGGCGCGGCACGCAACATCGAGGAAGGCGGGTCGATCACGATCATCGCGAGCGCGCTCGTCGAGACCGGCTCTCGCATGGACGATGGCATCTTCGAGGAGTTCAAGGGCACGGGGAACATGGAACTGCGTCTCGACCGCCAGCTCGCCGAGAAGCGGATCTTCCCGGCGATCAACGTCGATGCCTCCAGCACTCGGAAGGAAGAGCTCCTGCTTCCGCCCGAGGAGCTCGCGCTCGTGATCAAGCTGCGCCGCGTCCTGCACGCGCTCGATCCGGGTGCTGCGCTCGAGCTGCTCACGGACAAGATCCGCGCGACGAAGTCGAACGAGCAGTTCCTGAAGGAGATCGCCAAGAGCGGCAGCTGAGCCCACCTCGTCGCTCCGGGAATAGCCGGGCGTTGGAACCGGTGCGAGGTACCCTCGTGGGTCAGCGAAGGAGACGCAGACAGATGAAGCAGGGCATCCACCCCGACTACCAGATCGCGAACGTCCACTGCTCGTGCGGGAACACGTTCCAGACCCGCTCGACCGTGGGTGAGATCCGCGCCGAGATCTGCTCGAACTGCCATCCCTTCTATACGGGCAAGCAGAAGCTCGTCGACACCGGCGGCCGGGTCGAGCGGTTCCAGCGGCGCTACGCGAAGACTCAAGCCGCCCAGCAGGCAGCGCAGAAGAGCTAGCCGCGCGTGGCAGACGACCCGGCGGCCTCGCCGTCGCCCGCACCGCACCTCTACGGCGGCCAGGCCGTCGTCGAGGGCGTCATGATGCGTGGCGCCCGCCACTGGGCGGTCGCGGTGCGTCGACCCGCCGGTGACATCCACCTGGAGTCGCACGACATCGATTCGGTGGCCGACCGCCATCCGATCCTTCGCAAGCCACTACTCCGCGGGGTGATCGTGCTCGGGCAGTCACTCGCGATCGGCATGCGAGCGCTGATGATCGCCGCGAACCAGTCCGTCGACGACGACGAGCAGCTCACCTCGAGGCAGATCGGAGTGTCGCTCGCGATCGCGATGCTGTTGTTCATCGGTGTGTTCATCCTCGGCCCGACGACCCTGTTCACGTGGGTCGAGGGGAGGCTGGGCAGCGGCGTGCCGTTGCTGATCGGCGAGGGCGTGTTCCGGGTGCTGCTCTTCGTCGGCTACCTCTGGCTGATCGGTCGCACGAAGGACATCCACCGCGTCTTCGAGTACCACGGCGCCGAGCACAAGACGATCGCCGCCTATGAGCACGGTGACGAGCTCGTGCCAGACAGGGTCGACCGCTACCCGAAGGAGCACGTCCGCTGCGGCACGAACTTCCTGATCATCGTGATGATCATCACGATCTTCGTGTTCACGCTCTTCGGGACACCCGGGCTGCTCTGGCGGATCGTCTCGCGCATCGTCGCGATCCCGATCATCGCCGGCGTCGCCTACGAGGCCCTGCGGCTGGGGGCTCGCTTCCACGGCTCGCTGGTGATGCGTGCGTTGATGGCGCCAGGCATCTGGCTGCAGAAGATCACCACCCAACAGCCCGACGACTCGCAGATCGAGGTCGCGATCGCATCGTTCGACGAGGTGTTGCGTCGCGAGGACGAGGCCGCCGGCGCAGTGGGATGACGATTGCATCGGCGGTCTCGTTTCCGCAAGATGCACGGGGTGGCCCGGGTGGCCACCCAGCAGGGGGTGTGATCCGCGGTGTCCACGGGTGAGACCGGACTCCCGCTCGTGGCGAGCGGTGAGCAGATCAGGCAGCGGGAGTTCGCGACGGTCCGTCGCGGGTACGACCCCGACCAGGTCCGCGCGTACCTGGACGCCCTCGCCGCCCACGTCGACGCGCTCGAGCGCTCGCTCGCCGAGGCGCGTGGCCGCATCGCCGAGTTCGCGGCCACGCCCCACGAAACGGACGACGACGCATACGAGCGGCTGTCGAAACGGTTCGCCGGGGTCCTCGCCACGGCCGACACCGAGGCGGGGCAGATCGTCGAGCAGGCACGTGACGAGGCGGCCCGCATCAAGGCCGAGGCCGGCGCTCGTGCCGAGGAGGTCCGCATCCGCAGCTCCCAGTCGTTGATCGCGGCCCAGCAGGAGTCCGATCGCATGCTCGCCGACCTCGCGGAGCGTCGGGAGGCCATGCTCGGCCAGCTGCACGAGATGCAGTCGCGGCTGCTCTCGGTCGCTGACGACCTGGAGGTGGCCATCCAGCCGTCGGTCTCGCCCCCCGCACCGCCTGCGGAATCGGTCGAGCCGACAGGGCCGGGCGATCCGTCGCCGCGATCGGCAGTACCACCGCACGCGACCGCATCGCAGACCGAGGTAGCGTCGCAGCCGATCGAGGAGCTGTGGGTCGCAAGTGAGGCGGGGCCGACCCATGCCGACGCCGGACTCGCCGGGCTGTTCGACGAACCGGCGACCGAGGACGACCTCCCCGACCTCCCCGATCTGAGCGACCTCGACCTCGACCTCGATCTCGACGACGAGCCGGGTGGAGGGCGTTAGCCCGTCACGGCCACCTTCCCCGTGACGCGTGTCGGGCGATCGGCACACCCCCTGGGATGATCGACAGCGTGAGCGACGATCTCGAATCCCGGCTCGAGGAGATCCAGGCCCGTCACGACCGGGTCTCCGCAGAGATGTCCGGGCCCGGCGTGGCCGCCGACCAGGACCGGCTCCGTTCGCTCGGGAAGGCGTACGCGGAGCTCGAGGAGATCGTGGCACCCTACCGTGAGTACCGCGAGGCACTGCAGCAGGCGGTCGATGCTCACGAGCTGGCCGCGCTCGAGAGCGACCCGGAGATGGTCGCGTTCCTCGAGGACGAGGCCGTCAAGGCGGAGGAGCGTGCCCACGAGATCCGTGTGCGCCTGGGATCGCTGCTCGTGCCCAAGGACCCGAACGACGGCAAGGACGTGATCGTCGAGATCAGGGCCGGAGCCGGCGGGCAGGAAGCGGCGCTGTGGGCTGGCGAGATCTACGAGATGTACCGCAAGCTGGCGGAGCGGCATCGTTGGAAGACCGACACGCTCTCGAGCTCTCCGAGCGACCTCGGCGGGTTCAAGGACGCCGTTCTCGAGGTGCGTGGTCGTGATGCGTACGGGCGGCTCAAGCACGAGTCGGGCGTGCATCGCGTGCAGCGGGTGCCGGTCACGGAGTCGTCCGGACGCATCCACACGTCGACCGCGACGATCGCCGTGCTGCCCGAGGCCGAGGAGGTCGAGGTCGAGATCCGTCCCGAGGACCTCGTGATCGACGTCTACCGATCGAGCGGGCCGGGTGGTCAGTCGGTCAACACCACCGACTCCGCGGTGCGCATCGTGCACGTGCCGACCGGTATCAAGATCGAGTGCCAGGAAGAGCGATCCCAACTTCAGAACCGCGAGAAGGCGATGCGTTACCTGCGCGCCCGCCTGTTGCAGCGGGCGCAGGACGAGGCCGCGGCCAAGGAGGCGGCCGCCCGCCGGTCGCAGCTCGGCTCGGGCGATCGCGCCGAGAAGATCCGCACCTACAACTTCCCCGACGGCAGGGTGACCGATCACCGCATCAAGCACACCTCGCATCAGCTCGCCGACGTGCTCGCCGGCGGCGAAGAGCTCGACGGCTTCATCGATCGACTCAACGCCGCGGAGCGTTCCCAACAGTTGGCCGAGGGAGGCGAGGGAGAGCCGACGTGAGGCCCTCGGACGTGGTGCGACGAGGCGCCGACTACCTGCAGCGGCATGACGTCGATGCGCCGCTGTCGACGGCCGAGCAGCTGCTCGCGAGCGTGCTCGGCACCGATCGTTCCGGGGTCTACACGCGCGAGGACCCGTTGGGGAGTGGCGAGGCGAGGGCCTTCGGGCGCGCGCTCTGTCGTCGCTGTTCCGGCACCCCCACCCAGCACCTCACCGGGGAGACCGGCTTCCGGCACCTGATCCTGACCGTGCGTCCCGGCGTGTTCGTTCCCCGCCCGGAGACCGAGATCGTCGTCGATGCGGCGCTCGACGCCGTGCGCGACACGCCGGTTCCGGTGATCGTCGACGTGGGCACGGGGACCGGCGCGATCGCCCTGTCGTTGAAGCGGGAGCGCCCGGACGCGCGCGTGATCGCCGTCGATCGATCACCCGAGGCGCTCGCGTTGACCGAGGAGAACGCCGCCCGGTCCGGGCTGGAGATCGAGGTTCGCGCGAGCAACCTCCTCACGGCCCTCGACCTTTCCTCGACCGGCTCGATCGACCTCGTGGTCAGCAACCCGCCGTACATCGAGGACCACGAGTACGCCGCGCTCCCGATCGAGGTTCGAGCGGATCCGGCCGATGCGCTCGTGGGCGGTGTCGGGGTGTACGAGACGTTGTTCGATCAGGCACGGACACGACTGCGGAGCGGCGGCGCCGCGGTGGTCGAGATCGGGGAGCGGCAGGCGGCTGCGGTGGGTCGGAAGGCTCGTGAGGCAGGGGCGACCGACGTCGTCGTCCTCCCCGACCTGGCGGGGCGCGACCGGGTGATCGTCGCGACGTGGCCGTGAAGCCCGACCCGGTCGCCGAGGTCGTCGAGGCGGCGTTGGCCGGCCTCCTGGTGGTGTTCCCCACCGACACGGTGTACGGGATCGCCACCCGCCCGGACGACCCCGAGGCGACCGCGCGACTCTTCGTGGCCAAGGGGAGGGTCCGGGACCTCACCCTGCCGGTGCTCGTCCCGTCCATCGACGCGGCGCGGACGGTGGCCGAGCTGGACGCTCGGGCCGATGCCCTGGCGGAGGCCCTCTGGCCGGGGGCGCTGACGATCGTGCTGCCGCGTTCGAGGGTGAGCGCGCCATGGGACCTGGGCGGCGACGGCTCGAGCGTCGGGGTTCGCGTGCCTGCGCATCCTCTCGCTCGCGCGGTATTGGCCGCGGCCGGCCCGCTGGCGGTGACGAGCGCGAATCGGTCCGGCGAATCCCCCGCCACCATGTGCGACGGCCTGAGTTCGACGTTCGGCGATCTCGTCGCCGTCTACCTCTGCGAGGACCGCCCGCTCGAAGGTGCGTCGTCCACCGTGGTGGATCTCGCGCACGGCGCTGCTCGCCTGTTGCGGCGAGGTGATCTCGGCGCCGATGACATCGCGCGGTTTCTGCCGGCCGGGGAGGCGCTGCTAGACTCGCGGCCCTCTCCATGACCTCGATCCTGGTCGTCTGCACGGGCAACATCTGCCGTTCCCCCATCGCGGAGGGGCTGTTGCGTGATGCCCTGACCGCGCGGTTCGGCACGGCGGCTCCGGCGGTCTCGTCGGCCGGCACGTGGGGGGTCGAGGGGTCCGGGGCCACCGCGGAGGCCGTCACTGCGGCGTCGGAACGGGGTGCCGACATCACCGGACACCGTGCCCGCCGACTCGCGACCGCGTCGACCAAGGACGTCGATCTCATCGTCGCGATGGCGGGCGAGCATCGCGTCGCGCTCACCGACGAGCACGGCGCAGGGGACCGCGCGTTCACGCTGAAGGAGCTCGTGCGGCTGCTCGAGTCGATGGCACCGGCGTCGCCCGGAGCGGGTCCCGACTACTTGACCGATCGCGTGAGCCAGGCGACCGAGGCCAGGCGGGCCGGGTTCACCGGGAACCCGTTCGACGAGGACGTGGCCGATCCCCTGGGGCTCCCGCTCCAGAGCTACCGGGCGATCGCGTGGGAGCTCGACGAGTGGATCGCGAGGCTCCTCGACGGCCTGTACGGCGCGACGACGATACCGGCGGCGAGCGAGGGCTGAGCGATGCGCATCGCGATGGGTAGCGATCACGCCGGCTTCCTCCTGAAGGAGAACATCAAGGCGTTCCTCGTCGAGGAGGGGCACGAGGTCGTCGACCACGGCACCGATTCGGAGGAACCCGTGGACTACCCGGCGTTCATCGCCGCGGCGGCCCACGCGGTGGGCAACGGTGAGTGCGAGCGAGGCATCGTGATGGGCGGCTCCGGCCAGGGGGAGCAGATCGCCGCGAACAAGGTGCACGGGGTGCGGGCGGCGCTGTGTCACGACCTGTTCCTCGCGGGGCTCGCACGCAGGCACAACGATGCCAACGTGCTGAGCATGGGAGGAAGGATCGTCGCGCCTGCCTACGCTCGCGAGATCGTGAGGGTGTGGCTGACGACGGAGTTCGAGGGCGGGCGGCACGTGGCGCGACTGGAGCAGATCGCATCGATCGAGCGAGGGGAGCTGTAGCGATGGGTCAGGGAGCGAAGGAGCGGGAGTATGCGGCCGACTGGGAGGCCCTGAAGGCCACCGACCCCGAGGTCGCGGCGGCGATCGCGGGTGAGCTCGAGCGTGAGCGGACCGAGCTGCGGCTGATCGCGTCGGAGAACTACGCGAGCCCCGCCGTGCTCGCCGCGATCGGCTCGACGATGAACAACAAGTACGCCGAGGGGTATCCGGGCCGCCGCTACTACGGCGTGTGCGAGTTCGTCGACGTGACCGAGCAGCTCGCGATCGACCGGGCCAAGGCCCTCTTCGGTGCCGACCACGCCAACGTGCAGCCGCACGCTGGCGCCCAGGCCAACATGGCCGTCTTCGGTGCGTTCCTCACGCCCAACGACCCGAACGAGAAGGTGCTCGGAATGGTCCTCGCACACGGCGGGCACCTCACGCACGGATCGCCTGTGAACGTCAGCGGCATGTGGTTCAACTTCGTGGGCTACGAGGTCGACCGCGAGACCGAGCAGCTCGACTTGGACCGCATCCGCGATCTGGCGAAGGAGCACCGGCCCAAGATCGTGCTGGCCGGGTTCACGGCGTACCCGAGGGAGATCGACTTCGCGGCGTTCCGAGAGATCGCCGACGAGGTCGGCGCCCTGTTGTGGGTGGACGCGAGCCACTTCATCGGGCTCGTCGCCGGCGGCGCGTATCCGTCGCCGGTGCCCTACGCCGACGTGGTGACGTTCACCACGCACAAGGCCCTCCGAGGACCGCGCGGCGCGATGATCGTCTGCCGCGCTGAGCACGCCAAGGCGATCGACAAGGCGGTCTTCCCGATGATGCAGGGCGGGCCGCTCGAGCACTGCATCGCCGGCAAGGCGGTGGCCCTCAAGGAGGCGTCGACGCCTGAATTCCGCGAGTACGCGGAGCGCACCGTGCGCGACGCACGCGCGCTCGCCGCCGGGCTCACCGACGAGGGACTGCGCATCGTCTCCGGCGGCACCGACTCGCACCTGCTCCTCGCCGACCTCCGCCCCCTCGGCATCGACGGCAAGGTCGCTGAGACGATCTGCGACGAGGTAGGCATCGCCCTCAACAAGAACCAGATCCCGTTCGACCCGAACCCTCCCTCGACGCCCTCGGGTGTCCGGGTGGGCACGCCCGGTCCGTCCACGCTCGGGATGGACGAGCCGGAGATGCGCGAGATCGCGAGCATCATGGCCGACGTGTTGAAGCAGCCCGACGACGCGGGAGCCAAGGAGAAGGCTCGGGGGCGGGTGCGTGACCTGATGCAGCGCTTCCCCGTCTACCCGTAGCGTATCGACCGCGCCGGGCGGGCCCGGTTGCCGAGCGGGCCCGGTTGCCGGGCGGGCGACCGTGCCCGCAGACTGACCCCAGCGTGAGCGCATACCTGATCATCTTCCTCGCGGCCGCGGGGACGACGTTCGTGGCTACGCCGATCGTCCGGCGCCTGGTCGTTCGCATGGGCGCGATCTCCGAGCCCAACGACCGTACGGTGCACGCAGCGCCGACGCCCACGATGGGTGGGATCGCGATGTACGCGGGCTTCCTCGTCGCGATGGGCATCGCGCTCGCGTTGCCGTTCTTCGCCGAGGTGCGGCGGGGGAGCCCGGTGCCGCTCGCGGCGGTGGTCACGTGCACGTTGATGTTCGGGCTCGGCGTGATCGACGACCGGCGTCGCATCAGCGCGCTGGCCAAGTTCACGGCGCAGGTGTTCATCGGGGGAGTGCTCGTGCTGATGGGCGCCGCGCTCGCGTTCTTCTGGATCCCCGGCCTCGGGGTGGTCCTCCTCGATCCAGACCTCGCGGTCCCCCTCACGATCCTGTGGGTCGTGGCCGTCGCGAACGCGGTGAACCTCGTCGACGGCCTCGACGGGCTCGCCGCCGGCATGATCGCGATCGCCGCTTCGGCGTTCTTCGTGTACGTGATCCGAACGGAGAACATGTTCGGCGACGCGTCGGCGGCGGCGATGCTCTCGGCGATCACGGTCGGCATCTGTCTCGGGTTCCTGCCGTGGAACTTCTACCCGGCCAAGATCTTCATGGGCGACTCCGGCTCGCTGCTGCTCGGCATGCTGTTGTCGATCGCGACGATCAGCGGCATCGGCCGCAACCCGTTCCCACCGAGCGCCGGTGACATCGCTGCGATCACCGGCGCGGTGCTCGTGCCGCTGCTCGTGCTGTTCATCCCGTTCCTCGACGTGGTGCTCGCGATCGCGAGGCGTACGTGGCGTGGACAGGGCATCGGCCACGCCGACAAGGAGCACATCCATCACCGGCTGATGGACATCGGACACAGCCACCGCCGGGCGGTGCTGCTGATGTACCTGTGGAGCGGGCTGATCAGCGCGAGCGCGCTGGCGGTGGGGCTGATCGACGGGCGTACGACGGTAGGCCTGGTGCTGCTCGCGGCCCTCGGGCTGTTCCTCGTCACGGCGCTCCCGGCTCTCGATCGGTGGAGGAGTCGGACCAACGGCTCCGCCGACGCGACCGAGACTCCCGAGCCCGCGGCGGCCGGCTCGGAGCCCTCGGCCGAGGGTCGGGCGTGATCGGCGGCCGGACGCGACGGCCGGGACACCGAGTGGACGAGCGATGCCGCCCCCCCTTGTCCGTTCCGTACAAGTGGTCGATGATGCATCTCCGAACCCGCGGGTTCCTGACTGCGTACTGACAGGTGATGATGCCCGCCGCCTCGACGCGCTGCGTCCGGGCGAGGGGCCGAGGAGGGGGAGCGCGTGCCGAACGAGATCGACGTTCGCGTGGAA
>JBGGNG010000019.1:0-7488 GCA_041287635.1 Actinomycetota bacterium | reverse complement strand
CAGGGCGTCGCCGAGTGGGGTGTGTATCGACAAGAACAGTTGACACACGGCGAGCCGACGAGGATCGCCGACTACCTGGTGCAGTTCGGCCAGTCCACCTTGGAGAACTGGCAATCAGAGTTCCTGCAGCCGTTCGCGTTCGTCGTGTTCTCTGCCGTGCTGATCCACCGTGGCAGCGCCGAGTCCAAGGACAGCGACGATCGAGTGGAGCAGAAGATCGATGCGATCGCCAGGCAGCTGGAGGAGCTCAAACAGGAAGGAGCGAGCGTCAGATAGGCGCTCATGAGGGGAAGGGAGTACCTGATGAAAAGGGCACAGTTGGAAGAGCTGCTGTACCAGGCCCTGGAGACGGAGCAGGGCGGGGTGCAGGTCTACGAACACGCGGTCAAGTGCGCGCAGAACGATGACCTCCGGGAGGAGTTCTCGAAGTATCTCGATGAGACTCGTACCCACGAGACGATCATGCTGCGGGTCCTCGATACCTTCGGCCTCGATCCCGGGACCGAGACACCCGGGCGCTCGATCATCCGGACCAAGGCTCAGACCCTCGTGCGTTCGATGGAGACGGCGATGGAGGTCGATCCAGCCGCCGCTCAGCTCGTGGCAGCGGAATGCGTGGTCGAGGCCGAGAGCAAGGACCACATGAACTGGGAGCTGATGGGCGAAGTCGCCGGCAAGCTCAGCGGCCAAGAGAAGAAGGTCCTCGAGGAGGCGTACGCCGAGGTCGGCGAGCAGGAGAACCAGCACCTCTTCCACACCATGGGTTGGGCGCGTGAGCTCTGGCTAGAGTCGCTCGGATTGCCGGCCGTGCTGCCGCCCCCGGAAGAGCAGAAGGAGACAACGACCGCCATCGGCGCCGACCGAGCGCGGCAGGCCCGCGACGAGTTGCTCTAGTCCGGGGGAGTGGTCCGGGAGAGTGACGGGTGCACGTTTCCACACCCACCCAAGGGGAAGCGTCCGTCCACCGGGCGGCCCTCGGCTCGGTCGGAGGACAGGCATCCACGCGACTCGAGGGTCTTCCCCCCCCATCGAAGGGTGCCTTCCGCACGCAGCTGACTCGGCGGGGAGGGCGATGCGGGGCGAGCGGCGCTGCGTCGTGGTCGCAGGGGGGATCAGTACAGCGTCCTAAGCCGTCGCGACATAGAGGCCTCCGCTCGCGAAGCTCCGCGTATACGTCCTATATCCGACGGCGGCACCCGGGAGGTGCCGCACGGCGATCGGGGGTACATCTAGCCGCTAGCCTCTGCCCTCACGCCTCGCAGCCCGTCACGGTGTCGCCGGCGTCCGCCGGGCAGGTATCGGAGCCCTCCATACCCTCGACGCTGTCGCCGCCGGAATCATCCCGAGCGTCCAACGAGTCATCGCCGACGTTCCCGCGGAGTTTGTCGTTGTTGGGACCACCCTTGATCCGATCGTCGTCCTGGTTGCCGACCAGCCGGTCACGCCCGTTCCCGCCTCGGATCGAGTCCTCGCCGCCTTCGCCTTCGATCCGGTCCTTCAGCGCACCGCCCTTGAGCCGGTCGTTCCCGCGACCGCCGTGGATGAGGTCCCTGCCACCCTGGCCGGTGACCGTATCGTGCCCACGGCCGCCCCAGATCCGGTCGCGGCCTGCGCCGCCGCGGACGAGGTCGTTGCCGCCGCGGGCGAGGATCCTGTCATCGCCACCGAGTCCACAGATCACGTCCCGTCGTGGGGTGCCCCTGAGCTGATCGTCTCCGTTCGATCCGGTGATCGTGCATGAGCCCCCGCCCCCTGCACTCGCGGACGGGAGGCCGACCGACATGCCGGCAAGAAGAACCCCGGCCAACGCAATCGTAGCGATCCGTCGCATCATCATCCGTTTCCTCCTTCGATGGGTCTGTCTTTGCGGCTACCCCTTCCATGCGCGCGACAAACGGCTCGGGTGATATCCCCATTGCCCGTCGCTCATCCTTCAGGTCGGGTTTGCATGCACGTCACATGGGGCAAGTAGGCCAATGGACCTATCCGGAGGACCCCTGGTGAAGGGGAGCCCTGATCCTACGCAGAGAAGTGATCTTGCCGGCCGATGAGAATGCCCCCCTCCTCGGCAGATCCGCCCTGAACCAGGCGATCCCGCCGCCGACGTTGGGTGAGCGTCACGCCGACGCTCGTCTCGCGCTCAGTGAGATCGTCGCCAACGCCGTTCGCCACGCTGGCCTGCGGGATTTCGATGTCGTGGGCATGGTGATTGAGGCCGACGAAGACCACGTCAGGGTCGAAGTGGAACAACGCACCTCTGCGGCAGACGTTCGACTCGTCGAGCCGAACATCGAAGGTTCGGATCGAGTTGGCGGCTTCGGACTTCGCCTCGTGGACCAGACCGCCGACAGGTGGGGTTACGAGGCCGGGCCGCCCGGACGGGTTTGGTTCGAGTTCGGGCGCTAGGACCGCCAGCCGACGATGTCGCGTCGTCTGCGGCGCGCGGCCTAGGAAGTCTCACCTTGGGGGGATGCCTCAGGAGTCGGCTCGGGCCTGACGTCGCCGAGCGCGTCCTGTGCGTGCTGCTGTCGGAGATGCTCGGCAAGCTCTTCCTGAGTCCCGAACGTCTCACTGCAGACGTGGCACGCGCCCGTCTCGCCGTCGCCGCTCTGCGCCCCTCGCTCGCTCATGCGGAAACTCGCCTCCTTCAGCCGATGCGTCCCGAGCCTTCGGCATCCGGCTTTCCCAGGCAGCGCGATTCCATGCGTCCGCTCGGTGTGTTTCTCCTCATCCGAGGCGTCGACGCCCGCGATCACTCCTGGAACTGCGCCTCCTCGGTCGAGCCCTTCAGCGCGAGCGTCGAGGAGCTGCCGCCACTGATCACGGTCGAGACCTGGTCGAAGTAGCCGGTGCCGACCTCGGCCTGGTGGCGCGTGGCGGTGTACCCCTCGGCTTCCATCGCGAACTCCCGCTCCTGCAGTCGCACATAGGCGCTCATGCCTTCGGCGGCGTAGCCACGCGCCAGCTCGAACATGCTGGCGTTCAGCGCGTGGAACCCGGCGAGCGTGATGAACTGGAACTTGTAGCCCATCGCGCCGAGCTCCTTCTGGAAGTGCGCGATCGTCGAGTCGTCGAGGTGCTGCTTCCAGTTGAACGACGGGCTGCAGTTGTAGGCGAGCAGCTTGTCGGGGTACATCGCGTGGATGCCATCGGCGAACGTCCGCGCCTCTTCGAGGTCGGGCGTCGATGTCTCGCACCAGATCATGTCCGCGAATGGCGCGTAGGCCTGGGCGCGTGCGATCGCGGCATCCATGCCGTTCGTCACCTGGTGGAACCCCTCGTGCGTGCGCTCGCCCTTCACGAACCGCTGGTCGCGCGGGTCGATGTCGCTCGTGAGCAGCGTCGCGCCGAGCGCATCGGTGCGCGCGACCACGAGGGTCGGCACGCCGGCAACGTCGGAGGCCAGCCGGGCCGCGGTGAGCGTGCGGATGAACTGGTCGGTCGGCACCAGCACCTTCCCGCCGAGGTGCCCGCACTTCTTCTCGCTCGCGAGCTGGTCCTCGTAGTGCACGCCCGCGGCGCCGGCCTCGATCATCGCTCGCATCAACTCGAACGCGTTAAGGGCTCCCCCGAACCCCGCCTCGGCATCGGCCAGGATCGGCACCATCGAGTGGGCGTCGGTGCCCTCGCTCCAGGCGATCTGGTCGGCACGGTGCAGGGCGTTGTTGATGCGACGCACGACGGCCGGCACCGAGTTAGCCGGGTACAGCGACTGGTCGGGGTAGGTGTGTCCGGCGAGGTTGGCGTCGGCGGCGACCTGCCATCCGCTCAGGTAGATCGCCTGCAGGCCGGCTTTCACCATCTCCACGGCCTGTCCGCCCGTCATCGCGCCGAGGGCGTTCACGTACTCGGTCTCGGTCACCAGCTCCCACAGCCGCTCGGCGCCCCGGCGGGCGATCGTCTGCTCGACCGGGAACGAGCCCCGCAGACGGATCACGTCCTCGGCGGAGTAGTGGCGTTCGACGCCGCGCCACCTCGGCGCGGTCTCCCATTCACGCTCGAGCGCGTCGGCCTCTCGTGCGATGCGCTCTTCCATCGTCCCGCCCATCTGTGTCGCCCCCTTGGTGCCTGGTGCTTCGCCTACCCCGGAAACGAAAGGACCCCCCGATCGACGAGAGGTCCCCCAGGCGCACGTGGACGCGGTTCGCGTCCATCGGCGCCCCTACGCGCTCGATACGTTGTTGAATGATGATTCAAACATCTGACTGGATTGTGCCACATGCCCCCCTGGGGGTCAATCCCGCCGCCCGCGCGGCGGCTCACGAGGCCAGCAGACGCGCGACCGCGAAGTGGCGTCGGCCTCGGTCGAAGGCCTCGCCCGCGACGACGATCCTGCCGTTGTCCTGCAGCGCGACGTCCCGAGCGGTGTCGCTGCCACCGTCGAAGTCGACGATCGCGCGCCCGTCCTTCGAGAACCCTTGGTCGTAGGAGCCGTTGGGCTTCAGACGTACGATGCCGAACTGGTCGTTGCCCGACCGTCTGATGCGCCCGACCACCACGATGCGTCCGTTGGGTTGCACCGCGGCCGCCTGCGCGAACTCATAGTCCGATCCGAACGCGAGGATCCGGACACCGTCGCCCGCGAACGTGTCGTCGAGCCGACCGTTCGGCCCATATCGCAGCACCCCCCAATCTGCCTTGCCGCCGTTGGCCACGTGTCCGACCACGACGAGCTTCTCGTCGGGTTGCTCGGCGACCCCGTAGGCGGTGTCGGAGCCGTTCGCGACGTCGGTGATCTTCACGCCGCGTTTGCCGAAGTCGCGGTCGAGCTTGCCACCGAGCAGGAACCGGGCGATCGCGATGCGAGGGGAGAGTCCGGACTCGGCGGAGCCGACGGCGACGATCTTGCCGCCTCCGACGATCGTCAGGTCGTTGATCTGCTCGTCGCTCGGCGTGAGGTCGACCGTCACCCGACCGTCCCCACCGAAGTCGCGGTCGCGCGAGCCGTTCGGTCGCAGGCGCGCGAGCGCCCATCGGCTCGTCTCGCCGTTCGACGTCGAACCGCCCAGGACGATCTTGTCGTTCGCGCCGACCGCCACGGCGTTCGCCCCCTGGAACTCCTTGTCGAAGCCGACGAAGGCGATGCCGTCCTTCGAGAAGTCCTTGTCGAGCACCCCTCGCGGCCCGTAGACCGCCACCGCCATGAGGGTGCTCGACGAGCGTGCGCGCTGCCCGACCGCCACGATTCGACCGTTCGACCCGATCGCGACGTCGAAGCCGTAGTCGGTGCCTCCCAGGTCGGTCGTGACCCTGCCGTCGCCGCCGCCGAAGTCCGGGTCGAGGGAGCCGTTGGGCCGGAAGCGTGCGAGGGCGAAGTCGGTGTCGCCGTCGAGCGTGTACCCGGCGACCACGATGCGCCCCTTGGTGTCGATCGCAACCCCGAACGCCGTGGCGCCTTTGGGGAACGCGGTGGCTCGGCCGTCGTTCGAGAACGCGTTGTCGAGCTTGCCTGCCGCTGCGTGCGCGGGGAGCGCCTGGGCGATCACGGCGAGCACGGTCGCCACCGACGCGAGCGTGCGGACCCGTCTGCCCTGCATCTCGTTCACCCTCCCCCGGTGGGCTGCCTCGCGAGGGTATGGGCGAGACACGGTGCAGGTCAAGGCACCCGGGGGATCAGGGGTTGCGTTCAAACCCTCGATCCTGCGGGCGCCGGAGCCCGCCGGATGCGGATGTCGCCGCTCACGCTCGTCGCCTTGATCTCGAACGAAGCCTCGCCGGCACCGTCGGTGGTGTCGAGTTCCGAGAACGTGTCGCCCGACGTCGACGAGACGTCGAACCAGACCCGCGTGCCCGCCGGCACTCCCACGGAGATGTCGCCGGAGACCGACCGCAGCGTGAGGTCGGCACCCGCCGAGACGAACTCGATGTCGCCCGAGGCCGACATCGCGCGCGCGGTGCTCGTCGTCGTGCCGATCTCGATGTCGCCCGAGGCCGACCGCCCCTCGAAGCGGCCGCCTACCGAGCCCACCTCGATCTCTCCGGATGCCGTCGTCACGGTGAGGTTGCCGTCGACGGTTCCCACGCGGACATCGCCACTCGCGCTCCTGACCCGCGCGTCCCCCGTCACGCGCGCGACCGAGGCATCACCCGAACCCGTCTGCACGTTCAACTCCGCGACCGGGCCGTCGACAGTGATATCGCCCGAGCCTGTGCCGAGATCGACGATCGAGCCCTGGGGGACCGTGATCGCGACATCGACCCCGCGACTGCGGAACGCCCAGCCGTCCTTGCGCTGCGTGATCTGCAAGCGGGTGTCGCCCGAGCCCGTTCGGTCGTGCTCGATCGAGATCTCATCAGCCTCGCGTTCGCCGGTCACCTGCACGGTCGCGCCGCTCTCATCGGTCTGCCTGATGCGGACGTCGCCTGAGCGCAGCCGCAGTCGCAGGTGCAGGGTCCCGGTGACGTCGAATCGCCTGGGTTCCATTGCGTCCATCTCCTTCAGCTCTGTGCGTACCCGGTGAGGCGGCTGCCGACGGCACGACGCCCGCGATGGTCGAGGGCGCGTGTGACCGCCGTCACGAGCCATGCGTTCGTTGATCGTCCCTCACGATCGGCGGCCCGTTCGACCTGAGCCTTCAGCGACTCGGGCATGCGGAGGGTGAGGCGTGCCGTGCCGCTCTCCTCGTCGTCGGGGGTCGGCGCGGGGGCCGCCGGCTCCTCGGGGACGTAGACGAGCTCGACGTCGCGTCCCGCGAGCCGGACCTCCACGTGCCCAGATGCCATCTGCTCGCTCAGCTCCATCGCTGCCTGTCCCATCGCATCGAAGAGCCTCAGTTGCAGCGACGAGCGGAGGACCCCAGCGAGGCGGCCGGCCGCGATCGCGGCGTCGTCGTCCCCGGCGGTGATCGACTCGAGGTCGGTCTCGACCGCATCCAGGAACGGCGCGGTCTCCATCTCAGCGTTCCTCGTGCTCGTCGGGGCGCCGGGGGCTCTTGCTTCGGCGCGCCGCGCGGTGGTGCTCAGCCGCTCGGCGCAAGTGCGCCTCGTGGAATCGCAAGAGCTCACCGCGGAGTGTGGGGTCCATCATGGCGTCCTCCTGACGTCGTAGTGCCTGCTGTATGACGTCACTATGACGTCATGCGTAGCCGATGTCAACCCATGAGTCGGAAACGACCGAGATGCGTTGAGATCAGGGGACGATCTTGGAGATCGGCAGTTCGAGGATGTCGGTGGCCCCGGCGGCCTTCAGTTCGGGGATCAGCCGGTTCACGCCCCGCTTGTCCACCACGGTCTCGATCGCGTACCCGCCGTCGGCGAGCGGTGAGACCGTGGGGGCTTTCATCGACGGGACGACCGCGAGCACCGCATCGCGGGCGGCCTCCGTGACGTTCAGCTTGATCAGCACGCGGCCTTCGGCGGCGAGCGCGCCGAGCAGCAGGGTCGTGATGTCGTCCATCGCCGCCCGCTTGCCAGGGTCGGCCGCCGCCGCTCGGTTCGCGACCAACACAGGGTCGCTCGTGAGCAACGTCTCGATGATCTTCATGCCGT
>JBGGNG010000018.1:0-6988 GCA_041287635.1 Actinomycetota bacterium | reverse complement strand
TTCGACCCTCCTGTCTACTGACCCTTAGTGGCATGACCGAGCGGCCGTTCTCGAATGGTCAGTCCGCCACCTTCGGTACACTCGCTGGCATCCCTGACCTGCGGAAACGGAGTTCCTAGATGTCACGAGTGATCCTGATCGCGTGGGACGGCGCCGACTGGCGCATCCTCGACCCACTGCTCGAGCAGGGCGCACTGCCCAACCTGCAGGCCCTGATCGACCGGGGGCAGCGCGACGTGCTGCGCAGCACGGTGCCCACGCACAGCTGGTCGGCCTGGCCGAGCTTCCTGACCGGGGTCGACCCGGTGGATCATGGCGTGTACGACATCCTCGAGACGGTGCCGGGCACGCACAAGCAGTACCCGGTGACCTACAAGTCGATCAAGGCGCGGACGTTCCTCGACGACCTGACCGCCGCGAAGAAGAAGCAGCTGCTGCTCGACGTGCCGCTCACGTTCCCGCCGCCCGCGATCGAGGGCAGCCTCGCCGCCGGCGGGGTGCTGCCCAAGAACCGCCAGTTCACGATGCCGGCCGACATGCCCGAGCAGCTGCAGAAGGCCGGGCTCGAGTGGCCGATCAACGGCATGAGCTGGACGACCCACCACAACAAGCCCGACGCCTACCTCGACGAGGCGTTCGAGGTCACGGGCAAGCGCATCAAGGCGTCGGAGTGGCTGATGGACAACACCGACTGGGACCTGATGGCGAGCGTGTGGGTGAGCATCGACCGCACGCAGCACTGCCTCAGCAACTACGTGGCGCCCGACCACCCCGACTACGCCGCGAACAAGGACACGCGCATCGGCAAGAAGGTGGCCGACATCTTCCGCCAGACCGACGACGCGATCGGCTCGTTCGTGAGCCGGGCGCGCGAGGACGACATCATCCTGTTCATCAGCGACCACGGCTTCCAGTCGTGCACGCGCGCGGTGAACATGGACCGCATGCTGCACGAGTTCGGCTACCTGGACTTCAGCGCGTCGAACGCCGTGTTCGGCCCGATGCAGTGGGGGCCCGTGCGCAAGGTCGCGCGCAAGGTCTACGACACGCTCGGCCTGCACGGGAAGGTCGCCCTGCCGCAGTCGGTGAACTGGTCGAAGACGCGGGCCTACACGACGATCCGCTCGACCGGCGAGGGCGTCTCGATCAACCTGGCCGGCCGCGACATCGACGGCATCGTCGACCCCGGCGACTACGACAAGGTGCGCGACGAGTTGATGGACCGGCTCGGGTCGTACGTGGACCCGAAGACCGGCAAGACGCCGGTGAAGTCGATCGCGAAGCGCGAGGACGTCTTCCCGAGCGGGAAGTTCGCCGACACCGCGCCCGACATCATGATGGTGCCGAACGAGGGCTACTCGCTCACACACGCGAAGAGCGCGATCGAGGATGCCGACTGGGTGAGCGGCGACCACCGCATGGAGGGCGTGATCGTGGCGGTCGGCCCGAACGTGAAGCCGTTCGAGCGCACGCCGGCACTGATCGACATGGCCCCGACGTTGGTGGCGGCGCTCGACGCCCCGACCGCGGTGAAGCCCACCGGGCGCGTGCTGACCGAGATCGTTGGGGGCGAGGGTGCGCTGGTGGAGCGCGAGGTCGCGGCCGACGACGCCGGGTCCACGGCGAACGGGCCGCAGATCCCCGGCATGACGATCCCGGGCATGGGCGGCGAGAGCGCCGTCAACGAGACCGAAGCCGACGAGATGGAAGAACATCTGCGAGGCCTCGGCTACATCGAATAGCGCGGTTCGCCGCTGCCGTGTCGGCAAGCTGACGTCTCCGGCGGCGCGGAGCAGCTTGCCTCGTCTCCCGAGGCGGGTCTACCCTCGACGGAGATCAGTGAGGGGGACCCGGTGCGGAACGGCATGACCAGGTGGATCGTCGTCACGGCCTCGGTCGCGGCGCTCTCGCTCGCCGCGTGCGGCGAGGACGAGCCGAACGAGCCCGCGGCCGGCGCCGAGGTCACCGAATCTGCGGCGGAGGCCGAGCCTGTCTCGAACGCGTGTCCGATCGATGGGTGCGAGATCGCGATCACCGGCGCCGAGGCGTCGGGCGACGAGATCGTCGTCACGTGGCAGGCGAACTTCGTGCCCGACGTGTCGAAGAACCACATCCACATCTACTGGGACATCTACGAGGCCGATCAGGTCTCGAGCGATGCTGAGGACCGCGGCGTGAAACAGGGGGAGTGGGTACCGACCGACGAGGTGCCGACCTACGAGACCGAGTCGGCCGTTTCGACCGCGAACAGGGGGGACTCGACCACACTCTGCGTGACGGCGGGCGACCGCGACCACGCGGTGATCGACTCCGAGATCGTCGACTGCTACGACGTGTCGGATCTCCTCTGACCGAGGGGAGCCCTGACTGACGTCTTCCTCCGCTCCCGGCATCGGCGGACCGGCGCTCCGCATCTTCCTGATCGCCGACATCCGCGGCTACACCACATTCACGCAGCAGCACGGCGACGAGGCTGCAGCGTCGCTGGCGATGCGCTTCGCCTCGATCGCGCGCACGGTGCTCGGGCCGGGGGGCGGCACCGGCCTCGAGTTCCGCGGCGACGAGGTGATGGCCGTATTCACCTCGGCGCGCCAGGCGATCCGGGCGGCGATCGATCTGCAGACCACCTTCGTGCAGGCGTCGATCGACGATCCGGCCTTCGCGCTGCCGGTGGGCATCGGGCTCGACGCCGGCGAGGCGGTGGAGGTCGAGGACGGGTTCCGGGGCGGGGCCCTGAACCTCGCGGCCAGGCTGTGCTCGATCGCCGGACCGGGGGAGGTCCTCGCCAGCCAGAGCGTCGTGCACCTCGCGCGCAAGGTCGAGGGCGTCGCGCAGGTCGACCGGGGCACCGCGCATCTGAAGGGGATCGAAGAGCCGGTGCAGCTGACGCTGCTCGCCCGCGAGGGCTGGGACCCGGCCGAGGACGACGCGTTCCAGCAGGCGATCGGTCGCGGCGTCGGACGGTCGGCCGCCTCGTTCGCCGTGTGTCCCTACCGGGGTCTCGCTGCGTTCCAGCCCGACGACGCCGACCGGTTCTTCGGCCGCGACGACCTCGTCGCCGAGCTCGTCGAGCGGGTCGAGCGCGAGCGCGTGCTGTTCGTGATCGGTCCGTCGGGCAGCGGCAAGTCCTCGGCCGTGCGCGCGGGCCTGATCCCCGCGGTCGTGAAGGGGGAGATCCCGGGCAGCGAGCGCTGGGGCGTCGCGCTGTTCTCCCCGAGCGCCGACCCGGCGAAGGAGCTCGCCTACCAGCTGCAGCGGGCCGAGCGCGAGGACGGCGACGGCCCAGGCAGGGGCGCGACGGGCACGTCGCCGACCGCGCTCCGCGCCGTCGCCGACGCGATCTCCGACCGCACCGGGGGTCTGCTGGTCGTGATCGACCAGTTCGAGGAGCTCTTCACGTTGAGCTCCCGGCGCGACCAGGAGGCGTTCGTGCAGACGCTCGCGGCGCTCGTCGACCAAGGCGCGAGTCGCGTGCGACTCGTGATGGCGATGCGCGCCGACTTCTACGGCGTCTGCGCGACGTTCCCATGGCTCGTGCGGCGCGCCACCAGCAACCAGGCCCTCGTCGGGCCGATGAGCCGCGCCGACCTGCGCAAGGTGATCGAGGAGCCGGCCGCGGCGGCCGGGCTGCAGCTCGAGGACGGGCTCGTCGACACCGTGCTGCAGGACGCGGGCACCGACGCCGCCGCGCTCCCGCTGATCTCGCACGCGATGGCCGAGACGTGGCGCCGCCGCGACGGCCGGACGCTCACGCTGCAGGGCTACCGCGACGCGGGCGGCGTGGCGGGGTCAATCTCGAAGACGGCCGACACGCTGTACGAGTCGGTGATGGACGATGCGGAGCGGGAAGCCTGCCGCCGCCTGATGCTGCGGCTCGTCGCCCCGGGCGAGGGCACGTCGGACACCCGGCGACGGCTGCCCGCGAACGAGCTCGGCCGCGACCCCGAGCCCGAGCTCAGCAGGCAGGTCGCGGCGGAGATGACCGACGCCCGGCTGCTCACGGTCGACCGGGACTCGATCGAGATCGCGCACGAGGCGCTGCTGCGCAGCTGGCCGCGGCTACGGGTGTGGATCGACGAGGCGCGCGACGACCTGCGCACGCGCCAGCGTGTCGGGCACGCCGCGGCGGAGTGGATCGCCGAGGACCGCGATCCCGACCTGCTGTACCGGGGCACGCCGCTGCACGCGGCACGCGAGTGGGCGGCCGAGCACGTCGAGGCGCTCGGCCCCGACGAGCAGGCGTTCCTCGCGGCGAGCGTCGCGGCCGACGAGCGCGAGCGGGCCAGGGCCGAGGAAGCGTCGCGCCGGTCCCGTCGGCTGCGCCGCACCGCCGTCGCGGTGCTCGGCGCGCTCACTGTCGCGGCCGTCGTTGCCTCGTTGATCGCGTTCTCGGCGCTCGGACAGTCCCGACGACGGTACGCGGAGTCGCTCGCCCACCAGGCGTGGGCGGTCGCCGACTCCGATCCGCGCACGGCGATCGCGCTCGCGGCCGAGTCGTTGGCGCGCACGGGCTCGGACCCGATCGATGCGCGCGCGGCGCTCGTCTATGCGAGCGAGGAGCTCGCGGGCGAGTTCGCGCGCAGTGGGCAGCCGATCGGCGTGGGCGACGCGACGACGATCGCCGTCTCGCCAGACGGCTCACTGATCGCGACCGGGAACCGCGACGGCTCGCTCTCGACGTGGGGCAGCGACGGCGCCTCGCTCGCGCGCGACGTGCCCGGCCACACCGAGGCGATCGAGGAGATGGACGTCACGCCGGACGGCCGCTCGCTGCTCTCGGTGAGCGACGACGGCTCTGTGCTGCTGTGGGACCTGCGGAACCCGTCACGGCCGACGCCGAACGAGCTCGGGACGACCGCCGATATCGTCTGGAGCGTCACGGCCTCGCCCGACGGGTCCACGGCGGCCACCGTGTCGGAAGACGGCACGATCACGCTGTGGGACCTCGCCGCGCCCGACGGTGGCGGCGAGGTCCTGACGAAGCTCGGGTTCGACACCATCACCGCGTCGTTCTCGCCCGACGGCGAGCTCCTGATGATCGGGAACGGCCTCGGGGAGGTCACCGGCATCGACGTCGACGACGGCTCGGTCGCGATCCCGACGACCCAGGCGCACGGCAGCGACCTCTGGGAGATCGAGTTCGACGAGGCCGGCTCGCGGGTCGTCACGGCCAGCAGCGACGGCCGCGTGCGCGTGTGGGACGCGGCGTCCCTGGAGCTCGTGGACGAGCCGTTCGACGACACCGCGTTCGACGCGCGCGCCGCGCTCGTGATCGGCGACGACGTGGTGGCGGGCGACGAACAGGGGCGCCTGCTCGTCGCCCCGCTCGACGGGTCGGCACCTCCGACGGCCTCGGCTCCCGGCACGGCCCAGATCGTCGACGCCGCGTGGGGGGGCGGCACGCTCGCGACGCTCGCGTTCGACCAGCGGATGCAGCTGTGGTCCGAGGCCGCGGAACCAACGGCGATCGTGCTCGGGGATCAGGACGGGGGCGCGTTCGGCCTCGCCGCCGATCCCGACGGCACCCGGCTCGCGGTGGGAGACGGCGACGGGTCGGTGGTGATCTACGACCCGGCGACCGGCGACGAGGAGCAGGGGTTCCGAGGTCTGCACGGGGGGGCGGTCCTCGGCCTCGCGTTCTCCGAGGACGGGACCCGGCTCGCGTCGGGTGGTGAGGACGGCTCTGTGTTCGTGCTCGACGCCGAGACCGGGCGGCCGCTCGCGTCACCGCCGCCGTCCGGCTCCGCGATCTCCTCGGTGGCCTGGGCGGACGACCGGCTGCTGACCGGCGGCGCCGACGGCATCGTGCGGATCTGGTCCGAGGGATCGCTCGACGAAGAGCTCGGTCCGCATGCAGGCGGGGTGACGTCGATGGCGCTCGGGCCCGACGGCATGCTCGCCGTCGCGGACTTCGGTGGACAGGTCACGCTCTGGGACCTCGACGCCCAGGAGCGGTTCGGACCACCGTTCGCGATCGACGACAACGCGGTCTGGGACGTCGCGTGGTCGCCCGACGGCTCGTCGTTCGCCGCCGCCCTCGATGACGGGTCGGTCACCCGATGGGACGTGGAGGCCCGGGCGCAGGTGGGCGGCGCGCTGACACCGCAGCCCGGCGGGGCGGCCGCCGTGGCCTACCTCGACGACTCGACGATCGTGTCCACCACCCGCGAGGGCGTGGTCCGCCTCTGGGACGCCGGCGAGGGGGTCCCGCTCGGCATCGAGCTCGAGGGGCACGACCTCGCCGCGTGGCACGTCGTGGCGCTTCCGGACGGGCGATTCGCGACCAGCTCGGAGGACGGCACCGTGCGCATCTGGGACGTGCTCGACCCCGATCGTGCGTGCGAGCGCGCGGCCGGCACCCTCGGTCTCGCGGCCCTCGGCCCGTTCCTCGGCGAGGACGAGGAACCCGTCGCCTGCGGGAGCTAGGCGCCAGCCGGCCTCGGCTCCGCGGGGCGGTTCGCTTCGACACGTTGGGGAACCTACCCCGCCTGGCGTCGCTCCAGCTCAAGGAGTACCGTGGTCCGTGCCCGCTCGAGCGGAGGTCATCCCTCGTGCGCAGATCGTCGCTCCGGCTCCTGCCCGCCTTGCTGATTCTGTGCGTGCTCCTGGGCGCGGTGCCCGCGGGCGCGGCGGTGATCGAACGGGACATCGGCTTCGACGCGAACGACATCCCGCCGAACGGGCACATCGATCCCGACATCCGGTCGACGACCCGCAAGCTGGCCGAGCGTGGCGGGCGACGGATACTCTCGATCGTGGTGCGCTTCTATGAGAGCAACGGCGGGTGGCCGCTGTGGATCCGGCTCGATGCGCGTGGTGGCTCGGTCGTGGACCACATCGTCAACACGTTCGGTGACTCCTGTTACGTATGGCCCAAGGGACATCGCCGCGACGGGGTTCCGGGCCGAGCGACCGCGCACGGAAGCCGCTTCGTGTGCCGCATGCCGGCCCACGCCGTCTCCCCCACGAAGTCGATCCGCTGGAAGGT
>JBGGNG010000017.1:0-47187 GCA_041287635.1 Actinomycetota bacterium | reverse complement strand
ACGGGCGGCGGTGGCGACCCTTCACCAACACCGGACCCCTCACCCACGCCGGACCCTTCACCCAGCCCAGATCCTTCACCCACGCCGGATCCTTCACCGACGCCCGACCCCTCACCCACACCTGACGATTCTCCGACCGATTCTCCGTCCGATCCGCCGTCCGATCCGCCGCCACCACAGGCCGCCTAGACGGGTCTCGGGACCCCGGATGCCGCGAGGCCGAGTCGGAGCTCGGCTCCCTGACCTCGGGTCGAAGGGGGAGGGCTGGGTCGTGCTCCAGCTTCTCTTGTTCCTTGCCATCGTCGGTGCTGCGTGGTGGGGATCCCCGTGGCCGAGCCAGATCCGGGTCGCGACCAGGGTGGTCGGCCTGGCCACCATCGTGGCCGGCCTGTCACTCTCGCTGGCCGGCTCCCGAGCATTGGGGTCGGCGCTCACTCCGTTCCCGCGCCCTCGCGACGATGCAGCGTTCCGCGAGGACGGGGTGTACGCGCTGGCACGCCACCCCATCTACGGGGGCGTGCTGCTGATCGCGCTGGGAGGCTCGCTCATCTCGTCGCCGGTCGCATTGATGCCGACCGCCCTGCTCGGCGTGCTGTTCGAGGGGAAGCGTCGTCGCGAAGAGGCATGGCTCGTCGAGCGATACCCGGAGTACCGTTCATATCGAAGCCGGGTCCGGCGGGGCTTCCTGCCCTTCCTGTGATGAGCACCCCGGGGTCCGTAGACTCGTCGTCGTGAGCGCCCAGCCGACCGTGTTCGAGAGCGCCGGCGGCATGCCGTTCTTCGAGGCGCTGGTCGATCGCTTCTACCAGGGGGTCGCCGCCGACCCGGTGCTCCTGGCCCTATATCCCGAGCCCGAGGATCTGGCGCCGGCTCGTCGGCGGCTGACGCTCTTCCTGGCCCAGTACTGGGGCGGCCCGAGCACCTACAGCGAGGAGCGGGGGCATCCGCGGCTTCGGATGCGACACGCGCCGTTCGCGATCGGGAGCGAGGAGCGCGACCGATGGCTGGTCCACATGCGGGAGGCGGTCGAGTCGCTCGACCCGCCCGCCGACGTCGCGCAGGCGCTCGACGACTACTTCGTGATGGCTGCGGAGAGCATGAGGAACCAACTGACGTAGCGAGCCTCAGGTGTATCGCACGCGAGGGTCGAGGGCCGCGTACGCGACGTCGACGATCAGGTTCGCCACCGCGATGAACAGGGCTCCCAGCACCGTGATCCCCATGACCATCGGGAAGTCCTGCCGACCGATCGAGTCCACCGCGAGGGCGCCCACGCCGGGCAGCCCGAAGAGCGCCTCCGTGATGAACGGGCCGCCGAGCAGGGTGCCCAGGTCCAGGCCGAGCATCGTCACGATCGGGGTGAGGGCGCCGCGCATGCCGTGGCGGGCGATCACGGTTCGCTCCGGCAGGCCTTGGCTCGGGCCGTACGGATGTAGTCCTCGCTCATCGTCTCGATCACGTTCGACCGGGTCATGCGGGCGTAGATCGCGGCGTATCCGACCGCGACCGTGATCCAGGGAAGGATGAACGACCCGGTGAGCACGGCGTTCGGCAGGCTCTGCCCGACGTCGAGCCCACTGGGCGGTGCCCATCCGAGCTGGAACCAGATGACGTAGAGCAGGAGCTGACCCAGCCAGAAGACCGGCATCGACACCCCCACGATCGCGAGCAGCATGGCCGCGCGGCTCGCCGCCGATCGTCGCTTGATGCCTGCCAACACGCCGAGCGGGATGCCGATCAGCAGCCAGATCGTCGCCGCCCCGACCGCGAGCGTGGCGGTCACCGGCAGCCGGCGAGCGATCTCTTCCTTCACCGGAACGAAGTTGCCGTAGGAGTAGTACACGTCTTCGGACAGGAAGAGCCGGGGCCACGGGATCAGCCCTTCGCGAACCGCGCGTACTGCACGACCAGGGGCCGGTCGAGGCCGAAGGCGCGCCGGGCGTTCGCGATCTGCTCGGGTGTCGAGGACTTCCCCGCTGCGCGACGCGCCGGGTCGCCCGAGGGGAGCTTCACGAAGATGAGGAACGTCAGCAGCGAGACGATGAACAGCACGAGCATCATGAACAGGGCGCGCCGCACCAGGTACCGGAGCATCGGTCGGAGCCTAGGAGGACCCGCTCGAGCCGGCTCCAGGTTCCTTGCTCAGGATCGCCGGTGGACCCGAGATCGAGGCAAGGAACCGAGACCGCCGGTCGGTGCCTGGATGCGTGTGCTCAGTCGGCGCCGACCTCGGCCCCTGAGCCGGGCGCTCGCCGTTCCTCGATCACCTCACGCCGCACAAGGATCGCGTATCCGATCGCCGCGATCGTCGCGAACGCGAACCATTGGAACGCGTAGCCGAGGTGCGATCCCTCCGTGAGCTCCGGCGGCGGGGCGGGTGCGGGCAACTCGCCGCTCGGGGGGGTCTGCGACCGCAGCTGCAGGAACCACCCCACGAGCTCGTACGGAACATCGCGGCCGATCGCCTCGACGTCGACCGTCCGCATCGTGGTCACGCGGTCCTCGTCGGCCCGGATCTCCCCGGAGCCGCCCGGCTGCGGGGCGAACAGCGTTCCCTCGACCTCGACCGCACCGGTCGGCGGCGAGGCCGCGGCGACCGGGGGCTCGTCCATCTCGAACGGTACCCATCCGCGGTCGACCACGATGGCCCGCCCGTCGGCGAGCAGAAGCGGGGTCAGCACGTGGTTCCCGGTCCGGCCTTCGAGGGTCCGACCGTAGAGGATCACCTCATGCGCGGTGTCGTAGCGGCCCATCGCGATCGCACGTCGGTAGGCGAGTGCCTCGCCGTCCGCGAGCAGGACGGCGAGCGGACGGGGGGCCGCCGCGAGCCCCGCTGCGTACCGTTCGTTGAACTCCCGCCGACCCTCGAGCCGGTCGAGCTGCCAGAGCCCGAGGCGGACGCAGACACCGACGACGACGACGACGAACAACGTGAGCCCGATCCAGCGAGGACGTTGCAGGAAGCCGACCATAGGGGCGCTACGGGCCCTTCATCTCCTGGATCGTGTTGCCGCCGTCGACCACGATCGACTGGCCGGTGAGGTAACTTGCGCGATCGCTCGCGAGGAAGGCCACGACGTCCGCCACCTCCTCCGGCCGGCCGGAGCGACCGAGCGGCGTGTGATGTCCTGCCGCTGCCTCGTCGGGTGTCTGCGAGCCGGAGGCGATCCAGCCCGGGGCGACGGAGTTCACGGTGATGCCCCAGGGTCCGAGCTCGAGCGCGAGGCCGCGCATCATCCCGTCCATGCCCGCCTTGGCGGCCCCGTACCCGACCGATCCGGCGATCGCTGCCACCGGACCCGTCGCCGACGAGACCATCACGATGCGGCCATACTGCTGCTCGATCATGCCGGGCACGATCGGCCGTGTGACGTTGTAGGCCGTCTGGAGGTTGAGCGCCAGGTCGAGGTCCCACCCCGAGTCGTCGATCTCGGCGAAGGCGCGGGATCCTTGTCCCTGCATCCCGACGTTCACCATGCCCGCGTTGTTCACGACCACGTCGATGCGGCCGAACAGCTCCCGCACACGGTCGACCATCGCCCGCGCCCGCTCTCGGTCGGTGAGATCCGCCACGAGGCCGACAGCCTCGGCGCCGCCGGCATGCAGCTCGCCCGCGCGTTGCTCGATCCGATCGGTCGTCGACGTGATCGCGACGGCGGCGCCCTCCCGAGCGAGCGCCCTGGCGCACGCGAAACCGATCCCCGTTGGGCTGCCCGCACCGGTGATCAGCGCGACCCGTCCACTCGCTTCGGCCTGCACGTCAGGAAGCCTACTCGGCGTTTAATCCCGGGGGCCCTGGAGCCGATACCCACTGGAAGACGGGCGCAAGAGCTGGCCGGCGAGCGGACGGCTTTGCGACCGACCCGACAGGAAGGGAGTCTCCGCATGATCCTGCGGCTGTATTCGCAAGCCCAGGTCTGGCGAGCGGCGATCCGCGACCGGGTGCTGGAGGACCGGGGCGCGACCGCCGTGGAGTATGCGCTGATGCTGGCGTTCATCGCGATGGTGATCGTGGGGGCAGTGGCGTTCCTGGGGCAGCAGACGAGTTCGTCGTTCGAGAGCGTCGAATTCCCCTAAGGCTCGGCACCGGCGGCGAGGCGGGCCGCCCGGGGCCGATCCACTGCACGCGTCGGTCGGTATCGAGCGAGGCTCCACGTTCGGCATCGGCTAGTCTTCGCGTGCCATGACGACGCCCCGCCTCCTCGCGCTCCAGGACGCAGACACTTCGATCGATCGTTTGCATGCGCGGCGGAAGGCTCTCGAGCAGGGTGCCGAGCTCGCAGCGGTGCGAGGCAAGGCCGACGCTGCGGAGGCACGGCTGGGGGAGCTGCGCCTGCAGCTCGATGAGATCGGGCGAGACCAGACACGTTTCGAGCACGAGATCGACTCGATGACGCAGAAGGAGCAGGCAGAGCAGACCCGCATGTACGACGGGTCGATCGTGAACACCAAGGAGCTCGAGGCTCTGCAGCACGAGATCGCGAGCGTCCGCAAGCGTCGATCCGACCGTGAAGACGAGCTCCTAGCCCTCATGGAGCTGCGCGATCAGCTCGAAGGCGACGCGTCGGCCGCCGAGCGGGAGACGACCACCCTGCGTGCCGAAGCGGAGGAGGCCGCGGGCGCCGCGGACGAGGAGCGGACCCGCGTCGATGCGGAACTCGCCGACCGCACGGCCGGGCGCGACACGATCGCCGCTGAGATCGAGCCCGACGTGCTCGAGCTCTACGAGGACCTGCGGAGGCTGAAGAAGGGCATCGGTGCGGCAGCACTCGTCGACGGCGTGTGCCAAGCCTGTCACGAGCAGCTCTCTGCCGTCGTGCTCGACACGCTGAAGCGTTCCGAGGGCATCAGGAGGTGTGAGCACTGCCGGCGGATCCTGGTCATGTGATCGTCGCCTGCGACGGTGCCTCACGCGGGAACCCGGGACCGGCCGGTGCCGGGGCGCAGATCACCGACCCCGACGGCGTCGTGCTGGCGGAGGTGGCCGAGGGTCTCGGTACGGCGACGAACAACGTCGCCGAGTACACAGCCGTGATCCGAGGGCTGGAACGGGCGCTCGAACTCGGTGCCGCCAGCGTGCTGCTGCGATCCGATTCCCAACTGCTGATCAACCAGCTCACGGGGAGGTACCGGGTGAAGTCGCCTCACCTGCAGCCCCTGCATCGACGCGTGCGTCAGCTCGCGGCGGGGTTCGATTCCATCGAGTTCGAGCACGTCCGCCGCGAGCGGAACACCGAAGCCGATCGGCTCGCGAACCAAGGGGTCGACGAGTGGCTCGCCGCTCGCTGATCACCGGCTTCAGGCTCCGGCGTCGGCTTCCACGAGTGCGTTGAGGGGGATCTCGAGCGGCGCAGGACCGTCGGGTCCGCCGACATCGATCCGCAGCGACACGCCCCGGATCTCCTCGAGCGGCTCGAACGACAGCGCGCCGTCGATGCGACCGCCGGGGGCGATCTCGAGGAGGGGCACCGAGACCTCGATCGCCTCGCCGACGAGGGTCCCGTCGGCGCCGACCAGGGTGACGTCGGCCTCGGACAGCGTGAGCACGTTCGCCCCGGTCGCCGCCACCCGAACGAAGAAGCTCCACATGGGCACACCACCGAAGGCGTCGAGGGTGATCCGCACACCCGGACGTTCGTAGACGAGGTCGAGTGGTAGGAACGCACCGCTCACCGGGACCCCGAACCGGACGAAGTCGATCACGCCCCATGCGCCGGGCTCGGTGGCGGCGAACCTGACCGGGCCGTCGAGCGGCACGGTGAACTCCAGCGGGTCACCATCCTCCGGCTGCGCGACGACGGCCACCTGTGCCGAGAGGTCGACCTCCATGACGCGTTGCTCCGTGCCCACCACGGTGGCGGGCCCGACGGCGTTCACGATCGAGGTGGCGGTGATCTGGCCCGGGAACGCGGCGTTCGTGACGCCCAGCCAGTACGCGAACCGGCGCATCAGCGGCGTTGCTGCAAGCGCCTCGAGGTCGTCGCCGCCGAGCACGGTCGCTCGGTACGCCTCGACGAAGCGGAGCGTCGCGCCGCGCACTTGCGCCTGGAGCAGCGCCGGGGCGCCGCGGAGCTCGGCGGCCGGAGCCGGCGCGGCCGGTCCTTCGGTCGAGTCCGTGCAGGACGCGGTGACCAGCGTGAACCCGAGCACGAGGAGGATGACCGGCCGGCGCACCATCAGTGCGGCAGTCTACGGCCGGGGTATCCTCGACCGCGGAGGAGTCGGCCGGGCGGCCGCGGGCGGTCTCGATCGCTCGAGGAAAGTCCGGACTCCGAAGGGCAGGGTGCTGGCGAGAGCCAGGCGGGGGTGACCTCGCGGACAGGGCAACAGAGAGCAGACCGCCTGGGCGGCGCGAACCGCCCGGGTAAGGGTGAAACGGTGCGGTAAGAGCGCACCAGCGCGGCGGGCGACCGTCGCGGCTGGCAACCCCCACCCGGAGCAAGGCCGAGCAGGCAGCGTTCGAGGACGGCCCGTCCGAGCTGCCGGGTAGGCCGCACCGAGCCGGAGAACGGCTCGGCGGCGACGTTTCCGGCGTCGTCGAGAGAGATGGTCGCCGGCGGGGCGAGAGCCCCGCGCACAGGATCCGGCTTACAGGCCGGCTCCTCCACCTTCTGCATCGCTCGTCGGGCGTCGACCCTCCGCGCATCGTCGGCGGAAGGCTCGGACGACCGTGAGGTCAGTCGCCGGCGCTGACGAGGCCCCGGTCGACCGCTCGCCGGTACTGTGCACCGGCGTGATAACTCGACCGCACGAGCGGGCCGGCTTCCACGTGGGCGATGCCCATGGCCTCGCCCTCTCGGGCGCGTGCCGCGAACTCGTCCGGATGCACCCATCGATCGACCGGCAGGTGGTGCGGGGTGGGCTGAAGGTACTGGCCGATCGTGAGGATGTCGCACCCGGCGTCCACGAGATCAGCCATCGCCTCGGCCACCTCGCCGGGCCGCTCGCCCATGCCCAGGATCAGGTTCGACTTCGTGACCTGGCCCGGCCGCACCCGCTTCGCGAGCCGCAGCACCTCGAGCGATCGGTCGTAACCGAACGCCGGGCGTATGCGACCGTGGAGTCGTCGCACGGTCTCGAGGTTGTGAGCGAAGACGTCGGGCCCTGCATCGAGCACCGTCGCGATGTCGCGTTCCCCGCCCTTGAAGTCACTCGGCAGCACCTCGACGCCCGCCTCTGGCATCGCCTGCTTCACCCGGCGCACCGTTTCCGCCCAGGCCGCCGCGCCACCGTCCGCGAGGTCGTCACGAGCGACGCCCGTGAGCACGACGAAGCGAAGACCCATCCGGGCCACCGCTTCCGCGACACGAGCGGGCTCGTCCGCGTCGATCTGGTCGGGTTTGGCCGTCATCACGTCGCAGAACCCGCACCGTCGTGTGCAGCGATCGCCGAGGATCAGGAACGTCGCCTCGCGGTCCTCCCAGCACTCGTGGATGTTCGGGCACATCGCCTCCTCGCAGACGGTGTGCAGGTCGAGCCCGCGCATGATCGTCCGCAGCTCCGCGGCGTTGGGGCCGCTCCGCAGCCGCACCTTGAGCCAAGGGGGCTTGCGCTCACCCCGAGCGTTCACGCCCGTCTCGTCCCGACCGTTCGAGACCGACACGATCGGAAGATGCAGCCGGCGGTCCCGGGGGTTGTGATCACGTTGCTGCATGTCGTCCGAGTCTAGCTCCGCTTGGGGGTTATCCTCCGCGCGAGGAGTGGTCGGTCGGACCTGGAGGAGTCGATGAGCGAGGGTCAGGAGCCGAGGTCGAGCAACGGCTCGTCCGAGCCCGAGGAGCGCCGGCCGATCCCGGTGACGATCCACCCGCCCTCGTGGCGGTGGATCCTCACGCTCCTCGCGGTCATCTTCGCGGTGTGGCTGGTCGCGATGACGGCGACATCGCTGCTGCGCCAGCTCTCGAGCCTGCTCACGTGGGTGCTCGTCGCGTTGTTCGCGTCGTTCGCGCTGGAGCCGGCGGTCGACTGGCTCGCGCGCCGGGGCTGGCGCCGGGGCCTGGCAACGGGCGCCATCCTCTTCGCGATCGCAGTCGTCTCGATCGTGATGGTCGGGATGATGATCCCGTTGGTCGTCGACCAGTTGCGAGCCTTGATCGAGGCGGCGCCGGACATCCTGACGAGCGTCAGCGGGTACACCGAGCGGTGGTTCAACGTGGAGATCTCCCAGGCCACGATCGAGGGCCAGCTCCAGAACGCCGATTCCGATCTGGCGGGGTTCGCGACGAACATCGCCGGCAACGTCTTCGGATTCGCGTCGTCGCTGCTCGGTGCGATCTTCATGCTCTTGACCGTCGGACTGTTCACGTTCTACTTCACCGCCGACGGGCCGCGGTTCCGCCGCACGGTGCTCTCGGTCTTGCCGCCCGCCCGCCAGCAGCACGTGTTGTGGGTATGGGAGGTCGCGATCGAGAAGACGGGCGCCTACCTCTACTCCCGGCTGCTGCTCGCTCTCGTCTCGGGCATCGCGACGTTCATCGTGCTGTCGATCCTGGAGGTCCCCTTCGCCGTGCCGCTCTCGGTGTGGATGGGGCTCGTTTCGCAGTTCATCCCGACGGTGGGCACCTACATCGCCATGGCCCTGCCGCTCCTCGTCACCGTCGTGGAGAGCCCGTGGAAGGCACTGGTCCTGCTCGTGTTCTTCACCCTCTACCAGCAACTCGAGAACTACGTGCTGAGCCCGCGCATCACGGCGAAGACGATGGAGCTGCACGCCGCCGTCGCCTTCGGGTGTGCGATCGCCGGGGCCAGCATCGCGGGCCTCATCGGGGCGTTCATCGCTCTGCCGGTGGCCGCGATCGTGCAGGCGATCGTGTCGAGCGCCCTCGACCGGCATGAAGTGATCGAGGCGGACCTGACACGGGAGATCGACCCCGAGGAGGCGAAGCAGGCGATGGACGAGCAACGACGGAAGGCGAAGGCCCGCGGGGGAGGGCTGGTAGCAGCGGTCCGCAAGCGCTTCGCCGAGGAACCCGACCTCGACGCCGACCGTCCCGACGATGGCTAGCGTCGGTCGAGCGAATCAGACCGCGTCGGCCGTCGCCGCTTCCGTGTCCCCGCGAGCGATATCCTCGTCGTCGGCGGTTCCCGAGGCCAGGCCGGCGCCGGGGGGCGAGGGCAGGAACACGCGGAACGCAGCACCACCACCGGGGCGTTCGTCGACCCACGCTCGGCCTCCGTGGAGTTCCGCGAACCGCGCGACCAGGGAGAGCCCGATGCCGGTGCCGGGGGAGTGTGGGGTGGCGGTCGGTCCCTGTCGGAACGGCTCGAAGACGGCGTCCCGGAGCTCGGCAGGCACGCCTGGTCCGTCGTCCTCGACGCTGAGGAGCGCCCCAGCCTCCACGGGCTCGAGACGGATCCAGATGCGGCTCGTCGGGGGGGTGTGCCGCACGGCGTTCGCGACGAGGTTCTCGACGATGCGTTCGAGCTTGGGCGGGTCGATCGTGAGCACGAGGGACGGCATCTCGAACTCGATCCTGCGGCCGGCGACCGTGTCGAGGCTCTCGACGCTGCGTCGCGTGAGCGCTGCGACGTCGACCGCTCGGTACTGAGGCTCGACGATCCCTCGGTTGAGTCGGTCGATGTCGAGGAGGTCCTTCAGCAGGCGATCGAGCTTGCGCGCGTTGAACGCGAGTCGTTCGAGCAGATCGTCCCGATCGTTCGCGTCCATCTCCGGGGAGCGTTCGAGGGTGATCGACAGACCCAGGATCGACGTGAGCGGGCTCCGGAGCTCGTGGGAGACCGCCGCCAGGAACGTGTTCTTCATCTCGTCGAGCGCCCGGAGACGCTCGGCGGCGACGCGCTCACGCCGCTCGGACTCGCGGAGGGCCTGCTCCGCCAGCTTCCGCTCGGTGATGTCCATGAGCACGCCCTGCAGGAACAACGGTTCCCCGTCGGCGTCGGTGACGAACGTGGTCTCGTCGTGCAACCAGATCGTCCGCCCGTCGCGCGTGTTGACGCGATACTCCGCCTTCCACGGCTGCCTCGAGGTCAGCGACTCGATGTAGCTGCGTTCGGCCTCGGGACGGTCCTCCGGCGACATGATCGTCAGCCAGAGATCGGGATCGTCGATCCATTCCTGCGGGGTGTACCCCGTGATCTCTTCGACCTGGGGGCTGACGTAGATCGTGTGCATCGATCGATCGGCGCGATCGAGGTAGATGGCGGCCGGCACGTGTTCAACGATCGCGCGGTAGCGCTCCTCCGCCTCGCCGAGGCGCCGTGCGCCCTGCTCCCGCTCGATCGCGGCCCCGAGCGTGTTGGCCACCACCCGGATCGCATCGACCTCCGCCGGCTGCCAGGCTCGATCCTCGTCGCATTCGTCGACGCAGAGGGATCCCCACCATGCGTCCTGCACGTGGACCGGCATCACGATGGTGGAACGGATGCCGAGGTCGGCGAGCATCGCTCGTTCCGGTTCGGGGAGTTCGGCCACCGGACCGTGGATGGCCGCCCCGGAGCCGAGCGTCTGAACCCAGCGGGCGAGATCCTCGCCGTAGGGGCGGGGTTCCGACGACGGCTGATCGATCGCGGGGGGCGCATCGTCGCACAGCCAGGCATGGCGCAATGCCGCGTGCACGCCAAACGGGCGGTCGAGGTTCTCGAACACCGCCGCCCGCGTGGCCGAGCCCGCCAGCCCGAGCCGGGCGAGCACGTCGTCGATGCATTCCTGCCACGACGGCGCGCGCAGGAAGCGCTCCGCGGCGTAGCCCGCCGCTCCGAGGATGCGGTCCCGCGTCGTGAGGGCGTCCTCGGCGAGCTTGCGATCGGTGATGTCGGTGAGCACCCCCTGCCACACGTCGTCTCCGTCGGCCGAACGGACCAGGAAGGCATGGTCGTGCACCCAGATGACCCGCCCGTCCTTGCGGACGATGCGGTGCTCGATGTCGTAGTCCTCGCCCGTCTCGTTCGTGCGGTTCGATTCCGCCAGCACGCGAGCGTGATCGTCGGGGTGGATCATGCGCATCCACATCGCCGGGTCCGCCAATCGTTCGGCCGGTGTGTAGCCGGTGAGACGCTCGTATTGCGGGCTGACGTAGCGTGCGGTGGCCATCTCGTCGATGGCGTCGATGTAGATCACCGCCGGGAGCTGCTCGACGAGCGTGCGGTACCGTTCCTCGGCCTCGCGCAGACGGGCCTCGGCCTCCTTGCGCTCGGTGATGTCGAGCACGAGTCCCTGCCAGACGACTGGCGCGCCACCGTCGTCGCGGATCAGCACGGCCTCGTTGTGCACCCATATCGTGCGTCCATCCCTGGTGACCGACCGGTAGTCCACGCTCCATGCGTCGCCGGTGTCGGCCGCAATCCCGGCCGTGACCCACGCCCGGTCGTCGGGGTGCAGCGATCGCACCCAGAGCCCGGCGTCGGCCAACCATTCCTCCGGCGTGTACCCGTAGACATCCTCGACCTGCGGGCTGATGTACAAGGTCTTTTCGGTCGCTGCATCCTCGATGTAGGTGATTCCCGGTGTCTGTTCGACGAGTCGCCGGAAGCGCTCCTCGAGCGAGCGCAGCGCCTGCTGCGTCTCGTGCTCCGACGTGACGTCGACCATCACACCCCGGTAGCGCCTCCCCTCCTCACCATGGGACGGGCTTGCCTCGTCGCGGACCCAGACCTCCTCACCGGTCGCGGTGCGGATGCGGTACTCGACCAAGAACCGCTCGCCCGCCTCGACCGCCTCACGCCATGCCGAGAGCACGAGGTCGAGGTCCTCGACGTGCACCAGACGGCCCCACAGCTCGGGGTCCTCCATCCACTGTTGAGCCGTGAAGCCGAGCAGGCGTTCGATCTGCGGACTGATGTAGGCGGCGGGCACGGTGCCGGGCTCGTGCGCCGGGTCCCACGCATAGGCAACGGCAGGTACCTGCTCGACGAGGGTCTGGTACTTCGCCTCGGTCTCGGTGCGCCGGTGCTGTTCGTCCCGCGCATGGCGCCGATGCAGCAGCGCGATCACCCCGGCTGCCCAGCAGCCGACGATCAAGATCCCGAACGCGGCATCGGCGAGCCCGCGTGCCCTCGTCTCGAGGGATTCGTGGATCACCTGGAACGCACCGGTCGCGACGCCGATCGTGAACAGCACGACGGCGCCCAACACGACCGTCAGGTCGTGCCGGCTCGTCGACCGTTCGCGATCGGGTCCGGGTGTGGCGTCGTGAGGGTGCACCGTCGATGGGTTATCGACGTCCTCGGGCGCACCCTGAAATCCACGGGCCGCGGCACCGAAATGGCGCTGGATCAGGCTCGCGCGAGGTCGAGCATGCGCCGGTAGACCTGGTCCGGCTCCGGTTCCATGAAGTAGTGCTCGAGCGGCGTCGCGAACGGCATCGCGGGGACGTCGGGACCTCCGATGCGCACGATCGGCGCATCGAGGTCGAACATCGCCTCCTCCGCGATCGTGGCCACGATCTCCGCCCCCGCACCGTAGGTGCGGTTGTCTTCGTACACGATGATCGCCTTCGAGGTGCGGTGCACGGACGCGAGGATCGTCTCGGTGTCGAGCGGCGCCAGGGAGCGGACGTCGACGACTTCGACCGAGACGCCCTCGTCCTGGAGCAGCCTGGCCGCGGCGTCGAGGCACGTGTGCAGGGCGAACCCGTAGCTGACGCACGTGAGGTCGGTGCCTTCGCGCTTCACATCGGCCGTGCCGATCTCGACGATGTGCCGCTCCTCCGGTACGTCGCCGGTGACCGCTCGGTAGGTCTTCTTGTGCTCGAGGAACAGCACCGGGTCGGGGTCGGCGATCGCCGCGCGGAGCAGTCCTGCCGCGTCGGCCGGAGTGGCCGGCATCACGACCTTGAGTCCCGGCACGTGGGCGAAGAACGCCTCGATCGACTGCGAGTGGTAGAGCGCGCCGTGGATCCCGCCGCCGCACGGGGCCCGGATCACCAAGGGGCACGAGAAGGCGCCGTTCGAGCGGTAGCGGATGCGGGCGGCTTCCGACACGATCTGGTCGAACGCCGGATGGATGAAGTCAGCGAACTGGATCTCGGCCACCGGCAGCATGCCGTGCATCGCCATTCCGATCGCCACCCCGACGATGCCCGACTCCGCGAGCGGCGTGTCGATCACACGCTGCTCCCCGAACTCCTGCATCCAGCCGGCGCTGATGCGGAACACGCCGCCCCGGTTCCCGACATCCTCGCCGAGCAGCACGATCCGATCGTCGCCAGCCATCTCGTCGTGCAGGGCGTCGCGGATCGCGGTGACGACGTTCTTCTCGGTCATGGGCCGCCCTCAGCGCCGTCCTCGGGACCGTCCTCAGCGAACACGTGCCGGAGCGCCGACGAGGGCTCTGGGTCGGCAGCGTCCCATGCGGCGGCGAGGGCCTCGTCGATCTCCCCTTTGACCGACGCGCGCAGCTCCTCGGCCCCGATGTCGTCGAGGAGCCCCTGCGACCGCAGGTACTCGCCGAACACGTGGACCGGATCGTGATGGCGCGCCTCCTCCACCTCGTCCCGCGAGCGGTACGTCTTGTCGTCGTCGTCGGACGTGTGCCCCAGGAACCGGTACGTCTTGCACTCGATCAACGTCGGGCCTTCGCCGGCGCGGGCGCGCTCGTGCGCCTCCTTCATCGCGGCGTAGCAGGCGAGCACGTCGTTGCCGTCGACCACGACGCCGGGGAACCCGTACCCCGCCGCCCGGTCGGCCACGTCGTCGATCGCCATCTGCTTGGACTGCGGCACGCTGATCGCGTAGTGGTTGTTCTCGCAGACGAAGATGACCGGCAGGCGGTGGATGCCCGCGAAGTTCAGGCCCTCGTGCCAATCGCCCTCGCTCGTCGCTCCGTCGCCGAACCAACACGCCACCACGGCGTCTTCGTTGCGGTACGTGATCGCGTAGGCGATGCCGGCCGCGTGCGGCACCTGGGTCGCGATCGGAGAGGAGCCGGTGATGATGCCGAGCGCGCGATGCCCCCAGTGCGACGGCATCTGGCGGCCGCCGCTCGACGGATCGTCCGCCTTGGCGAAGATGCCGAGGAAGATCTCGTAGGGCGTCATGCCGGCGGTGAGGACGACGCCGCCGTCGCGGTAGTACGGCAACCAGACGTCGACGCCCCTGCGCATCGCCCACGCGGTGCCCACTTGGCACCCCTCGTGCCCCTCGGCGGGCACGACGAACGGTGCCCGGCCCATGCGGTTCTGTCGCAGGGCCGCCTCGTCGAGCAGGCGGGCCGTCAGCACGAGACGGAACATCGCTAGGAGGTCGTCGTCGGTGAGTCCGAGCGCCCCGTGGGGGGTCGGCGCTACCCGCGTGGACACGTGAGCCAGCTTCCTCGCACCGTGCGGCGAGCATACACCGTGGTCATACAGACCCAGAGCTCTCCCGGCGTCGTGGCGAGATACCCCCCCCTGGTATAGTTCTCGTGCGACCAGACCACGGTGGAGGAGGCGACCCCATGAAGGACCCGGTGTGCGGCATGTCCGTCGACGAAGCGTCCGCGGCGGCGGCATGGGAACACGACGGCATCGCGTATCTCTTCTGTTCCGTCGGGTGCATGCGACGGTTCCGAGACGATCCCGGCCACTTTCTGTCGCTGACCGACGACGAGCGGGAGATGTGAGGAGGCTCAGGGTGCATGGCTACGCCATGAACGAGAAGGCGGTGCGTGATCGGCTCCGCCGCATCGAGGGTCAGGTCCGCGGGTTGCTGCGCATGGTCGAGGAGGACGCGTACTGCATCGACATCCTCACGCAGCTGAGCTCGGTCCAGGCGGCCCTGCGAGCGGTGGGGATGGGACTGCTCGATGACCATGTTCGGCACTGCGTTCGCGAATCGATCGAGCAGGGGAGCGGTGAGGCCAAGATCGAGGAGCTCATGGCAGCCGTGGGTCGGCTCGCCGGGAAATGAGATCCGAGGGAACCGACCGACACGCGATCGTGCTGGACATCGAGGGCATGACCTGCGCGTCCTGCGTGCAACGGGTGGAGCGGGCCCTCGTGCGGGTGCCGGGGGTCGAGGAGGCGTCCGTGAACCTCGCGACTCGTACCGCGACGATCCACGAGGAGCGGGATCTGCGTGTCGACGGCCCCGTCGAGCCGCTCGTCGAAGCGGTCCGCCAGGTCGGGTACGGCGCGCGGGTGCATACGCAACGGCGTTCTCCTGCCGACGAGGCACGTTCGTACGTGCTCAGGCTGGTGGTGGCGGTGCCGTTGACCCTGGCCGTGCTCTGGCTCACGTTCGCCGTCCCTCACGCCGCACGGAGTCAGGAGCTCGCCTGGATGCTCGCGACCCCGGTCGTCTTCTACTCGGGCTGGCCGTTCCTGCGAGCGGCCGCGCGGTCGGCCCGACACGGAGCGACCACGATGGACACGCTGGTGGCCCTCGGCGCGCTGTCCGCATACGGCTACAGCGTGGCCACCCTTCTGCTCGGTGAGCACGACCACTACTTCGACACGGCCGCCGTGATCGTGACGTTGATCCTCGTCGGCAAGGTGCTCGAGGCCCGCGCCCGGGCGAGCGCCGCCGACGCCTCGAGAGCGTTGCTGGATCGTGGCGCCAAGACGGCGACCTTGTTGGTCGACGGTGCGGAACGGCGCGTGACCATCGACGACCTGCGTCCCGGCCAGCTCGTCGTCGTCCGCCCGGGCGAGACGATCCCATCGGACGGAGTCGTGAAGCAGGGCTCGTCGTGGGTCGACCTGTCGTTGCTGACCGGGGAGTCGGCGCCCGTCGAGGTCGGACCCGGCGACGACGTCGTCGGCGCTACCGTGAACGGGAACGGCCGGCTGGTCGTCTTCGTCACCACCGTCGGCGCCGGGACGCGGCTCGCCGAGATCGTGCGGCTCCTCGATGCGGCCCAGGGATCGAAGGCGCCGGTCCAGCGTCTGGCGGACCGGGTGTCGGCGGTCTTCGTGCCGGTCGTGCTCACGATCGCGGCGGCCACGTTCGTCGGCTGGTTCGCGCTCGCCGAGGCGACGGCGGGAGCGGCGATGCTCCACGCGGTAGCGGTCCTGCTCATCGCGTGCCCCTGTGCGCTCGGACTCGCGACCCCCGCCGCGATCATGGCCGGCTCGGGCAGGGCGGCCGAGCTCGGCGTGCTCTTCAAGGGCGGCGAGGTGTTCGAGGCCGCACGCGGAGCCGACGTCGTGCTCCTCGACAAGACCGGCACGGTCACCGATGGCGTGATGCGGCTCACCGATCTCGTGCCGTCGCCCGGGCTGGACGACCACGACCTGCTCGCTGCGGCAGCTGCGGCCGAGGCGGGGTCCGAGCATCCCATCGCCGAGGCGATCATCCGGCGGGCCCGGGATCTCGGGATCGAGGTGCCCAGCGGAGAGGCGCACCGCGCCGAGCCCGGACTCGGGGCGGTCACGACGGTCGACGGCCGTGAGATCCGCGTGGGGCGGGTAGGAGCGTTGCCCCGCGCGATGAAGGATGAGATCGAGCGATTGGCCGCGGACGGGCGGACCCCGTTCGCGGTGTGGATCGACGGCGCCCCGGTCGGTGTGGTGGCCGTGGCGGATCGGGTGAAGCCGGAGGCCCGCGACACCGTGACTCGCCTTCGCCGGATCGGCCTCGAGGTCGCCATGGTGACCGGCGATCACCGGGCCACCGCGCGCGCGGTCGCCGACGAGGTCGGGATCGACCGGGTGTCGGCCGAGGTCGTGCCCGAGGACAAGGTCGAGGAGGTCCTGACGGTGCAGCAGGCGGGGCATCGGGTGATCTTCGTGGGCGACGGGCTGAACGACGCCCCGGCCCTCGCGAAGGCCGACGTGGGGGTCGCGATGGGCGGGGGCACCGACGTCGCGCTCGCCGCGGCGGAGGTGAACCTGCTGGGGGGTTCGCTCGCCTCCGTGGCCGACGCGGTCGAGCTGGCCCGTCGGACCTACAGGATCATCGCGCAGAACCTCTTCTGGGCGTTCGCGTACAACGTCGTGATGATCCCACTCGCCGTGTTCGGGGTGCTCGATCCCATGTGGGCTGCTGCCGCGATGGCCGTCTCGAGCGTCACGGTGGTGCTGAACGCTTTGCGCTTGCGGCGCTACGGGCGGGGTCGTGATCGTGAGGCTCGCGGCAGGTCCGTCGCTCGCCCCTCGCAGCCGTGAGCGTGTGAGAGGCTGAGGAGCATGGTGGACATGAGCAGGCCGAGCACCGCGACTCCGGCGACCACCGTGGTCGACGTCACCGACGCCGACTTCGAGCAGGTGGTGATCGAAGGCTCGATGCAGCGCCCCGTCGTGGTCGACATGTGGGCCTCGTGGTGCGCGCCGTGTCGCACCCTCGGCCCGATCCTCGAGAGGGTCGCCGGCGAACGGCAAGGAGCGTTCCTGTTGGCCAAGCTCGACGTCGATGCCAATGCCGTCGGCAACGCGCTGCTGCAGGCTGTGCAGAGCCAGGGGATCCCGACCGTCGTCGCGTTCAGCGGCGGGCAGCCCGTGAACATGTTCATCGGGGCCTACCCTGAACCCGAAGTCAACCGGTTCATCGACTCGATCCTCCCGAGCGAGGCCGAGGTCGAGGCCGACGAGGCCCTGGCGGAGGAGGTCGCCGGCGATCTCGAGTCGGCGGAGGCCGGGTACCGCGACGCACTCGAGAAGGACCCGGAGAACAGGGAGGCGGCCGTGGGGCTCGCCCGCATCCTCGTGGGCCGTGGGGAGTTCGACGAGGCGAAGGCCCTCGTCGAACCCTTGGTCCCCGACCCTGACGCGGAGCGCGTCCTGGCTGCCGTGCGGGTCCACGATTGGGGTTCGCTCGGGGGCGACGATGCGATCACCCGGGCCAGGGTGGCAGCCGCCTCGGGACGGTGGCGTGAGGCGCTCGACGGACTGCTCGCGGCATTCGACGACGACCCTGCCATCGCGAGAGAGTCGATGGTCGACGTGTTCGCCACACTCGATGACGATCCTCTCGTGGGGGAGTACCGGCCGAAGCTCGCCGCTCGACTCTTCTGACCACCCCCGAAGGGGAGGCAGCTTGTCCGACGTGCACGACAGCATCCGGGACTTCTGGGATCGCGATGCCGAGACCTATGACCTCTCCGCGTCGCACGCGGTCTCCGATCCGCTGGAGGCGGCCGCCTGGCGATCCGCACTGCGCAGGGCCCTGCCCGAGCCGCCGGTCTCGGTGCTCGACGCGGGGGCGGGCACAGGCTCGCTGAGCCTGCTCGCGACCGAGCTCGGGTATCGCGTGACCGCTCTGGACCTGTCCGAGGGCATGCTCTCGAAGGCGCGCCGGAAGGCCGCTGCGAGGGGCCTGGATCTCTCGTTCGAGGTGGGGTCTGCGATGGCACCGCCCGACGGACCCTTCGACGCCGTGATCGAGCGCCACGTCCTCTGGACGATGCCTGATCCGGTCGGCGCGCTCCGCGCCTGGCGGAAGGTGACCGCGCCCGGCGGCCGCCTCGTGCTCTTCGAGGGCGTCTGGGGCTCACTCGCCCCAGCCGACCGGGCCAAGCACGCCGTCGCCGGCATGGTGCGTCGTGCCATGGGGATCGCCGACCACCATCACGCGCCTTACCCCGACGAGGTGCTCGAGGCGCTGCCGCTGGCACGGATGCCCTCGCCGACACCGCTGGTCGATGCCGTGTATGAGTCCGGCTGGACGGGCGTTCGCATCCAGCGTCTGCGCGACGTCGAGTGGGCCGCGCGGCTGCACGAGGGGTGGCCGCTCGGATGGCTGGAACACGCGCCGCGCTACGCGTTGATCGCCGACTCCGTCTGAGCCGGATCGCTCGACCGACGCCCGCGGTCGCCGCCGCTGCTGCTCATGCCACCAGCGGCGAGCGGAACATCGCCAGCTCGTCGGCCGGCGCTTCCTCGAACGCGAGATCGAACTCCGCCGCGAGCGCGCGCCGCACGATCGGCCGGACCTCCTCGACGGTTACGTCGCGGTCCAGCAGCCGTGAGAGCGATGTGACGCCGTTGTCCGGGAGCCCGCAGGCCACGATGCCGTCGAACCACGAGAGGTCGGTGTCGCAGTTGATCGCGAATCCGTGGAGCGTCACCCGGGTTCGCATCAGGCGCACGCCGATCGCGCAGAGCTTGTCGTCCCCCGCGAACACACCCGTCTGCACGTCATCCCGCCGGTGCAGCTCCACCCCGAGCTCCGCGCCGGTCCTGATCACGGCGGCCTCGAGCGAGCGCAGGTACCGGGCGGCGTCGGGGCGACCGCCGAGGTGCAGGATCGGGTATCCCACGAGCTGCCCCGGTCCGTGGAAGGTGAACGAGCCACCACGATCGATGTGGTGCACCTCGGCACCGTGCGCTGCGGCTTCGTCCTCGCTCCAGACGAGATGCTCGGGCTTTGCTCGCCTGCCGGCCGTGAACACGGGGGGGTGCTGGAGCAGGATCGCGGCATCCGGGACCGCCCCGTCGAGTCGCCGCCGGGCCAGGTCGTGCATCGCGTCGTTCGCGGCGTCGTACGGGACGATCCCCTCGGGCTCGAAGAGCCAGGTTCGCCGGGTCATCAGATCCCGAGGTCCTCAGCGAAGTCCCAGCTCTCGAGGTTCTGCTTGATGCGGGCGAGGAACCGTGTGGCGATCTCACCGTCGATCAGGCGGTGGTCCCACGACATCGAGACGTAGACCATGCTACGCACCGCGATCGCGTCACCCTCGACCACGACGGGCCGACGCTGGATGCCGTCGAGCGAGAGGATTCCCACGTTCGGCTGATTGATGATCGGCACGCTGATCAGCGATCCGTACGGGCCGGGGTTCGTGATCGTGAACGTGGCGCCCTGGACCTCGTCGGGCTTCAGCTGGTGCGAGCGAGCTCGAGCGGCGAGATCGGCGATCGCCCGGGCGACTCCCACGCTGTTCATCACGTCGGCGTTGCGGATCACCGGCACGATCAATCCGGCGTCGTAGCTCACGGCGATCCCCATGTGCACCGCCCGCGGCGTGACGACGTCGTCGCCGACGATCCGCGAGTTCACCGCCGGGAACACCTGCAGCGCATCGACGGTCGCGCGCACCACGAAGGGCAGGTACGTCAGCTTCACCCCGTGCGTCGCGAGGAAGGCGTCCTTCGCGCGCTCGCGCAGCCTGACGAGATGGTCCACGTTCACCTCGACCATCGTCCACGCGCGCGCGGTCTCGTTGACCGACGCCACCATGTGCGTCGCGATGGCCTTGCGGATGTGCGACATCGGCTCGACGGTCTCGCCCTCGGCCGCCGCCGTGCCCACGGACGGGGGGGCCATCCCTGCGGGTGCTGCCGTTGGGGCCACCGCCGCGGGGATCGGGCCGGCGCCCGAGGCGACGGCCGCCATCACGTCAGCTTTCGTGATCCGTCCCCCGGTGCCGGTGCCGGCGACCGTGGACAGGTCGATCCCGTGCTCCTGCGCCAACTTGCGCACGAGCGGCGACAGGATCTGCGATCGGGGCCCCTGATCCGGCATCGACTGCGCGACGGCAGCGGGCACAGGCGCGGAGGCGGGTGGGGCGGAGGCATCGCTCGCACCCTGGCCCGGCGTCTCGCCACTAGGCCCGCCGCTCGCCAGCGAGGTCGGCGGCGCAGACGATGCCGTAACCTCATCTGCCGGAGCGACCGCCGAGTCCTCGTCGGACGCGACCTCTGCCAGCTGTGTACCGACCGGCACGGTCGCACCTTCCTCGACGAGGATCGTCGTGAGGGTGCCCGCCACCGGCGACGGCACCTCAGTGTCGACCTTGTCGGTCGAGATCTCGAAGAGCGGCTCGTCGCGCTCCACGGCTTCGCCCTCGGCCTTCAGCCACTTCAGGATCGTGCCTTCGACGATCGTCTCGCCGAGCTGCGGCATCTGGATCGACGTCATCGGGCTCCTTCCTCGAGCGGCGCGCGGCTCACCAAGCGGACAACTCCTCGACGGCACGCTCGATGTCTGCCACCTGGGGCAGGAACGCGTCCTCGAGCGTGGGGGAGAAGGGCACGGGCATGTTCGGCGGGGAGAGGCGGGTCACCGGCGCGTCGAGGTGTTCGAACGCCTTCTCGGCGATCGTCGCCCCGACCTCGGCGCCGATGCCGACGAACCGGTAGCTCTCGCTCACGATCAACGCGCGCGACGTCTTCTCGATCGAGCTCAGCACGGTCTCCTCGTCGATCGGGTGCACGGTCCGGAGGTCGACGACCTCGGCGGAGATGCCCCGCTGGGCGAGATTCTCGGCCGCTTCCAGCGACTTGTGCACGAGGGCGCCGTACGTGACGATCGAGACGTCGGTCCCCGCTCGCTTCACGTCGGCCTTGCCGATCGGCACGAGGAAGTCGGGATCGGTCGGCACCTGCTCCTTGATGCGCCGGTAGATCCACTTGTGCTCGAGGTACAGCACGGGGTTGTCATCGCGCACCGCGGACTTCATCAGTCCCTTCGCGTCGGCCGGGAAGGCGGGCGCCACGATCTTGATGCCGCCTCCGTAGGCGAACCACGGTTCGGGATTCACCGAGTGGAACGACGATGCCCGCACGTATCCCCCCGAGGGACCGCGCAGCACGACCGGCAGCGGCACGCCGGATCGGTAGTGGTAGCGCCCGAGCACCGTCGAGATCGAGTCGAAGCCCGACGACATGAAGTCGGCGTACTGGAACTCCGCGACCGGACGAAGCCCCTCCATCGCGGACCCGACCGCCATGCCGACGATCGTCTCCTCGGCGATCGGGGTGTCGATCACGCGATTGCCGCCGAATCGGTCGATGAATCCCTCGGTCACCTTGAAGGCACCGCCGTAGACACCGATGTCCTCGCCGAGCATGTAGACGCGCTCGTCGCGTTCCATCTCCTCCCACAGAGCCTCGGCGATCGCGATCAGGTAGGTGGCCTGGCCGTCGTCGCCGCGCTTGCCGCGCGGCTCGGCGCCGTGGCCGGCGGCGCCAGCTTCGACCTTCGCCGTTGTCGCCATCAGCCGGCCTCCGTGCCGCCGCCGCGGCCGGGCTCGCTCGTCCAGTAGCCGTCCTCGACCCAGAGGCCCTTCGTGGCGTCGCCGGGTTCGGGGAACGGTGAGGCGAGCGCGAACTCGTAGCCCTCGTCGAACTCCGCCTCCACGCGCTGCGCGATCGCATCGATGTCGTCTTTCGTGACGACCCCTTCGGAGAGGAGGTACTCCTCGAAGTTGCGCACCGGATCGTGGTTGGCCATGTACTCCTGGAGCAGCTCGTCGGGCATGTACTTCGCCGGGTCGTGACCGGCGTGACCCCGCCACCGCAGCGACACCGCCTCGATCAGGGTCGGCCCTTCCCCGGCGCGAGCGCGCTCGACCGCCGCGCGCGTCGCCTCGAAGACCTCGAGCACGTCGCCGCCGTCGACCCTCACACCGGGGATGCCGTAGGCGACCGCCCTCTCGGCGATCGTCGGGATCGCGAACTCGAGCACGTTCGGGGTCGAGTAGGCGAACTGGTTGTTGTTCACGACCCAGACGACCGGAAGCTGATGGATCGCCGACGTGTTGATCGCCTCGTGCCAGCGACCGTTCGAGGTGGAGCCGTCGCCGCAGATCGCCAGGGCCACGTTGGGCTCGCGTTTGAGCTTGTACGCGAGCGCAGCCCCCACAGCGACCGGATACGCGATCGGCAGATGCGACATCACCGTGAACGTCTTGTTCCCGTACCAATCGCCGATGTGGCTGTTGCCGTCGCGGCCGCGCGTGTAGCCGTCGATGCGAGCCCAGAACTGCGCCATCACCCGCTTGAGGTCGAGGCCCTTCGTCAGCTGTGCGGTGAGGTCGCGGTGCGTCGGGAAGAGCGAGTCGCCGGGGCGCAGGGCCCACGCGGCACCGACGTGCGTGCCCTCCTGTCCGCGACCAGAGTAGATCGCTCCCGGCAGTCGGCCCTGGCGGTACAAGGCCTCCATGCGCTCGTCGAAGTATCGGCTCAGCTTGAGCATGCGCAGCATCTCGACCAACTCGTCGTCGGGCAGAGGCCGTCGGGCGTCCGACGTCTCGGCAGGGGTGCCGGCCGGGTCGACTTCGGTCGCCACTCGCTCGCTCCTCACGGGGTGTGCAGGGGCTTGCCGACGAGCGCCATGTGCGCCTCGCCGATGCCTTCGGACAAGGACGGGTGGGGGTGCATCATGGCCGCCACCTCGCTGGGCATCGCTTCCCAGTTCACGATGAGCATGCCCTCGGCGATCAGGTCCGTCACATGGGGGCCGATCATATGCACGCCGCGAACCGGACCGTCGGTCTCGGCGACGACCTTCACGAAGCCACCCTCGCGGAGCATGTTCGCCTTGCCGATCGCGCGGAAGTCGACCTTGTCGACCGTGACGTCGAGTCCCGCCTCACGAGCCTGCGTCTCGGTCAATCCCACGCTCGCGATCTCGGGCGTGCAGTAGGTGACCTTCGGGATGTTCACGTAGTCGATCTCGGCAACGTCGATGCCCGCGAGGCGTTCGGCGACCGCGTAGCCCTCGGTGAACGCGACGTGGGCGAGCTGCAGCGGGGTCGAGGCCACGTCGCCGATCGCCCACACGTGGTCGACGTTCGTCCGAAGCCGAGCGTCGACGTTGACGAAGCCCTTCTCGTGGGTCGAGACACCCGCCTCCGCGAGACCGAGCCCCTCGGTCACCGGGCCGCGTCCCGTCGCGACGAGGCATACGTCGGCGGAGACGGTCTCGGGACCCTTCCCCGGGTCGTACGTGACCTCGACCGCGTCACCCGTGTCCACGACCCCCTGGACGGACGCTCCGGCCGCCGTGGTGATGCCCCGTTTGCGGTACGCGCGCGCGATCTCCTTCGACACCTCGTCGTCTTCGAGCGGCGCGAGCCGCGGGAGCGCCTCGACGAGGGTGACCTCAGCGCCGAACGATCGGTACAACGACGCGAACTCGAGACCGACCGCGCCGGCGCCGATCACGACCGCCGAGCTGGGGATGCGGTCGTACCAGAGAGCCTCGTCGCTCGTGATGATGCGGTCGGTCCGCTCGATGCCGGGGAGCAGCTTCGGAGCGGATCCGGTCGCGATGACGACGTCGCTCGCTTCGAGCCGAGACCCGCCGACGTCGAGGGCGGTTCGACCGGGCACCAACCGGGCCAGCCCGTGGACGACGTCGATCTTGCGAGCCGAGATCAGACCGGTGACACCCTTGACCAGCTTGTCGACGACTGAGTCCTCGAACGCCTTCACGGCCGACCAGTCGGGCTCACCCGACGCCTTGATGCCCCACTCGTCGGACCGATCGATGGCGTCCATCACAGCGGCCGACTGCAACAAGGCCTTCGTGGGGATGCACCCGCGGAGCAGACACGTGCCGCCGATGCGATCGTCACGCTCGACGAGGACCACGCGCAGGCCGAGTTGGGCGGCGCGCAGGGCGGCGGAGTACCCCGCGGTCCCGCCTCCGATCACGGCGACGTCGTACGCATCACTCATCCGACGAGCCAGTCTACCGGGCTTCCTCCGAGCGGCTACGATACCGGGCGTGGACGAGCCCGCGGCGCTGCAGCACACCCCGCTCGAGGCCGAGCACCGGGCGCTTGGTGCGAAGCTCGGTCCGTTCGGCGGGTGGCTGATGCCGATCGAGTACGCCGGGGCCCTGAAGGAGCACGAGGCGGTCCGCGAGCGGGTGGGACTGTTCGACCTCACCCATCTAGGGAAGGTCGATGTGCAGGGTCCCGGAGCTCTGGGCTTGCTGCAGCGGGTCGTCACCAACGACGTGTCCCGAGCCGCCGTCGGTGAGGCGCTCTACAACCTGGTGCTGAACGAGGGTGGCGGCGTGATCGAGGATCTCATCGTGTATCGCCTCGACGACGAGCGGTATTTCGTCGTGCCCAACGCGGCCAACGCGCACCGGGTCCTGCAGATCCTGGAGGAGACGCCTGCCGACGACCGTATGCACCTGATGTACCACCAGGACTGGTGCTTCCTCGCGGTCCAGGGTCCCGAGTCGGTCCATGTCATGCAACGGCTGTTCCCTGAGGCGGGAGACCTCGCGTTCATGCAGTGCGCCGAATCGGAGTACAAGCGACGGCCCGTGATCGTCACGCGGTCGGGATACACGGGCGAGGTCGGGTTCGAGCTGTTCACGTTCCAGGACGTGGCCCACGACCTGTGGAGCGCGCTGCTGGAGGCGATGGAACCCTACGGCGGCGCACCCTGCGGCCTGGCGGCCCGCGACGTGCTTCGGCTCGAGATGGGATATCCGCTCTACGGGCAGGACCTGTTCGAGTCCGTCACCGCCCTGGAGGCCGGGCTCTCGTGGGCGGTCTCCTTCGACAAGGGCGAGTTCCGGGGACGAGCATCGCTGCTCCGGCAACGAGAGGAAGGCCTGCCGAGCCGGCTGGTGGGTCTTCGGATGCGGGAGCGTCGGCACATCCCGCGAGCCCACTATCCCGTGTTCATCGAGGACCAGCTGATCGGCGAGGTCACGAGCGGCACGTTCTCGCCGCTGCTCCAGACCGGCATCGGCCTCGCCTACATCTGGCCCGCCGACGTCGCCACCACGGGCGACGTGGTGGAGGTCGACATCCGCGGACGGCGGGGGGGCGCGGATGTGGTGCGACCGCCATTCGTGGATCGCAACCCGCGTTGACCGAGCTCCCTCAGCGGGTGCGTGACCTGCCTTCGACCGCGTCGACCAGTTCGTCGACCGACGACCCGCCGAACGAGGTGTGGCGGATCAGCCGATCGAGGAGTGCGTCGGCGCGTTCCCCCTCGGGGGCGACGGCCACCACGACGTAGAGCCCGGAGGCCGGGATGCCGATCTCGTGCACGGGCCCGTAGCCGGGGGCGGCCACGAAGTACGCCCAACGCGTCGAGACGCCTCGAACCTCGCACGTGCCTTCCCCTCGCGCGACGTAGTCACCGTGGGTCGGCCCTCCGGTAGAGAACTCGGGTCGTCGATCCACGAACACCCGAGGGGCCTCGGCGCGGCACCGCCGGGACTCCGTCAGGTTCGCGAGCAGTGGCCCCGTGGCCGCCAAGTAGAAGAAGTCCGACGGCATGCCGATCCGCGTGGCGTCGACCCACGTCGCCGACATCCCCGGAACGCCGCCGTCCATGCGTCGCCAACGGTCCGGATGAGGCGACGCCAGGAACCCCCCTCGGAAACCGATCTCCGCCGGGGGGTGGGCCTCCCAGCCGTCGGGGACCATCGCTGAGACGGGCCCGGCGTTGACCTGGGTGAAGGGGGTCGGGGAAGAGAGGACCTCGATCGTGCCGGTGACCGCGGGAGCGTCGGTCGTCGAGGGCGCGACGCACCCGGTGCCCAGAAGGGCGATCGTCATCCCCAAGACGGTTCTCCGCACGCGACCCCCACGCGAGGATAGGCCACACGGACGCTCGCTGCCACGGTCTCGGGGGAAGCCGCTCGAGGTCGTGGATCCGCCGCGTGTCGGGCGCTCAGTTCGTCGCGCCGCTCACGCCGCTCCGGCCGACCGAACGTCCCCGCGAGCATCCGGGGGTGGGATGCAGAACGATGCCCGTGTGCCGCCGCCAGGCAACGGGTCGGTCCACAAGGTGCCGCCGTGCTCGACCACAAGTTGTCGCGCCAGGTGCAGCCCGACCCCGACGCCCGCCTTCTCCTTGCGCAACACGCCTTCACCGGTCGAGAACGGCTCGTCGAACGATCGCTTCGCGACGGTTCGGTCCAGTCCTTCACCCCGATCGGTGACGCTCACGACGATCCCCTCGGACATCGAGCGCGCCGACACGTGGACGGGCATCCCGTCGGGGGAGTACCGGCACGCGTTGTCCAGCAGCTCGGCGACGACCCCCTCGAGGCGTTCCTCGTCGGCGAGGGTGCGCAGTGGTGCCGTGATCGATGCCTCGATGCGGATCGTCGGATGCTGATCGCGCGCGACCGCGACCGCGCGGTCGACGGCCGGTGCGAGGTCCACCTCGGCCAGGCGGAGCTCGAACGTGCCGCGTTCGAGCTCGGACATCGTGATGATCTCGTCGACGAGCCCCATCAGCTTGTCCAGAGAACCCTGGAGCTCGCCGAGGAATTCCGTCCGCTCGTCCTCGCCGATCGACGGATTGTTCAAGACGTAGGCGATGCCCTTGGCGACGGTCACCGGCGTCCGGAGCTCATGGGAGATGTTCGACAGGAAGTCGGCCTTCGCCGACGTGCCCTGGGCGACGCTGTCACGCAGGCCCTCGAGCTCGGCGCCGAGTCGCTCGGTCGCGTCGATCGACCCGATCAACGCGTCGCCGATGGCGCGGGCGATGCGGGGAGACAGCGACACGCCGCCCTCGGCCGCCGCATGGACCGCCGTCATGACCTCGCGCGGATCGTCGTCGATGGCGATGACCCCGCGTGCGCCGTCGGCGAGGCACGAGGCTGCCAGCGCCACGTCATCGACGGACACACGGACGACGACGCGCGAGTCCGGCGACGAGGCTCCGATGCGGGCGAGCAACTCCGTGCCCGAGAATCCCTCCATGGAGAGGCGGCAGACCACGACATCGGGCCGAGCACGCGCGGCTGCCTCGATCGCGCGGAGCGCGTCGGAGGTGACCTCGACGACGAGATCCGGTTCGCCGATGGCCGCGACCCGCAGCGTCGAGATCTCGTCCGCCGTGTCGCAGAGCAGCACGGTACGGAGCATGTGCTGTTCGTATCGGCCCCGAAGGGAGCCGGTTGAGGGACCCGACGAGAGCGGGCGTCAGTGCACGATGCCGGTGCGGATCGCGATCGCCACCGCCTGGGCGCGGTCGTTCGCGCCGAGCTTCTCGAAGATGCGCTCGAGGTGGGTCTTCACGGTGTGGGGGGAGATCCCGAGCTCGGTGGCGACCTGGCGCGTCGTCGACCCGTCGGCAACCTTCTGGAGGATCTCGCGCTCGCGCTTGGACAGGGGCGCCGCCCGTGGGCCGTCGCCCTCACCGAGTCGCACCTCTTCGATGAACGTCTTCGTGAGCTGGGGATGGATCACCGCGTTCCCCTCGATCGCGTTCTTGGCGGCATCGACGAGCGCGTCGGGGGAAGCGTCCTTCAGTAGGTAGCCCGAGACACCCGCCTGGATCGCCTCGCTGATCGCGCCACGCGACTCGTCGATCGTGATGAGGATGACCTTGGTGGCGGGAGCGGCCTGTCGGATGCGCCGGGTGGCCTCGATGCCGTCCATGCCGGGCATCCGCACGTCCATGAAGACGACATCGGGGGTGAGTTCGCGGGCCTGCTCGACCGCTTCCTCTCCGGTCGCGGCCTCGCCGACGACCACGACGATCTCGTCGGAGAGCTCCAGCGCGGTGCGGAGCCCCTCGCGGGTCACGGGGTGGTCGTCCACGATCAGCGCACGGATCGGCGACTCCGACATGGGCGGGACACGCTCCTTCATCATGGGGAAGTACGGGTACGCTGTTCAGGATAGGACGAGTCGAGACAGGATGCGCGCATGCACGAAGAGATCGCGGTTGACGCAGGAAGCGACGGTATCGACGCACGGGACGCCGCCGAGGCGCCGGACGGCGAGACGCGCGACGCCGTCTTCGAGGCACTGAAGAACGTCTACGACCCCGAGCTCGGACTGAACATCGTCGACCTGGGGCTCGTCTACGACGTGCAGGTGCACGATGACGGCGGCGTCGACATCCAGTACTCGCTCACCACGATGGGATGCCCGATCGGGCCGATGATCGAGGACCAGATGCGCTCGTTCCTGCGAGGCATCCCCGGCGTCGACGAGGTGCGGCCGGAGTTCGTGCTGCGCCCGCCGTGGACGCCGGAGATGATGTCCGACGAGGCGAAGGCCGCCCTCGGCATCTTCTGAGCGTCGGGCTTCCCGGAGGAGCCTGTTTGACGGCACCGTTGCAGATGCGGTAGGTATCGCACCTGCAAATCCGACCGAGGAGCTGTGATTTGGTCCGGACGAGGTGCATCGGGGAGGTGGCGGCCATGATCCCGTCCCGCCTGTGCTGTCCGGGGACCGGCGCCGACCCGGAGATGCACACGCACCGCGGCCCCTGAATCAGCATCTCCGGACCGAGAACATTCAGACGGCGGCCGCATCGTGCGGCCGCCGTTCTCGTTCCCCGACGGGGAGGAAGGACCGATCGACGTGACCGACTACGCGAACCCAGATGTGCTCGTCAGTACCGACTGGCTCGAGGAGCACCTCGACGATCCTGCCGTGCGGGTGATCGAGGTCGACGAAGACACCACGGCGTACGACAAGGGCCACATCCGCGGCGCCGTGAAGTGGAACTGGACCACGGACCTTCACACCGAGGTCGGGCGAGACTTCCAGGACCAGGCGGGCTTCTCGCGCCTGCTCTCGGAGGCAGGCGTCGGCGAGGGCACCACGGTCCTGCTCTACGGCGGCAACAACAACTGGTTCGCCGCGTACGCGTACTGGCTGCTGAAGCTCCGCGGGTTCGACGACGTGAAGTTGCTGAACGGCGGCCGGAAGAAGTGGGAGCTTGAGAGCCGTGAACTGACCCAGGACGTGCCGAGCCGCGCGGCCACGGGCTTCACGATCGCCGGCGCCGAGCGCCCCGAGATCCGGGCGCTCCGCGACGAGGTGATCGGCAAGGTGGGCGGTGCCAGCGGGTTCGTCGACGTGCGCTCGCCCGAGGAGTTCCGTGGCGAGAAGCTGGCTCCCGATCACCTGCCTCAGGAACAGTCGCAGGTGCCCGGTCACATCGCGGACGCCGCGAACATCCCGTGGGTGAAGGCGGCGAACGACGACGGCACGTTCAAGAGCGCCGATGAGCTGCGGGAGCTCTATGAGGCCGAGGGCATCACCCCCGACAAGGAGATCATCGCCTACTGCCGGATCGGTGAGCGCTCGAGCCACACGTGGTTTGCCCTGCAAGAGCTCCTCGGGTACGAGCAGGTCAAGAACTACGACGGATCATGGACCGAGTACGGCTCGTTGGTCGGGGCGCCGGTGGAGCTGGGCGGGTAGCGCCGACCTCGGTCGGGCGTCAGGCCGGGGCCGTCAGGCCTCGGCCGTCAGGCCTCGGCCCCTTGCGAGTCGCCGGCCGTCGCATCGGGTCTTGCCGCCGTACCAGGCCCCTCCGCCGCACCAGGCCCTTCCGCCGGCACGCCGAGCGCGAGGTTGACCGCGCCTCCGATCGCGAGGCCGAGGCCGAACCCCCCTGCCACGTCGAGCGGGTTGTGGGCTCCCAGGTAGATGCGGGCGAACGCCACCAGGGCGACGATCACCCACGGCACGATCCGCCATCGGCCGTGCAGGTAGGGGGTCGCTACCCAGGCGAGGCCGGTGGTGAGCACGACGTGACCGCTCACGAACGAGTACCCGGTCCTCGCTGTGTCGCCGCGGACGATCGCCTCGGGCTCGGTCTCGCCGGGCCGGTTGCGCTGCACGACCTTCCAGACGAGCTGCTCGGCCATCAGCTTCCCGGCCGTGACCAGGAGTGCCGCGACCGCGAGCCGCGGGCGTCGGGCGACGAGGGCGATCGCCGCGACGAGCGGACCGATCGCGAGCACCCCCAGGAACTGGGCGGCCAGCATCGCGGGCTCGAGGGCGCCCGGCAGTCCGTTGATCGCCTCGAAGACCGCTCGCTCGGCCCCGCCCACCCGGCCGCTCGAGGCCGAGATCGCGCAGAGCGCGAGCAGTCCGAGGCCGCCCGCCAGGGCGACGGCGTCGATCCGCCGCCGCGTCACCACCGCCAGAGCCGCACCGCCACGTCGCCGGCGACCAGCACCAGGATTGACCGGACCGCCCACGAATCCCCGGTCGTCGCCGCGACCGCGAGCGCACCCACGACGATCACCGCCGCCAGGACCTTCACGCCGGTCTTCGACTCGCCGCCGCCTGCCGCTCTCGCTCCGTCCACGCGTCTCCCCCCTCGTCTGGTGGCCGCAGGGTATGCAACGTGAGGTGGCGCGCGCAAATCCGACCTGCGCGGTGGACTTAAGGCCTCGCCCGCGGGTAGCATCGATGTGTTCGCAGCACCGCCGCCGGGCGGTGTCCGACGATCGACTCGCGAGGAGCCGCCAACGATGGCCGTCACACAGGAAGAGCACCTCGAAGAGCTCGCCAAGGGGTACCGGTTCGACTGGAAGGACCCCTCGCACGCCGTCTTCGAGCCGAAGCGGGGCCTGAACGAACGCGTCGTGGAGGAGATCTCCGCGCTCAAGGACGAGCCCGACTGGATGCGGAAGTACCGCCTGAAGAGCCTGCGATACTTCGACATGCGGCCGATGCCCTGGTGGGGCGCCGACCTGTCCGATATCGACTTCCAGAACATCTACTACTTCATCCGTTCCACGGAGAAGCAGGCCGCGAACTGGGACGAGCTCCCGGACGACATCCGCGGCACCTGGGACAAGCTGGGCATCCCAGAGGCGGAGCAGAAATACCTGGGCGGCGTCAGCGCGCAGTACGAGAGCGAGGTCGTCTACCACAAGATCAAGGACGAACTGGACCAGATGGGCGTGATCTTCACCGACATGGATAGCGCCCTGCGCGACTACCCCGATCTCGTTCGCGAGCACTTCGGCACGGTGATCCCCGCCAACGACAACAAGTTCGCGGCGCTGAACTCGGCCGTGTGGTCGGGAGGCTCGTTCATCTATGTGCCGCCTGGCGTGCACGTCGACATCCCGCTGCAGGCGTACTTCCGCATCAACGCGGAGAACATGGGGCAGTTCGAGCGCACCTTGATCATCGCCGACGAGGGCAGCTACGTGCACTACGTGGAAGGCTGCTCGGCCCCGATCTACACGAGCGACTCGCTGCACTCCGCCGTGGTCGAGATCAAGGCGAAGAAGGGCGCGCGCGTTCGGTACACGACGATCCAGAACTGGTCGACGAACGTGTACAACCTCGTCACGAAGCGCGCCATCGCCGAGGAAGACGCCGTCATGGAGTGGGTCGGCGGCAACATCGGCTCGAAGGTCACGATGAAGTACCCGTCGATCTACCTGATGGGCAAGGGCGCTCGCGGCGAGGTGCTCTCCGTGGCCTACGCCGGCAAGGGCATGCACACCGACGCCGGGGGCAAGGCGATCCACGCCGCCCCCTACACGACGAGCGTGATCACGTCGAAGTCAGTCTCGAAGGACGGCGGACGTACCGGGTACCGCGGTCTCGTTCGGGTCGAGCCCGGCGCGCACCACGCGAAGTCGAACGTGCGCTGCGACGCGCTGATCCTCGACGACGAGAGCCGCAGCGACACGTACCCCTACATCGAGGTGGAAGAGGAGACGGCCGCGCTCGGCCATGAGGCCACGGTCTCGAAGGTCGGCGACGACCAGCTCTTCTACCTGATGAGCCGGGGACTCTCCGAGGTCGAGGCGACCGCGATGATCGTGAACGGGTTCATCGAACCGATCACGCGGGAGCTGCCGATGGAGTACGCCGTCGAGCTGAACCGCCTGGTCGAGCTCCAGATGGAAGGCTCGGTCGGCTAGGACCGCGATGACCACCTTCGACGAGCACGCCCTGGCGAGCCTGCCCGAGGTCGCCGGGTTCACGGGCGACCTGCGACGGCAGGCGTTCGCCGACTTCGAGGCCCTGCCGATGCCGTCGCACGAGACCGAGGAGTGGCGCTACACCGACCTGTCCGAGCTCGAGCTCACGTTCGCGCCCTACACGGCGGGCGGGCGCACGGAGAACCTCGACGGCGTGCCCGGCGAGGTCCTCGAGGCTGCCGGTGACATCGGCGAGCGCGCCGGGCTGCAGATCCAGCACGACTCCGACGTGATGGTGACCCATCTCGACCCAGGGCTCGTGGCCAAAGGCGTCGTCTTCTGCGACCTCGACGCGGCCGCGGCGTCGCATCCAGAGCTGGTCGAGCGATACCTCCACGATCTCGTGCCGAGCAAGCGCACCAGGTTCACGGCGATGCACGCGGCGTTCCGGACCGGGGGCACGTTCCTGTACGTGCCGCGCGACACGAAGGTGGACCTGCCGCTGCAGACGTTGACCTACGTCGACGTCGACGGGGCCGCGGTGTTCCCGCACACCCTGATCGTGGTGGAGGCGGGCGCCGAGGTGACGTTCATCGAACGCTACGCCTCGCCCGACCTGACGCGTGCGTTCAGCGACGCGATCACCGAGATTCACATGGGCGACGGCGCCCACGTCCGGTACGCGGCGATCCAGGACTGGGGCGCCGGCATGACACACCTCGCCGTCCAGCGTGCGCGCGTGTGGCGCGACGCCGACCTGCGGACCTTGAGCCTGGGCTTCGGCGCCGATCTCGCACGCACGGAGACCGAGGTCGAGCTCGCCGAGCCCGGCGGCTTCAGCGAACAGTTGGGAGTGTTCTTCGGAGACGGCGAGCAGCACTTCGATCACCGGTCGAGCCAAGAGCATGTGGCGCCCAACTGCACGAGCGACCTGCTGTACAAGGGCGCGCTCCGCGATCGAAGCCGAGCCGTGTACTCGGGCTGGGTCTATGTGCGCCCAGGCGCACAGAAGACCGACGCGATGCAGACGAGCCGCAACATCGTCTTGAGCGAGCACGCGAAAGCCGACGCGATCCCCAACCTCGAGATCGAGGCGAACGACGTGAAGTGTGGGCACGCGGCGAGCGTCGGGCCGGTCGAGGACGACACGCTCTTCTACCTCGAGTCCCGCGGGATCCCCCACGAGGAGGCGGAGCGGCTGATCGTGACCGGGTTCTTCCAGGAGGTGCTGGACCGCGTGCGGATCGACGAGGTACGCGTCGGTGCCGAGGCTGCGATCGCCGCCGAGCTGGCCGAGGGCATCCGCTGATGGCCGTGCGCGTCTGCGAGACGAAGGACGTGCCGCCCGGCGGGGCGCGGCGCTACTCCCTCGACGGACGTGAGGTCGCGGTCGTGAACCTGGGCGACGAGGGGTTCCGCGCGCTCGACGCGATCTGCAGCCACGCGAAGTACTACCTGGACGAGGGCGAGGTCGACGTCGACCTCGAGACGATCGAATGTCCCAAGCACGGATCGACGTTCGACCTGAACACGGGCGGCGCGAAGACACTGCCTGCGACCCAACCCGTCGACACCTTCGCGGTGACTGTCGACGGCGACGATGTGATGATCGAGGTGTGAGGACGATGGCTGAGACGACGAACGGCGACGGCACGGGAGCGGCGACGCTCGAGGTGCGGGACCTGCACGCGACGATCGAGGGCAAACGGATCCTGAACGGCATCGACCTCGTGGTGCGCCAGGGTGAGACACACGCGTTGATGGGACCGAACGGCTCGGGCAAATCGACGCTCAGCAACGTGATCATGGGCCGGCCCGGCTATCAGATCACCGAGGGAACCGTGGTGTTCAAGGGCGAAGACATCACGGCCCTCACGCCCGACGAGCGGGCGAAGCGCGGCTTGTTCCTCGCGATGCAATATCCGACCGAGGTCCCGGGCGTCTCCGTGGTGAACTTCCTGCGCACCGCGTACCAGGCGGTGAAGGGCGAGCAGGTGAGCGCGCTCGCATTCCGCAAGCACATGAAGGACCAGATGGATCGCCTGAGCGTCGACGACGCGATGGTCAACCGCTACGTGAACCAGGGCTTCTCGGGGGGCGAGAAGAAGCGGAACGAGATCCTGCAACTGGCCGTGCTCCAGCCGCAGATCGCGATCCTCGACGAGACCGACTCCGGGCTGGACATCGACTCGCTGAAGCTGGTCGCCGAGGGTGTCAACGAGCTCGTCGGGCCGGGTCTCGGCGTGTTGCTGATCACGCACTACCAGCGCATGCTGAACTACATCACGCCCGACCGGGTCCACGTGATGATGGGCGGGCGTATCGTGCAGTCCGGTGGACCCGAGCTCGCACACGAGCTCGAGGAGAAGGGGTACGAGGGCATCCGCGCGGAGCTCGGCCTCGGGACCGAGCCGGCAGAAGTCGGGTCGTGAGACCCGGGGGAGTGATGGCCATGACCGACGACCGCATGGGCGGGCTCGACGTCGAGGCGATCCGGCGCGACTTCCCGATCCTGGAGCGCAGGGTGGGGGAGCATCCGCTCGTGTACCTGGACAGCGCGGCCACCTCGCACAAGCCGAACCAGGTCATCGACGCCGAGGCCGACTTCTATCGGCTGCACAATGCGAACGCGCACCGAGGCATCCACATGCTCGGCGAGGAGGCCACGCAGGCCTACGAGGGTGCGCGGGCGACGGTCGCACGGTTCCTCGGCGCGCCCGAACCCGAGACGATCGTGTTCACGCGGGGCGTCACCGAGTCGATGAACCTCGTCGCGTATGGCTGGGGTCGCACCCACCTGCGCGAGGGTGACGAGATCCTGCTCTCCGACATGGAGCACCATTCGAACATCGTGCCGTGGCAGATGACCGCGGCCGCGACCGGTGCGACGCTGCGCTACATCCCCCTCACCGACGACGGGCTGCTCGACCTTTCCCAGCTCGGCTCCCTGCTCACCGAGCGCACGAAGATCGTGAGCGTCACCGGCATGTCCAACGCGCTGGGCACGATCACACCCCTCCGACAGCTCGCGGACGCAGCCCACGCCGTCGGGGCGATGATCGCCGTCGACGCTGCCCAGCTCGCTCCCCACTCGCCGATCGACGTCGTCGCGCTCGACGTCGACCTGCTGGGTTTCACCGGCCACAAGATGCTCGGGCCCACCGCGAGCGGCGGACTCTACGGCCGCCGCGAGGTGCTGGAGTCGATGGAGCCGATGCTCGGCGGCGGGGAGATGATCCACGAGGTCTTCCACGACCACAGCACGTACAAGTCGGCGCCGTTCACGTTCGAGGCCGGCACGATGCCGATCGCCCAACAGGTCGGCCTCGCGGCCGCGATCGACTACCTCGAGTCGCTCGGCATGGCGAACGTCCGGGCGCACGAGGAGGAGATCACGGGGCACGCGCTCGACAGGTTGCTCGACGCCGGGGCGACCGTCTTCGGCCCGAAGGATGCGAGCATCCGCGGCGGCGCCGTGAGCTTCTGGTTCAAGGACGTGCACCCGCACGACCTCGCGACGATCCTGAACGAGGAGGGCGTCGCCATCAGGGCGGGCCACCACTGTGCCCAGCTCGTGATGCGCCGTTACGGCGTGCCGGCGACCGCCCGCGCGTCGTTCTACGTCTACAACACGCGAGCCGAGGTCGATGCGCTCGTCGACGCGCTCGACCGTGCGCAGGCCATCTTCAGCTGACCGCCGAACGAGAGAGGGAACCGTGGCGCTCGACGACATCTACAAGGAAGTGATCCTCGACCACTACAAGAGCCCGCGGAACAAGCGCGAGCTGCCCGGCGCCGAGCTGCAGTGCCACGCCAACAACCCACTCTGCGGCGATGAGGTCACCGTGTTCGCACACGTCGAGGACGATGCGATCGCCGAGGTGACCTTCCAGGGAGCGGGGTGCTCGATCAGCCAGTCGAGCGCCTCGATGATGACGGAAGCCGTCACGGGGTCGAGCATCCACGATGCGAGATCGCTCGCGGCCGACTTCCGCGGCATGATGGCCGGCGAGGTCGAGCCCGACGAGGAGACGTTCGGCGACCTCGTGGCGCTCAAGGGGGTCGTGCAGTACCCGATCCGCATCAAGTGTGCCGTGCTCGCCTGGGACGTGCTGCAGGACGCCCTCGATGGCGCCGGCGAGGCGAGCGGCGCGCAGGCGCATACCGTCTAGGCTTCGCGCGTGAAGTGCACGCCGTTCCCTCGCATCGCCCGCTGCCTGTCGCTGCTCGCCGTGACGACCGGGGTGCTCCTGCTCGTCGCCGCGCCCGCCCGCGCCCAATTCAGCGAGCGGATCGTCGACTACGACGTCGACATCACGATCGGCGAGGATGGCACGCTCACGATCGTCGAGGCGATCGACTACGACTTCGGCGTCACGCCTCGCCACGGCATCCTGCGTGACATCCCGACGCGCCTGCGTTACGACGACACCTACGACCGCATCTACCCGCTCGACGTGGTCGAGGTGCGTGCGAGCGAAGGGACCCCGGCCGGCTACGAGGTCGAGTCGGCGGCGGGCGGCATCACCCGGATCAGGGTGGGCGATGCCGACATCGAGATCACCGGCCGGCACGCGTACGAGCTGACGTACACGGTCGAGGCCGCCCTGAACGGCTTCCGTGACCACGACGAGCTCTACTGGAACGCCGTCGGGACGGAGTGGTCGGCGCCGATCGAGCGGGCGACCGTGCGCGTGCATGCGCCCGCCGACATCACGCAGGTGGCGTGCTTCCAGGGGTATGAGGGCTCGACCCTGCCCTGTCAGCGCTCGACGTCCGACGGGGCGCAGGCGCGGTTCGCGCAGAGCGGGCTGGGGTCGTACAGCGGCGTCACGATCGTGGTCGGTCTGCCGAAAGGGGCGGTGCCCGAACCGGTGCCGGTGCTCGAGGAACGCTGGAGCTTCGGCCGCGCGTTCGCTGCCACCCCGGCGACCCTCGGCGGCACGGCCGTGGTCGGCCTCGCCGCGATCGGGGGCGTCGTCGCGCTCGTCTGGAGTCGTGGACGTGACCGGCGGTACCGCGGTTCACAGGTGGACCAGGTGATGGGCAACCCGACGGGCGAGCACCAGGCCGTGCCGCTGGGCGAGGCGGACGACAGTGCGCCCGTGGAGTTCGTGCCGCCCGACGACATGCGTCCCGGCCAGATGGGCACGCTCCTCGACGAGCAGGCGAACGTGCTCGATGTGTCGGCCACGCTCGTCGACTTGGCCGTGCGCGGCTACCTGCTGATCCAGGAGATCCCGAAGGACGGTTGGTTCGGGAAGCCCGACTGGCGTCTGATCCGTCTCGAGAAGCCCGAGGACGACCTGCTCACGTACGAGCGGCGGCTGCTGAGCGGCCTGTTCCGCGACGGCACCGAGGTCACGATCTCTGAGCTGAAGAACGTCTTCGCGGCGCGCCTCAAGGGTGTGCAGGAGTCGCTCTACGCCGACGCCGTGAAGCGGGGCTGGTTCAGCCAGCGCCCCGACAGGGTGCGCACGAAGTGGTACGCCCTGGGGGTCCTGGCGCTGATCGCCGCCGCCGGCATCGCGTTCGGGCTCGCGGCGTTCACCCACTGGGGCCTGCTCGGCATCCCGTTGATCCTGGCGGCCGTGCTGCTGCTGGCCACGGCTGGGCGCATGCCGGCGCGCACCGCGAAGGGCACCGCGATGCTGCGGCGCGTGCGCGGCTTCCGCACGGTGATCGAGACGGCCGAGACCCACATGTCGCGGTGGGCCGAGAAGGAGCTCGTGTTCACTCGGTTCCTGCCGTTCGCGGTGGTGTTCGGCTGCACCGACAGGTGGGCCAAGGCGTTCGAGGCGCTCGGCATCGAGCCGGACACGAGCTGGTACGTCTCGTCGCACCCGTTCGTCTACGCGCAGTTCGCCGATTCGATGGAGGGCTTCGCGGTCACGACCGGCGGCACGATCGCCTCTACCCCGTCGGGCTCGGGCTCGAGCGGGTTCTCCGGCGGCGGCTCCTCCGGCGGCGGCGGCGGCGGGGGCGGCGGCGGCAGCTGGTGACGTCTCCTCGGCGCGAGCTGAGGCGGAGCTCCGCCACCCGGTTCCGTAGCATGGTGCGTCATGCGCATCGTGTTCAGTGAGGACGGGCGGGACTTCCACCGGCGTGGGTGGCACGAGCTCGTCGAGGCCGACCCCTCCGGGACGTTCTTCCACACGCCGGCGTTCCTAAAGCTCTACTGGGAGGAGTTCGGGGAGACGCCCGAGCACCTGCTGCTCGCGTTCGCCGAGGAGGACGACGGCAGCCAGGTCGGGGCGGTCGCGTTCGAGCGCATCGGCCGGACGCTGCGGTTCCTCGGCGGCACCGAGATCACCGACTACATGGGCCCGGTCGGGGTGCCGGGGCGACAGGACGCGATGGCCAAGGAGCTCTGGACCGCGCTGCTCATCCGAGACGACTGGGCCGACGCCGACCTCCGTGGCCTGCCCGAAGATCAGCCCTGGTTCGGGTTGCTGCGCGATGCCGCGAGCGCCCAGGGCCTCGACGTGACCGAGGACGAGGACGGGGTCTCGCCGTTCCTCCCACTGCCGGGGTCGTGGGAGGACTATCTGGCCGGGCTCTCGTCGAAGTACCGGCACGAGATCAAGCGGAAGGCCCGCAAGCTCGTCGAGGAAGCCGGCGAGTTCCGCATCGTGACCGCCGACGACGAGACGATGATCCCGATGCTGGACCGATTCGTGGAGCTGCATCGCATGTCGGAGGGCCCCAAGGGCGTGTTCATGGTGCCGGGCATGGAGATCTTCTTCCGACGCCTCGGTGAGGCGTTCTGCGCCGACGGGGTGTTCCGGCTCTCGTTCATCGAGGTCGGTGGTCAGCTCGCGGCCGGCACGATCGCATTCGTCTTGGGTGGCACGTCCTACCTCTACAACTCCGCGTTCGACCGGTCGTGGGGGAACCTCGCCCCGGGCATGGTGCTCGTCGGGGAGGACATCCGTCTCGCGATCGAGGAGGGCTGCGGTGGTTTCGACCTGCTGAAGGGCGACTACGCCTACAAGTACCGCTTCGGGTCGCACCCGCGGGCCGTGAAGCGACTCGTCGTTATGCGCTGACCAGGTTCGGTCCGAAGCCCTAGGGGAATGCGCGCAGGTGTCGCAGGACGGTATCGGCGAGCAGGCGGTCGCCGCCGAGCACCACGTTGCCGGAAGACAGCACGTCGTCGGGCTTCAGTCGCTGGCCCGCGACGAGCGCGAGCTGCGGCGCCCGGCCGACGATCGTGACGTCCGCCTTCTTCCGCCCCGACGGAGCCTCGCCGGAGCCGAGGCCCCAGTGCCACGAGCCCTCGCCCGCGCCGTCGACGTCGACCTTCACGCTCAGTCCCGACAGATCGAGGCCGGCGCGCCCGAGCGACCACGGCAGCATGCGCACCGCGAGGTCGATCGTCAGGTTGATCGGCCAGTGCTGCACGTTCGGACCGAGACCGTTCATCGCGCGCACGTCCTCGCCGTGCAGCCACCACTCGACGACCCTCGTCTGCACGAGGTAGCGGGCGGCGATCGGACCGGCCACATAGTCGTATCGCTTCGACACCCAGTCCTCGTCCGAGATCGTGGCGCAATGCGAGAGGAACGACTCGGCGGCCTGACCCCAGAGCGTGAGGAGCTCGCGGGTGTCGAGCCCCGAGCGGCGGTTCACGGTCCACGCATTGAACGCGTCGATATCGAACGGGCCCTCGGGATGCTCGGCGCGCCACTCCTCGAGCTCGGCGGGCGCCTCGCCCGCCACGAGCTGCGCCGCGATCGTGTCGCCGGCGGCGAGGTGAGCGATCACGTCGCGGTTCCACCAGCCGTCGGCAGCGCTCGGCTGTTCCCAGGTGTGCGGGTCGGCGTACTGGATCATGCGCCCCAGGCGTTGGCGCTCGGCGTGGGCGACGCCCAACAGCTGCTCGCGATCAAGGCTCACGTGATCCTCCTCAGCGGCCGGGAGTCGACCTCCGGGCCTCGGCGCGGATTGTACAGTCCGACCCGTGCGCATCCTCGTGGCTCCCGACAAGTTCCGAGGCACGCTGACCGCTCGTCAGGCCGCCGAGGCGTTCTCCACCGGATGGCGGCGCGAGCGACCCGACGACGACCTCGAGCTCATGCCGATGGCCGACGGTGGCGAGGGGACGATGGACGCGTTGGTCGACTCGCTCGGTGGACGTGTCGAGGCGACGACCGTGACCGGGCCGATGGGCGACCCCGTCGATGCCGCGTTCGGTTTGGTGCCGTCGAGGGGAGGCACGCTCGGAGTGGTCGAGATGGCCCGCGCGATCGACGCCGGGGCAGAGCGCCTCGTCGTGTGCATCGGTGGGAGCGCCACCAACGACGGCGGCGTCGGCATGGCGTCGGCGCTCGGGGGACGGTTCCTCGACGCGACCGGACGCCCGATCGCCGACGGCGGCGAGGCGCTCGTGACCCTCGCGCGCATCGATCTCTCCGCGATGCACCCGGGCCTGGCGCGCGTGCAGGTCACCGGTGCGTGCGATGTCGACAACCCGCTTACCGGGCCATCCGGCGCGAGCGCCGTGTACGGCCCACAGAAGGGCGCGAGCGCCGACGTCGTCGCCGTGCTCGACCGGGCGCTGGGGCACCTGGCGGCCGTGGTGGAACGAGACCTCGCGATCGCGCTCCGCGACGAACCGGGGGCGGGGGCGGCCGGCGGACTCGGGTTCGGCCTGATGGCCTTCTGCGGCGCACGGTTGCACCCGGGGATCGAGGTGGTGATGGATGCCGTCGGTCTCGTTGAGCGCATCGCCCGCGCCGACCTGGTCGTGACGGGCGAGGGATCGCTCGACGAGCAGTCGCTCCGCGGGAAGGCCCCCGCGGGCGTCCTGGAGGCGTGCGGGCTCGCCGACGTGCCTGCCGTGATCGTCTGCGGCCGAGCCACGATCGACGTGCCCGGGGTGCCGGTCGTGTCGCTCGTCGAGCGCATGGGGGAGCGGGCCGCGCTCGATGACGCTCGTGCCGCGTTGATCGCGGTGTCCGCCGAGCTCGCCTCGCGGGCCGATGAGCTCATCGGGGTCGCCCGGTGAGCGACGCCGTGGACCGGTTCGCCGATGCCGCCAGGGCTCGAGGCCTCGATCCCGAGACGCGCCGATTCCCCGAGGGCACGAAGACGGCCGACGACGCTGCGCGGGCGATCGGATGCGATGTGGGGCAGATCGTGAAGTCGCTGGTGTTCATGGCTGACGACCGGCCTGTGCTCGCGCTCACGTCGGGGTCGAACCGGGTCGACGAGACGAAGCTGGCGGCCGCAGCCGGCGCAGGGTCGGTGCGCAGGGCGACCCCCGAGGAAGCCCGGACCGCGACCGGGTTCGCGGTCGGCGGGACTCCCCCACTCGGATACGAACCTCGTTCCGGACGACGGCTCCGGGCCTTCGTCGACCGCGATCTCCTCGACTTCGATGTTGCATGGGCGGCTGCTGGTGCCCCGGACGCGGTGTTCCCGCTGACACCGGACGAGCTCGTCCGGCTGAGTCGGGAGAGGTCGTCGAGCTTGCTGAGCAGACCCGACCGTGACGTAGAAGCCTCCATGCATGGCCCGCTGGTTGGCTCGGTGGCATGCTGAACACGTGTGGGGAAGTGTGGGTTGGATACTCGGCGGGGCGGCCCTCATCGGGATCGGGCTCGCCGTCTGGTTCACGGCGTTCGTTCTGGCGCCGCTGGGCGCGATCTTCATCGTCGTCGGCATCGTGAAGGCCATACGGGCCCGCAGGGAAGGCCGCACGAACTCACGCGTCGCCCGAAGTTGAGTCCGACACTCTTCGGCGAGCTCGGCGAGGTTCCCGATCGACGAGGTCGGGTTTGGGCGCGCCGACGGGTAGGATATGCAGACCACCCCGACGCCACATTCCGGAGGAACGATGATCACGCTCACCGAGAACGCTGCCGGCAAGGTCAAGGAGTTGCTGGCCGAGGAAGGCCGTGACGACATCGCGCTGCGGGTCGCCGTGCAGCCCGGGGGGTGCTCGGGACTTCGGTACGCGATGTACCTGGACGACCAGGTCGGAGAGAAGGATCAGGCCGAGGAACAGTTCGGCGTACGCCTCGTGATCGACAAGATGAGCGTGCCGTACCTCTCGCAGGCCACGATCGACTTCGTCGACACGCTGGAGCAGACCGGGTTCACGATCGACAATCCGGCCGCCCAGGGCGGCTGCGCCTGCGGCAACTCGTTCCACTGACGGCCGGGGTGGCACCCCGCTCCGGATAGTCCAGACGAGACTAGCGAGCCGCGACCGCGTTCAGTCCTGCCGTGAACGCCCGGGCGATCTCCGCGATCTCCTCGTCGCCGATCACGAGCGGAGGGGAGACCGCGATCGCGCCGCCCACGAGCGGGCGGACCAGCATGCCGGCCTCGCGGCAGGCCATGCCGACCTGCGCCGGCAGCGACGGCTCGTCGGCGACGAGGTCCTGACGCAGGTTCACGGCAGCGAGCAGGCCCACGCCGCCACGCACTTCCTCGACCAACTCGTGCTCGGCCAGCGGCAGCAGGGCATCGAGCAGCGGAGCCTCGAGCTTGAGGGCACGCTCGCAGAGACCCTCACGCTCCATGATGTCGAGGTTCGCGAGCGCGGCAGCGGCCACCGACGCGTGCCCGCTGTACGTGTAGCCGTGACGCCAGAGCCCCGCACCGTCGGCCCAGAACGGCTCCGCGACCCATGGCGCAGCGATCACGCCTCCCATCGGCAGGTATCCGCTCGTGATGCCCTTCGCGCACGTGACGATGTCGGGGTCGAGCCCGAAGCGCGTCGAAGCGAACCAGTCGCCGGTGCGGCCGAACCCGGTGATCACCTCGTCGGCCACGAACAGCACCCCGAACTCGCGGCACACCGTGCGTGCGGCCTCGAGGTAGCCGGGTGGTGGCGGGAACACCCCGCCGGCACCGATCACGGGCTCGCAGAAGAACGCGGCCACGCGGCCGGGCCCATCGTCCTCGATCGCGGCGCGCAGCGCGCCGGCGTCGTCCCACGGGACCTCCGTCACGTCCTCTATCAGCTCGCCGTGGCCCGCGGCGTTCGCGGGGATCCCGGCGAGCGAGGTGCCCGCCGTGTGCATGCCGTGGTAGGCCTTCTCGCGCCGGATCAACACGGTGCGGTCGGGCTCTGCGCGCAGCTGCCAGTACCGGCGGGCCATCTTCGTGGCGGTGTCGATCGAGTCCGAGCCCCCGCTGGTGAGGAAGACCTTCGAGCCTTCGACCGGTGCGAGCGACGACACGCGCTCGGCGAGCGCCTCGGCGGGTCGGTTCGTGAGGTCGCCGAATGCGGAGTACGCGGGGAGCTCGCGCATCTGGGCGGCGACCGCATCCGCGATCTCGGCGCGTCCCCAACCGACGTTGCAGTACCAGAGCGAGGCCGTGGCATCGAGGTAGCGGCGACCGGTGTCGTCGATCACGTAGGCGCCCTCGCCGCGGACGAGCGTCGTCGAGCCGTTCGTCTCGACGGCATGCATGTCTGCGAATGGGTGCCAGAAGCTGGTCATGTCTCGACGGTACCAGCGGCACCCGACGACCGGCCCCCGGTCAGCGCGGCCGCAGGCTCTTCAAACCGGAACCGTGGCGGCGAGGTCAATCGGGGTCGTACGCGAGGTTCTCGCGGAGCCAGCGCTCGGTCTCGGTGAGGTTCTGGCCCTTGCGCCGCGAGTACTCCTCGACCTGATCCTTGCCGAGGCGACCGACGTTGAAGTAGCGCGCCTGCGGATGCGCGAAGTAGAGCCCCGCGACGGTCGCGCTGGGGGTCATCGCGCACGACGTCGTGAGATCCATGCCGTGGTCGCGCGCGCCCAGCAAGTCGAAGAGCACGCGCTTCTCCGTGTGGTCGGGGCAGGCCGGGTAGCCGAAGGCGGGCCGGATGCCTCGGTACCGCTCCTCGATCAGATCCGCGCCCGCCATTGACTCGTCCGGCGCGTACCATGCCCGGCGCACCTCTCGATGCAGCCACTCCGCGAACGCCTCGGCGAGGCGGTCGGCGAGGGCCTTGACCATGATGGCCCGGTAATCGTCGAGGTCTGCCTCGAACGTCTTCGCGAGCTCCTCGGCGCCGATGCCGGCCGTGACCGCGAATCCTCCGAGATGATCGGTGAGACCGCTGTCGGGCGGGGCGATGAAGTCGGCGAGGGAGCGGTTCGGCCGGTCGTCGTCCCCACCGTGATCGACCTGCTGACGCAGCATCGGCAGCACCGTGCCGTCGGCGAGCACGATGTCGTCGGCGTCGGCCTGCGCGGGCCAGAAGCCGTACACACCACGGGCCTGGATCGAGCCGTCGGACACGATCGCATCGAGCAGTTCGTTCCCGTGCTCGAAGAGCTCGCGTGCCGCCTGGCCCTGCGTCGGGTGATCGAGGATCTGGGGGTAGCGACCCTTCAGCTCCCACGCGGTGAAGAAGAACGTCCAGTCGATCAGCTCCCGAAGCTCGGCGAGCGTGGGCTCAACGAACTGCACCCCGGTGAAGGGCGGGGGCGGCACGTCGTCGGCCCGCCACTCGATCGGCGTGCGGTTCGCGAGCGCCTTGCGATACGGCAGCAGCGGGGTCCGCAGCCGCTCGGCGTGCAGCTCGCGCAGCCGCTGCTGGTCGATGCGGTTCTGCGCATCGAGCTCCGCCTTACGCTGTCCGTCGAGCAGGTTCGAGACGACACCGACCACCCTCGAGGCGTCGACGACGTGCACGACGGGTTGCTCGTACGCCGGGGCGATCTTCACGGCCGTGTGCTGGCGCGACGTGGTCGCACCGCCGATCAGCAGCGGCAGGTCCATACCGCGTCGCCGCATCTCGGTCGCCACGTTCACCATCTCGGTGAGCGATGGGGTGATCAAGCCGGACAACCCGACGATGTCGGCTCCCTCGGCGATCGCCGTGTCGAGGATCAGCTCGGCGGGAGCCATCACCCCGAGGTCGATGACGCGATAGTTGTTGCACCCGAGCACCACGCCGACGATGTTCTTGCCGATGTCGTGCACGTCGCCCTTGACCGTCGCGGTGACGAGCGTGCCCTGCGCCCGGTCGGCCGAGGGTCCCAGCGCGAGCTTCTCCTCCTCCATGTAGGGCTCGAGATGGGCCACGGCCTTCTTCATCGCGCGGGCGGACTTCACGACCTGGGGCAGGAACATCTTCCCGGCCCCGAACAGGTCGCCGACGATCTGCATGCCGGCCATCAGCGGCCCCTCGATCACTTGCAGCGGGCGGTCGTACGCCCGTCGCGCCTCCTCGGTGTCATCGACGATGAAATCGACGATGCCGTGCACGAGGGCGTGGGCGAGCCGGTCCTCGACCGAGCCCTCGCGCCAGGTGAGGTCGTCTTCGCGCTCGAGGCCACCCCCTTTCACCGAGTCGGCGAAGGTCACCATGCGCTCGGTCGCGTCCTCGCGACGGTTGAAGATGATGTCCTCGACGTGTTCGAGCAGATCCTTCGAGATGTCCTCGTACACCTCGAGCTGGCCCGCGTTCACGATCGCCATGTCGAGTCCGGCCGCGATCGCGTGGTAGAGGAACGCGGAGTGGATCGCGCGGCGCACCGGTTCGTTCCCGCGGAACGAGAAGCTCAGGTTCGACACGCCGCCGGAGACACGCACGTCCGGATGTGCGCGCTTGATCTCGCGGGTCGCCTCGATGAACGACTTCGCGTAGTTCGCGTGCTCCTCCAGGCCGGTCGCGACCGCGAGGATGTTCGGGTCGATGATGATGTCGGTCGGCTCGTACCCGGCCTCGCCGACGAGCAGCCGGATCGAGCGATCTGCGATCTCGACCTTCCGCTCGACCGTGCCGGCCTGGCCCTGCTCGTCGAAGCACATCACGACGACGGCGGCGCCGTACGTCCTGACCGTTCGGGCCTTCTCGAGGAAGTCGTCCTCGCCCTCCTTGAGGCTGATCGAGTTCACGACGCCTTTGCCCTGCACGCACTTCAGCCCGGCGAGGATCGTCTCCCAGCGGCTCGAGTCGATCATCACCGGCACGCGGGCGATCTCGGGCTCGACCGCGATCATGTTCAGGAACCGCGTCATCGCGGCCTCGCCGTCGAGCAGGTCGGCGTCCATGTTGACGTCGAGCATGTTGGCGCCAGATCGCACCTGGTCGAGCGCCACCTCGACCGCGGCCTCGTAGTCGCCGGACTCGATCAGGCGACGGAACTTCGCCGAGCCGGTCACGTTCTGGCGCTCGCCGACCATCACGAACCCGGTGTCGCTGCGGATCGCGAACGGCTCGAGCCCGCTGTAGGTGGGCACGCGGTCGTCGAAGGAGGGGACCTCGCGAGGAGGGAGCCCACGAACGGCCTCCACGATCGCCACGGTGTGATCGGGGGTGGTGCCGCAGCAACCGCCGACGAGGTTGACGAGGCCGGCGTCGGCGAACTCGCGCAGCAGTCCGCTCGTGACGTCCGGCGTCTCGTCGTAGCCACCGAACGGGTTGGGCAGCCCGGCGTTCGGATAGCAGGCGACCGGGCGGTCCGCGATGCGCGAGAACGCCTCGACGTAGGGGCGCATCTCGGCGGCACCGAGCGAGCAGTTGATGCCCACGATCGCGGGATCAGCATGCTCGATCGAGCTCCAGAACGCCTCGACGGTCTGGCCGGAGAGCGTGCGGCCGCTGCGATCCACGATCGTGACGCTGATCCATAGCGGAAGATCGGGGACGGCGTCCTTCGCCGCAGCGATGGCCGCCTTCGCGTTCAGCGTGTCGAAGATCGTCTCGATCAACAGCATGTCGACGCCGCCTTCGCGCAGGGCCCGCATCTGTTCGGCGTATGCCTCGACGACCTCGTCGAACGTCACGGCGCGGAACCCGGGATCGTCGACCTTCGGCGAGAGCGAGAGGGTCACGTTCAGGGGTCCGACCGACCCCGCGACGAGCCGTTCGGGACCGGCGCGGTCGGCCGCCTCTCTCGCGAGGCGGGCGCCCGCGAGGTTCATGTCGAGGACCGCGTCCTCGAGACCGTAGTCGCGCTGGCCGAACGAGGTCGCGGTGAACGTGTTCGTCGTGGCGATGTCGGC
>JBGGNG010000016.1:0-2855 GCA_041287635.1 Actinomycetota bacterium | reverse complement strand
GTTGCAGCATCGCGAGTCCCCCGTCGTCCCCGCGCTCCAGCGCGGCTACCAGTACGTCCTGCAGAAGATCGTCTACCGCCCGCGCCGCGCGTACGCGGCGGTCGGCCTCGCGACGGTGATGGGCGTCGCAGCGCTGCCGCTCCTCGGTCAATCGTTGCTGCCTTCGTTCAAGGAACGTGACTTCCTGATGCACTGGTTGACCGTGCCCGGCACCGGGCAGCCGGAGATGTTCAGGATCTCGGCGAGGGCCAACCATGAGCTCCTGGAGATCCCGGGCGTGCGGAACGCCGGGTCGCACATCGGTCAGGCGCTGCTGATGGACGAGGTCGTCGGCATCGACTTCGGCGAGAACTGGATCAGCGTCGATCCGTCGGTCGACTACGACGAGACGCTGGCGAAGGTTCAAGAGGTGGTCGACGGCTACCCCGGCCTCAACCGCGACGTCCTGACCTATCTGAAGGAGCGGATCAGGGAGGTCCTCACGGGCTCCAGCGAAGCCATCACGATCCGGATCTACGGACAGGATCTGCCTCAACTCCAGGAGACTGCCGACGAGGTCAACGAGATCCTCGCGAGCGTTCCCGGCGTGACCGAGAACCACGTCGAATCCCTGAAGGACATCCCGCAGGTGAGCGTCGTCGTCGATCTCCCCGCGGCGCAGCGCTACGGGCTCAAGCCCGGCGACGTCCGCAGGACCGCCGCTCGGTTGCTCGCGGGCGAGGAGGTCGGCGACATCTTCCGGGATGGCAAGGCATACGACGTCCAGGTGTGGAGCTCGCCCGAGACGCGTGACACGTACGGCGACATCGAGAACCTCCTCTTCGATACCCCGAGCGGCGAGTACGTCCGGTTGAAGGACGTCGCCGACGTCACGATCGAACCCGTTCCCAACGTCATCTATCACGATGCGCTGGCCAGGAGCCTCGACGTGGGCGCCAACATCGACGGCACCAGGGACCTCGGGTCCATCGTGGCCGACGTGGAGTCTCGACTCGAGGACTACGAGTGGCCGGAGGAGTATCACGCAGAGTTCCTGGGCGAGTACACGGAACGACGTGCGGCCGCGAACCGCCTGAACGCCGGCGCGATCGCCGCCGCCATCGGCATCCTCCTGCTCCTGCAAGCCTCGTTCGGCAGCTGGCGTCTCGCGACGCTCTCGTTCCTGACCCTGCCGATCGCGCTGATCGGTGGAGTCCTTGCCGCATACCTGAGCGGTGGGGTCATCTCGCTCGGCTCGCTCGTCGGCTTCTTCACCGTCCTGGGGATCGTTGCCCGGAACGGGATCATGTTGATCAGCCACTACCAGCATCTGGAACGCTTCGAAGGGGTGCCGTTCGGCCCGGAGCTCGTGTTGCAGGGCGCTCGTGAGCGGGTGGTGCCGATCATGATGACGGTGCTGACGACGGGCCTGGCGCTGGTGCCGCTGCTGATCGCGGGAGAGATCCCCGGCCAGGAGATCGAGTACCCGATGGCCTGGGTCATCCTGGGCGGCTTGATCACGGCGACGCTGCTGAACCTGTTCGTGGTGCCGTCTCTGTATCTGCGCTTCGCGAAGAAGGGTGGAGAGGGCGGCGTGACGATCCCGGCGGCACCCGTGCCCGCGTAACCGTCGACGCTTCGGTGCGATCGGGTCGGGTCACGTGACCAGCCCTGTGCCCATGAGCGGATCGGAAGGCCTGGGATAATCCCGGCGTGCGTTTCGACGACATCCTGCAGGCGATCGGGAACACGCCGCTCGTCGGCATGCCCCGCATGTCGCCCACACCCGGCGTGCGTCTGTGGGCCAAGCTCGAGGGGGCGAACCCCACGGGTTCCACGAAGGACCGCATCGCTCTGAAGATGGTCGAGGCGGCCGAGGCGTCGGGGGAGCTCACGCCCGAGAAGACGATCCTGGAGCCGACGTCGGGGAACACGGGCATCGCGCTCGCGATGGTGGCCGCTCGCAAGGGCTACCGGCTCACGGTCGTGATCCCGGACAACGCGAGCGAGGAGCGCATCGGCCTGCTGCGGCTCTTCGGCGCCGAGATCGTGTTCAGCGACGGCGACAAGGGGACGAACGGCTCGATCGAGGTCGCGCGCGCCCTCGCGCGGGACGAGAAGTACTACATGCCGTTCCAGTACGGGAACCCCGCCAACCCGCTCGCCCACCAGGAGGGCACGGCGCAGGAGATCATCCGAGACCTGCCCGAGGTCACCCACTTCGTCGGCGGCATGGGCACCGGCGGCACGCTCACCGGCGTCGGGCGCGGACTGCACGCCCACGATCCCGACGTGCGGATCGTCGCGGCCGAGCCAGAGCTCGGCGACCTGGTCTACGGTCTTCGCTCGCTCGACGCGGGCTTCATCCCGCCGATCTTCGATCCGAGCGAGATCGACCGGAAGTTCCTCGTCGACTCGTCGGCGTCGTTGCGCACGAACCGCGAGCTCACAGCGAAGGAGGGCATCTTCGCCGGCATCTCAAGCGGCGCGGTCGTCTACGTGGCCCAACGCATCGCGACCGAGATCGACGAGGGCGACATCGTGTGCCTGCTGCCCGACGGCGGCTGGAAGTACCTGTCGACGGAGGCCTGGGCCGAGGACCTCGCGACGGCCGAGAAGGGCGTCGCGGAGTCGCTGTGGTGGTGAGCGCGGGCATCGCCGGCGTCACGGATCCGGGCGCATGAGCGATCCTCGCCCCATCGGCGTCTTCGACTCCGGGGTGGGCGGCCTCACGGTCGTGCGCGCGATCATGGATCAGCTGCCACACGAGCCGATCCTCTACGTCGGCGACACCGCCCGGTTCCCGTACGGGCCGAAGCCGGTCGAGCAGATCCGCCGCTACGCGCTCGAGATCGCCGACCTCCTCGTGCACCGCG
>JBGGNG010000015.1:0-5545 GCA_041287635.1 Actinomycetota bacterium | reverse complement strand
GACGTTCACGCCGGAAGCCTATCGACACCGGCTCCGCGAGAGGAGGACCCATGGTCCTTCCGGCACGGGCCGTGTAGTGATGTCGTTGGCGGGCGGTACCGTCGCGGGCATGGCGAAGACGCGAGTCGTGCTGACCTGTCGTGAGTGTCGACAGCAGGTGTCGCAGTGGGTCGGGCGATGTCCCGGCTGCGCAGCGTGGGGCACGATCGAGGAGACCGGAGTGACGATCGGTTCCACACGCGGCGGGACCGCGATCGTGACGTCGCCGCTGATCGGTGCGACAGACCAGGGAGACGAACCTCGTGTGCTGACCGGGTTCCCCGAGGTCGATCGCGTGCTCGGTGGGGGCATCGTGCCCGCCTCCGTCACCCTGCTCGCGGGCGAGCCCGGCATCGGCAAGTCGACGCTGCTGCTGCACCTCGTCGCCCATCTCGCATCACAGGGGAACGATTGTCTGCTCGTGAGCGGCGAGGAGTCACATGCGCAGGTGGCGTCCCGTGCACGCCGTCTCGGCATCCCCGGCGACGCGGTGCGGTTCGCGCCGGGCCGCGACCTCGAGCACGTGATCGAGACCGCGCGCGCCGAGCGGCCGTTCCTGCTGGCGGTCGACTCGATCCAGACGATCAGAGACACGAGGGGGACCCAGGTGCCGGGCGGCGTCTCCCAGGTCCGCACGTGCACCGACGCGCTCGTCGGGCTCGCGAAGGCCGAGGGTGTCGCCGTGCTGCTGACCGGCCATGTCACGAAGGACGGCGACCTCGCGGGTCCGCGAGCCCTCGAGCACGCGGTCGATGCAGTCCTCACGTTCGACGGCGATCCGCGGTCGGGCTTGCGGGTCCTCACCGGTGGCAAGAGTCGGTTCGGCGCCGAGGGCGAGAGTGCCTGGTTCGAGATGACCCCGGGCGGGCTCCGCGAGATCGATCCGACTCTTCTGCTCGTGAGCGGAGAGTGCATGCCCGGCGCCGCAACAGCGCTCGTCCAGTCCGGTCGGCGCGCCCTGGCCGTCGAGGTGCAGGCGCTCGTCGGGTCCTCCGACGGCCCGGCCCGTCGCCAGGCGACCGGGCTCGACGCTCGACGGTTCCAGTTGGTCGCGGCCGTGCTCGATCGGGCCGTCGGCCTCTCGCTCGGCCGATCCGAGCTCTTCGGGGCCTCTTCGGGAGGCGTGAAGGTCGACGATCCGGCGTGTGACCTCGCCGTGGCGGCCGCCCTCGCGTCCGCCGCTACCGGCAAGTCGCCCCCCGCCATGTCCGCCTTCGTCGGCGAGGTGTCCCTGACGGGGCTCGTGCGGCCGGCGCCCGCGATGTCGCAGCGGTTCGCGGCAGCTCGCGCCGCCGGAGTGACCACCATCTTCGCCTCGGAGGGCGAGGCAGCACCCGAGGGCGTCCGGGTGATGCCGGTGCGACATGTCGCCGAGGCACTGTCGTGGGCCGCGGGGTCGGCCTCGCACCCCTGACACGCTGCTGAATCGGCGTTCAGCCTAGGTCGTTCGAGCCATCTGAACCCCGGAATCAGCCCTCTGACCTGCGGGTTTGGGTTGCGTCGCAAGGCCCGCCCGTGCTACCCTTGCTGGTCTAGTCAGCGCGATCCCAGTTCTCGACTTCCTGGAGGTTCCGTGTTCCGTAAGGGCGACACCGTGGTGCATCCGGAGCACGGAGCAGCAGTGATCGAGGAGTTGCGAGAAAAGGAGTTCCTGGGCGAGACCCGCACCTATCTGGTGTTGCGCGTCGCCTACGGCGATCTCACGCTGATGATCCCGACCGACTCGACCGATCAGGTCGGCCTGCGGTCGGTGGTGAGCAAGAACGAGGTCAAGAAGGTCCTCAAGGTGCTCACCGAGGAAGAGTCCTCGATGGCCGCCAACTGGAGCCGTCGGTTCAAGAACAACATGGAGAAGCTCCACTCCGGTGACCCCTACCAGGTCGCCGAGGTGCTCCGGAACCTCTCGATCCGCGATCGGGAGAAGGGGCTGTCGGCCGGCGAGAAGCGCATGATCACCAAGGCTCGACAAATCTTGATCTCCGAGCTCTCACACGCGACCGGCAAGTCCGAGGAAGCCGCCGAGATCATGATCGACGAGGTCCTCGACGACGCCCACGGCGAGAAGATCGCCGCCGTCTGACCCCGTGTCCGGGGCCTGACCCGGGCGCACCGCGAACGGTCAACCCGGACTACAGCCGTCGTCCGACCGCGCCGATGCCTCCTTCAGCATCAGGTTCGTTCAGTCTGCCCGCCGGCCGAGCGATCGTCGGAGCGTGGAGGAGGTGGAGCGACGGCCATGAGTGAGCGTGAGCAGGATGTGCGTGGCGGCGCGATGCGCGGCTACCTCGTCGAGGGAGTTCGGCTCATCTTCATCGCGCTGCTCGCGACCGGTGGATTCCTGCTCGGCGGCACGGTGGCCGCGGGGAGCACGAGTCGTGCGCTGGGGTTCATCTTCCTCGGGGCGGCCGTCGGGTTCGTGATCGGCGGGGTCGCCGGCAGGCTGACCCTGCGTGCCGTGAGCGGCATGGAGCGCGAGCTGCATCGTCGACCCGCGCCGCAGCTCGCCGGGGGAGTGGTCGGCCTCATCGTCGGTCTGATCGTCGCCGGCCTGCTGATGATCCCGCTGCTGCTGGTGCCGAGCGGCGCGGCGTGGCCGGCGATCATCTTCGTCTACCTCGTGTGCGGTTCGCTCGGGTTCCGGGTGGGTGAGTCGAAGTACGAGGACATCTTCGGGCTGGTCGGCATGAAGCCGAGGGCCTCGGTCGCAGCCCGAGGTGACCTGCACGTGCTCGACACGAGCGCGTTGATCGATGGACGCGTGCTCGACCTGGTCGCGACGGGGTTCGTGAGCGGCACGGTGCTGCTGCACGATGGGGTGTTGCGTGAGTTGCAGGCGATCAGCGACTCGGGCGACCCTCGCCGGCGGCAGCGTGGCCGGCGCGGACTCGACGTGCTCGTCGAGCTGCAGAAGGCGCCCACGGTGCAGTTCCAGCTCGTCGAAGAGGTCGGCGTGATGGACGTCGACGCGGCGCTCGTCCGGCTCGCCCGGGAACGCGGCGCGTCGCTGATCACGGTCGACCACAACCTCGCCAAGGTCGCGGAGGCGTTGCGGGTGCCGGTCGCCCAGATCAACGCCCTGGCATCGAAGTTCCGGGTGCCGTACACGGCGGGTGACGAGATCTCGGTGCGGCTCGTGAAGGAAGGTCGCGAGCACGGCCAAGCCGTCGGATACCTCGACGACGGCACGATGGTCGTGGTCGAGAAGGCCGTCGAGATGATCGGCGCCTCACCCGACATCCGCGTGACGAACGTGATCCAGACGACCACGGGGCGCATGGTGTTCGCGGCGCTGGTACCCGAGGCGGAGTCCTCGCAAGAATAGGCCCGCGTTCTCGGTCGGTCTGCCATGCTTCGCGCATGGAACCGGGTGACGGGAAGGCCGTCGCGATCGTGCTCGCCGCGGGCGCGGGCCGTCGGGTCGGTGCCGAGGAACCGAAGGCGTTCCTGTCGATCGGCGGGCGTCCGATCCTCGCGGTGGCCGTCGGTGCGGCGGCCGCGTCGCCCCTGGTCGGTGCCGTGATCGTCGCCGCGCCGTCGGGTTGGGAGGAACGAGCGGAGCGCTGCCTCGAGGGATGTGGCATTCCCGTGCTCGTGGTGACCGGGGGCGAGACGCGCCAGGCATCGGTGCGAGCCGCGCTCGACGCGGTGCCGGCTCAGACGTCGGTCGTGGCGATCCACGATGCGGCGCGCCCGTTCGCGCCCCCCGACCTATTCACGGCCGTCATCGCGGCGGTGAGCGAGCGCACGCCGGGAGCGGTCCCCGTCTCTCCGGTCGCCGACACCGTGAAGCAGGTGGCCGACGGGCTCGTGGTCGGCACCCTCGACCGGGAACGGCTCGCCCTCGCGCAGACGCCGCAGGCGTTCGACGTGACCGCGTTGCGAGTGGCGCATCGTCGCGCCGCCGAGGCCGGTCTGGACCTCACGGACGACTCCGCCGCCCTCGAGCACGACGGGGTCGCGGTAGCCGCGGTTCCGGGCGATCCCAACAACGTCAAGATCACGACGCTGTTCGACCTCGCCAACGCCGACGCGCGCATGGGCGGCCCCGGTGACTGAGGTCGTGCCCCGCGTCGGCATGGGGTTCGACGTGCATCCGTGGGCGACGGACGGTCGTCGCCTGTGGTTGGGCGGGGTCGCTTTCGACGGCGAGCTGGGGCTGGCCGGCCACTCCGACGGCGACGTGGTGTGTCACGCGATCGCCGACGCACTGCTGGGAGCTGCGGCCCTTGGCGACGTCGGCAGCAACTTTCCCGAGAGCGATCCGTCGCTTTCCGGCATCGCGGGACTTGCGTTGCTGGCGAGAACGCTCGAGCTCGTTCGTGGGGCGGGGTATGCGGTGCGGTCGTGCGACGCGACGGTGATCTGCGAACGACCGCCGATCGCGCCGCACCGCGATGACCTGCGCTCAGGCCTGGCCGAGGTACTCGCGATCGCCGTCGACGCCATGTCGGTGAAGGCGACGAGGCCGGAGGGCCTCGGCCTGATGGGCGACGGTGTCGGCTGCATGGCCGTCGCGGTCATCGCATGAGCCGCGAACGCGATCGGGCGAGACGCCGTCGTCCGTCGGGAACCGAGGCGACGCACCAGGTCATCTCGGGACGTCGAGCCGTCACCGAGGCGATGCGCGCCGGTCGGGTCTCGGAGGTGTTGATCGTGTCCTCGCCGAAGGTCACACAGGGCATGCGATCGGTGCTCGAGCAGGCACACGCCGACGGCGTGCCCGTGCGCACCGTGCCCCGGGCCACGCTGGATTCGCTGGCCGAGGAGCATCAGGGGGTGGTGGCCCGCATCGGCACCGAGGCATCCGAGGCCTTGGGCGAGCGCGACCTCGCTACGTTCGCGTTCGAGGACGACGCGCTCGTCGTCGTCCTCGACGGCATCACCGACCCGCAGAACCTCGGCGCCGCGGCGCGATCGGCGGAGGCTGCCGGTGCCGCGATGCTGGTGACGAGGACCCGACGCGCCGCGGAGGTCACACCGGCCGCCGTGCGTGCGTCTGCCGGCGCGCTCGTGCACCTGCCGCACGCTCGCGTCGCCAACGTCGCCAGGGCAATCGAGCGGCTGCAGGAGGCCGGCTTCTGGGTCGTCGGACTCGACGAGCGTGCCGACTCCACCGTGTACGACGAGGCGTGCCCCGAAGGACGGGTGGCCGTGGTGATCGGCAGCGAGGGTGAGGGCATGGCGAGGCTCACTCGCGAGCGGTGCGATCAACTGCTCTCGTTGCCCATGCGCGGGAAGGTCGGTTCGTTGAACGCGGCGGCCGCGCTGGCGGCCGTGCTCTATGCGTACGTCGTGCCCCGGGCTCGCTGAGTCCGGACCCGTGCGGGGTAGAATCCGGGCCCGGCCGGCGTGGCGCAGTCCGGTAGCGCAACCGACTTGTAATCGGTAGGTCGTCGGTTCGAATCCGACCGCCGGCTCCGTTACAGCGCAAGGGATACTCCCGCATCAACGTGATCGACTGGCGGGCTCGCCGGTGTCCCACGGTGTCCCAGGGGTCGCTGGAAAG
>JBGGNG010000014.1:0-4018 GCA_041287635.1 Actinomycetota bacterium | reverse complement strand
GCCGCGGAGGTGGTCGTCGGCCTCGCGATCATCGTGGCCGTGTTCCGACGAACGTCGACGACCGACGTCGACCGAGCGAGCGTGTTGCGCGGATGATCGATCTGATCGGCCTCGCGATCGCGATCCCGCTGCTCGCGGCGGCGGTGAACATGCTGTTCGGCGCGCGGCTCGGCCGCTGGGCCGGGTGGTTCGCGACCGCGGCGATGGCGGCGTCGTTCGCGATCGCGCTGGGGGCGCTGCTCGACCTGTTGGCGTTGCCCGCGGAGGAACGCACGCAGGTCGTCACCGTGGCCGAGTGGATCCGGGCCGGTGCGGCGAGCGTCGCCCTCGACCTGCGCGTCGACCCGCTGTCGATCACGATGGCGATGGTCGTAACGGGCGTCGGCTCGCTGATCCACCTGTACGCGATCGGTTACATGGAGCACGACCCCCGCCCGGGACGGTTCTTCGGCTACATGAACCTGTTCTGCGCGTTCATGCTCGTGCTCGTCCTGGCGAACGACTTCCTGCTGCTCTACCTCGGCTGGGAAGGCGTGGGGCTCTGTTCGTACCTGCTGATCGGGTTCTGGTCGGATCGTCCCGAGGCGGCTCGCGCCGCGAAGAAGGCGTTCATCACCACGCGGATCGGCGACGTGCTGCTGATGCTCGGTCTCTTCGTGATGTGGGTGCACTTCGGCTCGTTCGACTTCGACGTCGTGCTCGGTCACGAGGGCTCGCTGCCCGAGATCGCCGCCGGCACCGCGACGGCGATCTCGCTGCTGCTGCTCGGCGGCGCGGTGGGCAAGTCCGCCCAGCTGCCGCTGCACGTGTGGCTGCCCGACGCGATGGCCGGGCCGACCCCCGTCTCGGCCCTGATCCACGCGGCCACGATGGTGACCGCGGGCGTCTACCTGGTGGTGCGATCGCACACGCTGTTCGAGATCTCGGATGTCGCCCTCACCGTCGTCGCCGTCGTCGGGCTCGCCAGCGCTCTCTACGCCGGGTTCTCGTCGCTGGGGCAGTACGACATGAAGCGGGCGCTCGCGTATTCGACGATGTCGCAGCTCGGGTTCATGTTCCTCGCCGCCGGGCTCGGCTTCTACGCGGTCGCGATGTCGCTGCTCGTGGCGCACGCGTTCTACAAGGCGCTGCTGTTCCTGACGTCGGGCAACGTGATGCACGGGCTCCACGACGAGATCGACGTGCGCCGTCTCGGCGGCCTGCGCCGCGACATGCCGTGGACGGCCGCGCTGTTCGCCGCCGGAGCCCTCGCCCTGTCGGGACTGCCGCCGTTCAGCGGCTTCTTCACGAAGGACGCGATCCTCGAGCTCGCGAGCCACGACGGGGAGGTCTGGGCCTACGTCCTCGGGTCGCTCGGGGCGCTCGTGTCGGCCTGGTACATCGCACGGCTGTACTTCACGGCGTTCATAGGGGACCAGCGGTACGAGGGGCACGCCCACGAGGCCCCGCCGCTGATGCGCGCGCCGCTCGTCGTGCTCGCGATCGGCGCGTTGTTCGCCGGCGCCTGGCTCGCGTTCACCCCCGAGGGGCGCCTGGCGACGTTCCTCGAGCCGGTGGTCGGTCACGTCGTGGAGGGTCACGCCGGGCCGTCGACGCAGGTGCTGATCGCGATCTCGATCGTGCTGACCCTCGCCGGCATCGCGATCGCCTGGCGCCTGTACCGCCCGAGGAACGCCGAACGCTGGATCTCGTTCCCCGAGCGCGAGCCCGGCATGGCCGGGGCGCTCGGTCACGCCTTCTACATCGACGATCTCTACGCCTGGGCCGTGGGCACCGTCGGACTGCGTGGCGCCGAGGGGGTTGCCTGGTTCGACCGTACCGTGGTCGACGGGGCCGTGAACGGCGTCGGGCGGGCGGTCGTGTGGGCATCCGGGCTCGCGCCGATCTGGCAGTCGGGCAAGGTGCGCCGTTACGCCTTGACGTTCCTGGCCGGGGGCGCGGCGTTGCTCCTGTACGCGGCGGTGATGGTCTAGATGGACTCGATGCCCTGGCTCACGCTCGTGATCGTGGCGCCGCTCGTCGGTCTGCCCGTGCTGATGCTGTGGCGCTCGATCACCGACGAGGCCGCACGGTGGGTCGGGCTCGTGGCCGCGCTCGTCGCCTTCGCGATCTCGATCGGCGTGCTGGTGAACTTCGAGACCGGCGAGGCGGGGTTCCAGATGGTCTCGAAGCACCCCTGGGTCGAGTCGGTGGGGCTGAACTGGTTCGTCGGCGTCGACGGGTTCTCGATCTGGCTCGTGATGGTCACGACGTTCATGTTCCCGATCGCGATCGCCGCGTCGTGGAAGGTCGACTACCAAGTGCGCCGCTACATGGCGATGGCCCTGTTCCTCGAGACCGTGATCATCGGCGCGTTCCTCTCGCTGGACCTGCTGCTGTTCTTCGTGTTCTTCGAGGCCCTGCTGTTCCCGATGTACTACATCATCGGCGTGTGGGGCTCGAAGCGGCGCATCTACGCCGCCACGAAGTTCCTGCTGTACACGATGTTCGGCTCGGCGTTCCTGCTCGTCGGCATCCTCTGGCTCTACGTCGAGTCGGGGAAGCAGCTCGGTTCGGCCACGTTCGATCTCACCGAGCTCGAGCGGTTGGACCTGTCGACCGGCGTCGGGCGGTGGCTGTTCCTCGCGTTCTTCATCGGGTTCGCGGTCAAGGTGCCCGTCTGGCCCCTGCACACGTGGTTGCCCGACGCCCATACCGAGGCTCCAACCAAGGGCTCGATCGTCCTGGCCGCGATCCTGCTGAAGACCGGCCCCTACGGCATGCTCCGGTTCAACCTCGACCTGTTCCCCGAGGCCTCTCGGTACTTCGCGACCGCGATCATGGTGCTCGCGGTCATCGGCATCATCTACGGCGCGATCGTCGCGATGATGCAGAGCGACATCAAGCGCTTGATCGCGTACTCGTCGGTGAGCCACATGGGGCTGATCGTGCTCGGCATCTTCGCGTTCTCCGCCGAGTCGATGGACGGCGCCGTGCTGCAGATGGTGAACCACGGGTTGTCGACGGGCATGCTCTTCCTCGTCTTCGGCATGCTGTACGAGCGCACCCATACGCGCGAGATCGCGGACCTCGGCGGCATCGTGCAGGTCACGCCGTGGCTCGCGGGCGCCTACGTCATCGCGATGCTGTCCTCGATCGGCCTGCCCGGGCTCAACAACTTCGTGGGCGAGTTCCTCGTGCTGCTCGGCACGTTCTCGGTCGACCGCGTGCTTGCGTCGATAGCGATCGTGGGCGTGATCCTGAGCGCGGTCTACATGCTCTGGTCGTACCAGCGCACGTTCCAGGGCTCGCTCAAGGAACGGTGGGGGTCGCTGCCCGACCTGTCGTGGCGCGAAGGCGCGATCGTCGCGCCGATCGTCGTCGCGATGCTCTGGATCGGCCTGCACCCGGCCCCGGTGCTGGAACGGCTGCGCCCGACGTCGGAGCAGGTCTCCGAGCAGGTGCGCACGGTGCAGGTCGGCGAGCCCGTGGAACCGCTCGTCGAGGCGAGCGCCACGACGGGGGAGGAGGCGCCGTGATCGACCCGCCCCGCGTCGAGCTGTGGGCGATCCTGCCGGTCCTGATCCTGTTCGGGGGCGCGCTCCTCGCGGTGCTCGGCGCCGCGTTCGCTCGCCGGGCCACCCAGGCGCCGTTCGCGCTCTTCACGCTGGCCGTGCTCGCGGCCGCGGCCTCGGCCGCGCTGTGGCTGTGGGACCGCGAGCCCGTGACCGTGCTCGGCGGCATGGCGAGCGTCGACCGCCTGGCGGTCGTCGCCACGCTCGTGCTGTGCGGGATCGGCGCCTTCGGCGCCTACCTCGGGTTCCACTACTTCGAGGCCGACGAGTTCCGGCGCAACGAGTTCTATGCGTTGCTGCTGTTCGCGCTCGGCGGCATGGCGCTGTTGGTGGCCGCCGCCGACCTGATCATCGTCTTCCTCGCGATCGAGGTGCTCTCGCTCTCGCTCTACGTGCTCACGGCGCTCACGTTCCGCCGCGGCCCGACGGAAGCCGCGATGAAGTACTTCCTGCTGGGGGCGTTC
>JBGGNG010000013.1:0-4730 GCA_041287635.1 Actinomycetota bacterium | reverse complement strand
GGAGGCCCGATTCGGGGCCGCTGGCCTCCTCCCGGCGATCAGCGCCGGCGGCCGCCGCCGCGGTTGTCGTCGCGGCGGGGGCGACGTTCGATGCGCACCTCGGCGACCGGCTTGGGCAGTCGCGCCTTCATCGGCGCGTGGCCGGTGCGCTCGAAGGTCACCATCACGTGGTCGGCCCGCTGTTGGCGCTCGAGCTCCCGCCACCCGTTGGCGAGCAGGTGCTTCTGGCGGTTGGCGGCGGTCTTGCGCAGCGTGTCAGTGCCCGGCACCTTCACGTAGAGGCGCTCGTGCAGGATCTCTCGATAGTCAGCCATCGTCGGACCAGGGTAACAGGCGTCAAGCAGCCTCCGACCTACGCCGATAGTTGTGGAGAGATGGAGGCTCCCGCGGCTCGGGGCGAGGCCGTGCTGGGCGCTGTCGCTTTCTCCGCCGAGCGATTGCTCCGTGGGGACGGCGACACCGCGAGCAGGCTGCGAGAGGTGCTGTCGCACCTCGGCGCCGCCGCGGGCGCCGATCGCGCGTACCTGTTCCAGAACGTCCGCGATCCCCAGGGGCGTCTGTGGATGGACCTCCGGGCGGAATGGGACGCCCCTGGGATCGCCCCGATCTTCGACGACCCCGGGAACCACCTGCACCCGTACGCTCCGGCGTTCACCAGGCGTATCGATCTCTATTGGCGGGGTGACGTGCTCGCCGAGGCGGTGCGCACGATGCCTGATCTCGAGCGCGCCGCGCTCGAGGCGGAGGGCGTGCGCTCGACCCTCACGGTGCCGGTCTTCGTTCGGGAGGAGTGGTGGGGCTACGTCGGGTTCGACGACTGCACCCACGAACGCGCGTGGAGCGAGGCGGAGATCGATGCGTTGCGGGCGGTGGCGGGCAACCTCAGCGTCTTCTTCGGTCATGAGCTCGCTGAACGGATGCAGGCCCTGGAGGAGGACCGGTACCGCTCGATGATCGAGCACGGGCCGGCCGTGAGCTACATCGACGCCACCGACGACCATGCGTCGACGATCTTCATCAGTCCGCAGGTCGAATCGGTGCTGGGCTACTCGCCGATGGAATGGATCGAGGACGAAGAGCTGTGGCCGAAGCTGCTGCATCCCGACGATCGGGCCCGGGCGATCGCCGAGAACGAGCGGCACAACGAGACCGGAGAGCCCTTCCGCATGGAGTACCGGCTCTTCCACCGCGACGGCCACATCGTGTGGGTGCACGACGAGGCCAGGATGGTGCGCGACGACCGCGGCGTGCCGCGCTTCTCCCACGGCGTGATGATGGACATCTCCGACCGCAAGCGGGGCGAGGAGAACGTTGCCTTCCTCGCCTATCACGACGAGCTGACGGGTTTGCCGAGCCGGTCGATGTTCGACGAACTGCTCGAGCTCTCGATCTCGAGGGCCCGGCGCCACGATGCCGCCGTCGCCGTGATCGCCGTCGACGTCGACGACTTCCGCCTGGTGAACGACTCGCTCGGTCACACGGGCGGCGACGAGGTCCTCCGCGTGGTCGCCGATCGGCTTCGCGAAGCATCCCGCGAGACCGACCTGGTGGCCCGTCGCGGCGGCGACCAATTCCTGATGTTGATCGCCGACCTCGAGCGCGATGCCGGTGGCGACATGGAAGGAGCGGTCGTCCGAGCCGAGGCCGCCGCCCAGCGGGTGAAGGACGCGATGCTCGCACCGATCACGATCGAGGGCACGGAGCTCTACGTCTCGGTCAGCATGGGCATCAGCCTGTTCCCCCAGGATGCCGACGACGCTAATGGCCTCCAGCGCAATGCCGAAGCCGCGATGTACGAGTCGAAGAAGAGCGGTCCTGCGGGGTACGCGGTCTCGTCGAACGGGGCCTTCGACTCGAGCGCGAAGCTGCAGTTCGTCACCCGACTTCGCAAGGCGGTCGACACCCAGCGCTGGACGCTGCACTACCAGCCAGTGATCGAGCTCGCGACCGGCCGCATGGTCGGGGTCGAGGCGTTGATCCGGTGGATCGAGCCCGACGGTACGATGGTGCCGCCGATCGAATTCATCCCGCTGGCCGAGGAGCTCGGCTTGATCGAGCTGATCGGCGACTGGGTCGTCCGTGAGCTCGTCTACCAGTCGCAGGCCTGGCGTGAGCTCGACATCGGTCTCGAGATCGGCTTCAACCTCTCGCCCCGCCAGTTCTGGCAGCCGGATCTCTCCGATCGCATCCTCCAGCGGATCGTCGACGGTGGGCTCGATCCCGCGCAGGTGCTGGTCGAGATCACCGAGAGCTCGGCGATGATGGATCCTGACCGAGCCCAGGAGATCCTCTGGGACCTGCACCGAGGCGGATTGCGGATCGCGATCGACGACTTCGGCACCGGGTACTCGTCGTTGTCTCGACTCCGGGAGATGCCGGTCGACGTGCTGAAGATCGACCGCGCGTTCGTGAGCGGCGTGGGTGCCGACGAGCAGTCGGCCAGCATCGTCGGAGCATTCCTCGAGCTCGCGCGTGGCCTCGGGATGACGACCCTGGCCGAAGGCATCGAGACCGCCGAGGAGCTCGCGTTCCTCCGGGAACGTGAGTGCATGCTCGGACAGGGCTTCCTGTTCTCGAAGCCGGTGCCGCCCGAGGAGATCATCGCCTACGCCTTCGGGGGCGTGCCGGGGGCCGCGATGCAGGTCACGAGCGCCGACCGCGCCTGATCCGTTCCCGGGCGCGGTGCGTTCGCAGTCCTCACGCGAGGGAGTCGCGGACGCGAGCCATGATCGAGGCCGCGTCGATACCGGCCCACGCTCGCATCTCGTCCGGCCTGCCCGAACCCGGCATGTCGCGGACCCCGACCTTGACGACCCGGCCGGTGAGCTGGCCGGTCGCGGCCAACGCCTCGAGCACGGCGTCGCCGAGTCCACCTTCCACCCGGTGATCCTCGACGACCACGATCACGCCGGTCTGCTCGAGCGCCCGCCGCAACGTCGCAGCGTCGATCGGCTTCACGCTGTACGCGTCGATCACGCGGACCGCGATGCCGTCGGCGGCGAGCGAGTCGGCGGCCGCGAGGCTCTCGCGCACCGTGACTCCGGCCGCCACGATCGTCGCGGCGTCGCCAGATCGCAGGGTCTTCGACCCGCCGACCGGGAACTCCTCGTCGGCGCCGTAGAGGGCCGGCGTCGCCTCACGGGTCGTCCGCATGTAGGAGATACCGGGCAGATCGCACATCGTCGCGACGAGTTGGACCGTCGCAGTGCCGTCGGCCGGGTACAGGACGGTCGACCCGTGGAGCGCGCGGAACATCGCGAGGTCTTCCAGGGCCATCTGGGACGGTCCGTCCTCGCCGATCGAGACGCCGGCGTGCGAGCCGCACAGCCGCAGGTCCGCGCGACTGATCGCGCCCATGCGCACCTGGTCGTGGGCCCGGGTGAGGAAGGCACCGAACGTCGCGGCGAACGCCGTCTTTCCGAGCGCCTGCAGGCCCGTCTGGGCGCCGACCAGCGCCTGTTCGGCGATGTACATCTCCACGAACCGCTCAGGCGCGACGGCCTGGAAGTCCTCGGTGTGGGTGGAGTTGCCGACCTCCCCGTCCAGGACCACGAGGTCGGGGCGATGACCCGCGAGCCAGGCCAGCGCCTCTCCGAAGGCCTTCCTCGTGGGGATCGCCTCGGTGTAGGCAGGCGGGGGCGTGGCCCGCAGCTCCCCGAGGGCGAGCGGCTTGATGTCGGGCGGCGAGGCGGGTGTGATCGTCAGGGACCGGATGCCGCCGAGCTCCTCGATCGCCTGCGCCGCCTGTTCCTGCGACATCGCCTTGCCGTGCCAGCCCTCGCGGTTCGCCACGAACGAGACGCCGTGGCCCTTCTCGGTGCGCGCGACGATCATCGTCGGGCCATCGGCCGCGATCGCCTCCGAGTACGCCGCGTCGATCGCCGCGACATCGTGACCGTCGATCTCGATGGTGCGCCACCCGTAGGCCTGGGCCCGCCGGGCGAACAGGTCCCCGTTCCAGCCGTGCATCGTTGGCCCCCGCTGCCCGAGGTGGTTCATGTCCAAGATCGCGACCAGGTCGTCGACCTCGTGGAAGGCGGCCGCCTCCATCGCTTCCCAGACCGACCCCTCGGCCACCTCGGAGTCGCCGAGCAGCACGAACGTGCGGCCGCCGGTGCCGTCGAGGCGCATCGCGAGCGCCATGCCGAGCCCAACCGCGAGGCCCTGGCCCAGGGAGCCGGTCGCCACGTCGACCCAGGGCAGCTCCGGCACCGGAGCCGGGTGACCCTGGATCGGCGACCCGAACCGCCGCAGCGAGAGCAGCTCGTCGTCAGAGATCGCGCCGATCGCCTTGAGGGTTGCGTAGAGGGCAGGCGCAGCATGACCTTTCGACATCACGAATCGATCGTTCGCAGGGGACTTCGGATCCTCCGCGTCGAAGCGGAGATGACTCGTGTAGAGCACGGAGAGCAGATGGGCGCAGGACAGCGACGACGTCGGGTGCCCGGATCCGGCCTCGGTCGTGCAGCGGATGCTGTCGACACCGATCTGCGCGGCGAGGTCGTTCCAGAGCTGGATACGGTCGTCCATCGTCTCCCCCTGTGACTGGTGAACGAAGGGTACCCGTGAGCGAGTGTCCGTGGAGTCCAGCGATCCTTCGACGCCGTGGCAGCTCGGCCCAGCCCGCCGTCCTGATCGGCGCGCGCCATGACGCCCTTCGAGGTCGAGCGGAACCGCTAACCTTCCGGGGAGATGAGCGCTTCCATCCCCTCGTTCCGCGACCTCGGCGT
>JBGGNG010000012.1:0-17195 GCA_041287635.1 Actinomycetota bacterium | reverse complement strand
GGGCTCTTCAGGGGAGACCTCGCGGCATCGGAACGGCACGCGCGCGCCGCGGTGCAGCTGGCCGAGGAGCTGCAGGACCCACGGGTGATGGCCGAGGCGTTCCAGGCGTATCCGTTCGTCGAGTTCCTCCTCGGACGCTGGGTCGATCAGGAGATGCTCGATCGCGGGATCGCCCTGGAGGGGCACCTGGAAGGCGAATTCAAATCCCACGTCCTGCGTGCGAGCTTCGTCGCGGCGATGATCCTCAAGTCCACCGATCGCTTGGACGAGGCCCGCCGGACGTTCACCGAGCTCCTGGGTGATGCCGCGGCGCACGGGGTCTCGAGCGCGATCCCGCAGTTCCGGTACCACCTCGCCGAGCTGGAATGCCGGGCGGGCAACTGGGACGCGGCCCTGGAGCATGCCCGGGAGAGCATGGCGGGCGCCCAGCGAGTCGGCATGGGGGTCCTGTCGTCGGAGGGCCACTTCGCGGTGGGCCTGGTGGAAGCCCATCTGGGGCGGGCAGACCCTGCGAGGTTGGCAGCCCTCGAGGGACTGCGGGTCGCCGAGGCGGGCGGCGAGGTCTTCCTCCTGATCCCGAACCTGTCGGTCCTTGGATTCCTCCAGCTTTCCCTGGGCCGACCCGCCGAGGCCGATGCGTACCTTTCCAGGGCCGTCGAACTCGAGCAAGCGATGGGCGTTCGGGAGCCCGCCTACTTCCGCGTCGTCCCCGATGCGGTGGAGGCGCTGGTGGCGCTCGGGCGACTCGACCAGTCCGAGGCGCTCCTCGCCCCCTTCGAGGAGGCCGGCAAGGACCTCGATCGGGCCTGGACCATCGCCACGGGGGCACGGTGCCGAGCGCTCGTGTTGGCGGCGCGGGGTGACCTCGATGGTGCGTCGGCCGCGGCCGATGAGGCGGTGCAGGTTCACGATCGCCTGCACCTTCCTTTCGAGCTGGGGCGCACCCTCCTGGTGCGCGGAGCCGTGGAGCGCCGTGCGAAGAGGAAACGGGAGGCTCGGGACTCGCTCACGAAGGCCTTGGAGGTCTTCGACGGGCTGGGCGCCGCGTTGTGGGCAGAGAGGGCACGTGAGGAGCTGGCGCGGATCGGCGGACGGGCTCCCTCGTCGCTCGAACTGACCCCGACCGAAGAGAAGGTGGCGGCGCTGGTGGCCGGGGGCAGCACCAACAGGGAGGCGGCCGATGCGCTGTTCGTCAGCATCCACACGGTGGAGGCCAACCTCAAGCGCATCTACCGCAAGCTGGGTGTTCACTCGCGCACGGAGATGGCCTCGAAGTTCCGATCCGACACGTCAGGATCCTGAGTGGAGGATCAGAGCAGCCGGATGACGGACTTCGTCTCGGGGTGCCTGTCGGTTGTGACCGTCTTGAACTGGACGGCGAGTCACCGTGGTTGCAGGCGTAGCCTGACAAGCCAGACACGAGGTTCGGGTTCCTGTGTCGGAAACGACGTGGGGGTTCAACTCCCCCTCGCCCCCACATCTCACAGCGAGGCGCGACCAATCGACCCGATCAGCTGGAATCCGGCGCGCACGTACAACTCCGCTGCTTCGGGTGCCGACTCCACGTAGACGAGGTCCTTACCACGGTCGAAGGCATCCGCTGCGAGGGCGGCCGCGAGCGCAGTGCCGAAGCCCCGTCGTCGAAACGGTGGTAGAACCGCGAGACTCGTGATCTCTGATACCTCCGCGGATGGTTCGTGCATGCCAAGTGCGACGATCCTGCCCTGGGACCGCACGACGACCTGGCCGGAGCCCGCGTCGGCATGATGTCTCCGCCATGTCGCCACCTCGTCCTCCGACAGCGAGGCTGCCACGCGCCGGATCCCATCTAGGACCCCTTCGGGGCTCTGCAAGGGGGCGGGCCCAGTGGCATCCGCGAAGCGCCACGCGGCGAGGAGTTCGCGCGGGTCGCTGTTCGCACCGACCTTCTCAGCCTGCGCGCCGATGGGAGTTATGGATGCTGTCTTGGTGATGGCGTCGGCATACTTGATCAACACCGGGTTGGTCCTGACCGCGAGCCCTGCATCCGAAACGACACCCGCCAGCTCAGGATGGCGCTCGGCGATCCACTCCAACTCATCCCACTCCACAAGGAGCTTGTTCCTGGCGATTGAGGCCCACGGCGGATCTTCGTTCGCGCGTCGGAGAAGGTCGTGCACGTCCGATGTCGCGACGACGGTTGTGCCAATGGTGGGGCGGGCGTAGTCCCAGTAGAGAGTGAACGGACCGACCGCGCATGTCGTTGCGCCATTCGAGCGCCTGGACCGGTCGATGTGCGCGAGGATCCGATCGAACGCGTCTTCGCGCATCGGATCCATCGAGAAGAAGCCTAATCGTCTGCTACCCCCTGATCGATACGCGCTCGAGGATCGCTGGCGTCGGCCCGATGTGATGCGCTAGGGTTCAACGGTTCGGCAGGCGCCCGCACGGAGCTCCCTTCGGTACAAACCCGGGGGACGAGGAGAGGGGTCCGTGATGGGGCGCGTTCGATTGATCGTTGCTGTCGCGATCGTTCTGGGGACGAGTTCGGTGGTTTCCGCCGCACCCTCCTGACCGGTTGATCGTTCCCCGGTGCCGGCGAAGGCGATGTTCGACGTGCGTCGACCCGGCTCGGTCGAATGGCGTGCGCCCGCTGGAGCCACCGTCACGCCGACCCCCTGCGACGACGGCTCCCCGTTCCTCTGCGGCTCGGTCCGCGTCCCGCTCGATCGAGCGGATCCCTCCGGCAGGAAGATCCGTATCGCGTTCCAGATCCTGCCTGCCGCCGATCCCACGGCGGCCCGTCCGGACCCGATCTTCGTCTCGGAGGGCGGTCCGGGCGGTTCGACGACGGCGAGCCGCGACTTCTGGGGCTTCTACGCCCTAGCGACGCTCAATGACATCCGCGACCTCGTGCTGATCGATCAACGGGGTACGGGAGGATCGGGCGCCATCGTCTGTCCGGACGTGCAGAACGGCTGGAACAGCGTGGATGATCTTCGCCGCCGCATCCGTCGATGCGGCAGGTCCCTCGGAGACGACGCCGACCGCTACGGCACGGGCGACATCGCGCTGGACATCGAGGCGGTGCGGAAGGCCCTCGGCTACAACCAGATCAACTACGTCGGCGGCTCGTACGGCACGGTGAACGAACAGGCGTACGCCTCGCGGTTCCCCGGCCGCGTCCGGGCGATGGTCCTCGACGCCGGCCTGCCCGTCACCGATTCCGCGCACGCCGTCGGGTGGGGGCTGGACCTCCCAGGTGCCTTCGTCCGAAGCGTCGTCCTTGCATGCCAGCGCGCGCCGTCGTGCGCGGCGGAGCACCCGGACCCCGCCTCGCTGTTCGATGCCCTCGCGGCACGGTTGGAGGCGGACCCGGTGTCCGGGCGGGGGCGTGACGCGTTCGGGAACCTCCGGCGCGTGACGATCGACCAGACCGGACTCGCCGTCGTGGTGGGTGCCGGGGCGCTCAACCAGGGCGAGATCGCAGCCGCGACCGTCGCCCTACTCGATCACGACGACGAGGCGCCCTTGCTGCGACTGGGCGCGGAGTCGCTGTTCTGGCCCGGCGGAGGGGGAGACCCACGAGAGTTCTCAGCAGGCGCCAACTGGGCCACCTTCTGCAACGACGTGGACTTCGTCTTCGATCGGACCGCGTCCCGCGCCGTGCGGCGACAGCAGTACGTGGGCGCACGAGATGCCCTTCCGGATGACACCTTCGCCCCCTTCACGATCGAGGCGTGGGAGGGGTTCTGGTGGCCGGACGTCTGCGCCGAGTGGCCATCGCCGGATCGTTTCGAGCCGGCCGTCCCCGCCGGTCCGCCCATCGACGTCCCAGTCCTGGTCCTCGAGGGCGACCTGGATACCGTGGTTCCGAGTGCGACGTCGGATGGATGGCCGCTTTGTTCGCCGATCCCGTGATCGTGGAGCTCGAAGGGGGTGGCCACATCAACCTCGGGTGGAGCCCCCTCTGCGCCCAGGTGCTCGCCGACCGGTTCATCCGGACCCTTCCGGCGGGGAACACGAGCTGCGCGGAGACCCCGATCCCGGTCGTCCAGGCCGCGTCCAGGTTCCCGAAGACCGCGAGCGGGGCGCTCGAGGCCACGGTCAGCGCGGGCGACGAGAGCACCGCCCGGGACCGGCGCGCCACGTGGTCCGCGGTCCAGACCGTGCTCGACGCCTGGCTCCGGAGCTTCCGTACTCCCGTGCCGATCGCCGACGGGGCAGGGCTGCGTGGCGGGTGGTTCCGCTACGACTTCGCGAGCCTCGGAGATCGAGCGGAGCTCGTCCTGCACGATGCGCGTTTCGTCAAGGACGTCGCGGTACGCGGTCGGACGACCTTCTCGTACGACTTCGAGAGCCCTCGCGTCCGCGCCCGCGTGTTGATCCACGGCGGCGGGACGGGCGACGGGGAGCTCCGGATCTCCAGCCGCTACTGGTTCGACACGCAGTTCGGCGCGTTCAGGATCGTCGGTGAGATCGGAGGCCGACACGTGGAGCTGACGGTGCCGGGGAACTGAACGATCGAGGGATCTGTCCGTCGCCGTCAGGCTCGGTCTCAAGCCGAGGCCGCCTCGTCGCCGACCCGGTAGATCTGCCAGCGATCGGGCACACCCTTGAGCTCGTGCTCACCGGCGTCCGTGAAGGAGAGCCCACTGCCCGCGGTCAGGTCCTTCACGGTGCGCGAGACCAGCACCTCGGAGGGTCCGGCCATGGCGCCGATGCGCGCGCCGATCGACACGGCGATGCCCGCGATGTCGTCGCCGTCGAGCTCGATCTCGCCGGTATGCAGACCGGCTCGGATCTCGATCCCGACGTCGCGTACCCGATCGGCGATCGCGCGGGCGCAGTGAACCCCGCGCGCGGGTCCCTCGAACGTCGCGAGGAACCCGTCGCCCATCGTCTTGATCTCGCGACCGCGGTGACGACCCAACTCGTCGCGAACGATGTCGTCGTGCCTCCGCCGCAGGGTGTTCCAGTCGCGATCGCCGAGCTCGGCGCTGCGCCTCGTCGCGTCGACGATGTCGGTGAACAGCACGGTCGCCAGCACCGTGTCGAGGTCGTCGGGAGGCCGCTCGACACCGATGAAGCTCCGGATCTGTTCGAGGCCTTCGAGCACTCCCGAGAGAGTGTTGTCGGCCGGCGCGTAGGGCTCGACGCGAGCATGCGGCATCAGTGCAGCCACGTGAGCACCGATCGCTGCGAGGTCCAAGTCGGCGTCGTCTTGATCGACGATGAGGAGCGTGGGCACCTGCACCGTCGGCAGGATTCCTCGGACGTCGGTCTCGTACCAGAGCTGGTTGAGTCGCTCCGCGACGTCGGGGGTGCAGGTTCGCCGTGTGAGGCGTGCGAGGTACCCGACGTAGGCCTCGGAGGACCAGGGGCCCTCCATGACGCCGGCGTTCAACTCCATGAACGCGCGCGTATGCCTCGGTGCCCCAGTCCTCGGTGATCGCTCGGTCACGTTCGATGTACTCGGGACCTGCGCCCCACGGGAAATCGGGCGCCTTCGTCGCCCGCGGTACCGGCCTCAACCACACCAGCGAGCTGACCCGCTCGGGGTAGGTCGCCGCCAACACGACCATGCTGGCGCCACCTTCATGGACGCCGCCAACGACGGGTCGTCGCGCGCCCACGGCATCCATCACTGCGAGGGTGTCCGAGACCCTCGTCTCGAGGTTCCCCGGCCCACCGGCACGGCTCGAGCAGCCGGTGCCGCGTCGGTCGGCGAGGTATGCCCCATCGGAGGCACGGGCGAACTCGACGCCGGGGCGATCCATCCGAGCATCGTGCGACCGACTGCGTTGGTCGTGCAACCCGGCTCGATCTCTATCGGTATCGTGCGCCGATGCCGCTGCAGAACCGGGTGACCCCGTTCGGCGAGCTGATCGCGGACCCCGGGAGGGGTCTCGTCTACGGCAATCGAGGGTGCCTCCACGACGAGACCGGACGCATCAGACGCCGTTTCGACGGCCGGCGGTGGATTGCGTGTCGCCTTCGGTTCCGGGGGTGGCACCGTTCGCCGATGATGCAGCCGGGCCGGTTCACGGAGCTGTTCATCCTCGACGAGGCCACCGCGTTCGCCGCGGGACACCGGCCGTGCGCGCTGTGCCGGAGGGAGGACTACGGGCGGTTCGTCGAGATATGGCGAGACCTCCATCCGGGACCGTCGGGGGCGGATGAGATCGACGCCCGGCTTCACGCCGAGCGGATCGACCCGACCACGAGGACCCAACGTCACCACGAGGAGCGGTTCGCATCGCTGCCCGAAGGCGCGATGGTCATCGTTGACGGCGTCGCCTTCCTCGTCGCCGGCAACTCCCTGCAACGATGGACCCCCGCCGGATACGACGGCCCGCACTCGCAACCTCGCACCGGAGTCGCCACGGTGATCACGCCGCCGTCGCTGGTCGAGGTCCTCCGTCGTGGGTGGGACCCGGCAGTGCCGCTGCTGCATCCCTCCACGGGGTGAACGGCCAAGTTGCCCCTGGGATGATGGGCGGCGCATGCCGCCCGCGATGCCCCTGATCCTGCTGCCGCCGTCCGAGGGGAAGGCGTCGGGCGGCCACAGCCGCCGTGGGCCCCCCGTTCGATGGCGATCGACCTCGACGCCGACCGAGAACGCCTGCTCGGTGCCCTCGTGACGGCGATGCGCCGCTCAGAAGTCGAGCGCGGCCGACTCCTCGGCGTGAAGGGTGAGGCGCTCGCGGGCGCCACCGAGGCGAACCGCGACGTCCGCGAGGCGCCGACGATGCCCGCGATCGAGCGATACACGGGCGTGCTGTACGACGCGATCGATCCGCGTTCGATGTCCGCGATGCATCGGCGCCGTCTCGACGCGAGCGTCGTCATCGTCTCCGGCCTGTGGGGGCTGGTGACCCCTCGGGATCCGATACCGACTACAAGCTGAAGATGGGCGTGAGGCTCGGCCGCCTCGGCAGGCTCTCGACGTGGTGGCGCACAGACCTTTCGGTGCGACTCGCGGCGGTGTCGTCCGGCAGAGCGATCTGGAACCTGCTGCCCAGCGAGCACGCCGCCGCCTGGCGGGCACCCGACGGCGCGCTCCAGTGGTCGGTGAGGTTCCTGGAGCCCGGTCGCGACGGCTCCCTCACCGCCGTCTCACACTGGAACAAGTTGCTGAAGGGAGCGCTCGTCCGGTTCCTCGTCGCGAACCCGGCCGCGGGGCCCGACGAGCTGGCCGGCTGGGAGCACCCGATGGGGTTCCGCTACGACCCGACGCGCGACACAGAAGACGCCGGCATCACGATGCTCACGTTCGTCAATATGGCCTGAGCGATCGTCGTCGTCGTGCTCGGGCGACACCCGAGACCGCCAGTGAGAGCACGAGCCATGCGGCCCCGACCGCCACGGCGGGCACGAGCGATGCCCACGGGGGCGACCCGAGGCAGTCGGCGAGCGAATCGCCGCAGTCCCTCGACGCCTCCTGCAGCATCGCGCTCGTGATCGCCATGAACTGCAGCAACCCGGCCGCGATCACGGTAACGATGCCGGCCCGGGCGAGCGCGCGAGCGACGACGCGTTCGGGGTGACACCGGCAGAGGAAGTTCGCGAGCACCAGGGCCGACGCCGCGAGCGCCAGCCATCCGCCGACGAAGGCCACGACCCTCGCGGGGTCGTGGTGCTCGGTCGCCGTGAGCCACATCGCCCGCAGGGTCGGGTAGCCGAGCAGGAAGCTGATCCAAGCGGTTCCGAACACCAGCATGCCGACGGCCGGGCCCGTGCCGTCGGACGACCGCTGCGTGCGGAAGGACCGCACGGCGAGCGCCCCTGCGGCCGGCAGGGTCGCCTCGAGTGAGAGGAAGCCAGCGCCCGCCAGACCCAGGGCCAGGATCGCCTCTCGGTCGGCGAGCGGGCGAAGCCGTCGTGACATCGGCTCAACGATAGTCCCGCGAGGTGGCAGCGAGCGAGGCGAGGCTTGCGGTTCCTTGCCGCCCGACCGCCATGGGCTTGGGTTCGCTAGGTGAGGCAGAGGAACGGCGTGGCCACGTCGACACCCTTCGACCACTCACTCACCCGGGGGCCGTCGAACGCGCGGATGCGGTACCGGTACGAGGCGTCGACGCCGAGGTCGGCATCGCGGAACGCCTCGGTGTGGACGCCGCGCACCCGGGCGACGAGCGTCCGGTCGCCGGTGCCGCCCTGCCGCCAGATCTCGTACCCCTTCACCGGTGCGGAGCCCGTCCACGCGAGGTCGACCCCTGTGGAGAACAGGCCGTCGCACGACGCCGCGGCGACCAGTCCGTCCGGCGCCGGCACCGGCTCGGGACCAGCGACGGTCCCGGCAGCCTGGGGCGCCGAGATCGTGACGAACGCCTGGCCGAGCACCAGCGCGCTCCCGAGCGCGACGCCGACGAGGGCGATGCCGAGGATCGCGCGGCCGAGGTGCGGTCGTCGGTGCCTGCGCCGCCGTCGCCGGGACACCGCGAGCCCTCGGGCCGGCTCGCCGTCGTTCAGCGCCGCCGGGAGAGACCGCGCCGTTTCGAGGGCCGGCTCCGCCGCCGACGCCGATGCCAGCGGACGGGTCGCGACACGCACGATCCGTTCGGTCCGGTCGCGACCGGGGCGATGCCGTTCGCTCGGCTCGGGCGCCGACACCGTCGGGTCGCTGCCTCCCGCGATCGCGTCGAGCGCACCCGAGAAGGCTGCGGCCGACGGGAACCGCTGGACGGGGTCGGACGCCGTCGCGCGGCGCAGCGTGGCCCGCAGGCGGTCGTCGTCGACACCGCCGGCGAGCTCGACGAGCACCGCGCCGAGCGAGTACACGTCGGCTCGTGCATCGGCGGTGCTCCCGCGGAGAACCTCGGGCGCCACGTAGGCGATCGTGCCGCGTGACGCCGCCGACGAGCGCCCGTCGCCGCCGTCACGAGCGATCCCGAAGTCGAGGATCTTCACCGCACCGTCGGTCGAGACCATGATGTTGGCGGGAGAGACGTCGCGATGCACCACGCCGCGCTCGTGGGCATGGGCGAGCGCCCGCGCCGCCGACGCGCCGACGCGGGCGACCCGTCGGGCGTCGTGCGCATCCTCACCGCCATCTCGGGCGATATCGGCGACCGTGCGACCGGCCACGAACTCCATGACGATGAACGTGCGCCCCGCGTCCTCGCCGATGTCGTGCACCGAGACGATGCCGACGTGGGCAAGGCCAGCTGCGGTGGCGGCCTCCCTGCGGAAGCGTGCCAGGAACCGATCGTCGGCCGCGAGCTCGGGGCGCAGCACCTTGATCGCGACGGTGCGTCCGAGCCGGCGGTCGACCGCCTCGAAGACCTCACCCATGCCGCCGCGTCCGAGAGGCGCGCGGATCTCATAGCGGTCCGCGAGGAGGGAACCGAGCAGGGACGGTTCGGTCAGGGGGGCCGACATGGGGGCCCGATGGTATCGCGACCGCGCGTGGAGCGGGCGGGTGACACGGCATCGTCACACTCGTCCGTGCGGCTGGAGCCCCGTCGTATAGTGAGGCCCCACCGGGCCGTGAGACCCTCGATCGCTCCGCGAGGACGAGCCGATGACCCTACCCGACAGCACCCTCACCCTGATCGCCCTCGTCGCGATCGGCCTGTCGGTGCTCGCGATCCTGTTCTCGATCGTGGGAGGGACCGGTCGTCGCACCAAGGAGCCGACCGGCCCGATCCAGATGAGTGAGGCGTTGCGCGGCGTGCTCACCGGCCTTGGCCAGCGCCTCGAGCGACTGGAGCAGGCGGTCCGGGTGCTGAACGCCACGGACAAGAAGCAGCAGGTGTTGGTCGACGGCAGCGTTCGGCACGTCGCGCTGCTGCGGTTCGATGCGTTCGAGGACGTCGGGGGCCGGCTGTCCTTCTCGTGCGCCCTGCTGGACGACCACGGCACCGGGGTCGTGCTCACCTCGATCAACGGCCGGCAGGAGACGCGCGTCTACGCCAAGCCGATCAGCGAGGGCGCGAGCTCGTACAACCTCTCCACGGAGGAAGCCGAGGCGATCCGTCAGGCGATGGCAGGCGACCCTGAACCCGTGGAGGCGCGATGATCTTCAAGCGCGACGACGACGAGGCAGACCCGATCGCCGCGACGGCTCCGAGCGACGACGAGCCCCAGACCAGGCGGCGGGCACGAGACCAGGGAGGCGACATGGCAGAGAACGATGGAGAGGTCACGATCGTCGGCGCCGGCGCGCGCCTCGAAGGCAACGTCGTCTCGGCCGGGAACCTTCGCATCGACGGCCAGGTGAAGGGGCAGATCAACGCCGACGGCGACGTCACGCTGTCTCCGCAGAGCCAGGTGGAGGCAGACATCCGTGCGCAGAACGTGAGCGTGGGCGGCAAGTTCAAGGGCAACCTCATCGTCAAGGGCAAGGCCCACCTCGCCCGCGGCGGCCGCATCGACGGCAACATCACGTCGAAGACGCTCGTCGTCGAGGAAGGCGGCATCTTCCACGGGCAGAGCATCATGGACGGCGGCACGACCGCGCCCGCGCAGCAGGGCCGGAGCGAACGGGCCGAGGCCAAGGGTGGCGAGCAGGTCAAGGTGCCGTAGCGACATGCTCGACATCAAGGCCGTCAGGGACGACCCGGAGCGGTTCCGCACCGCGCTCGCACGCCGCAACCTCGGTGACGCCGTCGACCAGCTCCTCGCCGCCGACGAGCGACGCCGGAGCCTCACCGCCCGAGTCGACGAGCTGCGAGCCGAGCAGAACAGGGCGTCGAAAGCGATCGGCCGTGCCGAGGGTGACGAGAGGCAGACGCTGATCGACGATGTCGCTCGTGTCTCCGCCGAACTCAAACAGCTCGAGCCCCAGCTCGCCGAGGCTGAGGCGTCACTCGCCTCGCTCTTGGCGTCGACGCCGAACCTTCCGCACGAGAGCGCACCCGACGGGTTCACCGACGACGACGCGGTCGAGGTCCGCCGGCACCTCGAGCCTACCGAGTTCGGCTTCGAGCCGAAGGACCACGCCGAGCTCGGCGCGCTGCTCGGCGTGCTCGACGTCGACCGCGCGGTGCGGGCGAGCGGCTCGCGGTTCGTCTACGTGCTCGGCGATCTCGCGTTCGTCCAGTTCGCGCTGGTGCGCCACGCGATGGACGTACTGGCCGACAAGGGCTTCGTGCCGGTGATCCCGCCCGTGCTCGTCCGCGAAGAGGTGATGTACGGCTCAGGGTTCCTCCCGACCGACGAAGCCAACATCTACCGGACCGACGCCGACCAGCTCTATCTGGTCGGCACGTCGGAGGTGCCGCTCGCCGCCCTGCACATGGGCGAGATCCTCGAAGAGGGCGCGTTACCGCACCGCTACGCCGGCTACTCCACGTGTTTCCGGCGTGAGGCAGGCACGTACGGCAAAGACATGGGCGGCATGTTCCGAGTGCACCAGTTCGACAAGGTCGAGATGTTCTCGTTCTGCCACCCGGACTCGAGCTGGGACGAGCTCGAATTCCTGGTGTCCGTCGAAGAGGAGATCATCGGCAACTTCGATCTGCCGTACAGGGTGGTGAACATCGCGGCCGGCGACCTCGGGGGCGCCGCCGCGAAGAAGTTCGACATCGAAGCGTGGCTTCCCGGACAGCAGCGATATCGAGAGATCACGTCCTGCTCGAATTACACGGACTACGGGGCCCGGCGGGCGCAGACCAGGATGCGCTGGGGCGATGGAAGCATCGGCGTTCCTCACACGCTGAACGGTACCGCCACGGCGATCGGCCGCACCCTCATCGCGCTGCTCGAGAACCACCAGCGGGCCGACGGCTCGGTCGAGCTGCCCGAGAAGCTGCACCCGTATCTGCCCGAACGGGCGCGCGTGCTCCGCCCCGCCTCGTCCTAGGTCAGCTCCGATCGGCCTCGGTCGCGTCGCCGACGGCGACGGGGAACGTGCCGGACGCCACGTGTCGCGTCACGTCGATCGAGACCCCGTGCCACACCGGCCGCTCGTTCTCGAACGTGCGTCGGGCAGAGCTGAAGATCCAGTGCACGGAACCGTCACGGTGCTCCACCCGGTAGAACTGCTCCCAGGGTTCCCCGGTGCGGTCACAGCGATCCGACGCCGCCTTCAATCGTTCCCGGTCGTCGGGGTGCACGAGCCGGAAGAAATGCTCGGGCTCCATGAAGAGTTCGTGAGGTGAGTAGCCGAAGAGCTCCTGCGCCTGCGGTCCGATGAATCGGTACTTCCCCCGCCCGGACGCGTCCATCACCTCCGTCCACGGCGCCGCGGGCATCGTCTCGACCAGCGACCGCAAGGTCGCCTCTGACGTCTCGAGCGTAACGTGCAGCTCCGCTTCCTCGGTCACGTCGAGCATCACGCCCTGGAAGAAGGTCGGGCGGCCCTCGGCGTCTCGTTCGATCGCACGTCCACGGTCGAGCAGCCACACGATCCGCCCGTCTGCCCCGATCATGCGGAACGCGTAGTTCCACGGCCCTCCGGTGGCGAAGGCTCGCTCCGCGAGCGGGCGCATACGCTCGACATCGTCCGGATGCATCAGTGCGAACCACGCCTCGAGGTCCCCTCCTCCCCAGAGCGACGCCGGAACGTTCAGCAGTTCGGCCGCCGAGGGGCTGAGGTACCGCAGGTGCACGACCGGTGGATCGCCGTGCTCGAGCTCGAACTGATAGACGACGAAGGGGCCCTCGTCGGCGAGTCGGCGGAATCGCTCCTCGGCCTCGAGCGCCTTCGCCTCGGCCTCCTTCAGCTCGGTGATGTCGAGCATCACCCCCTGGAACAGGCGAGGGCGACCATGTCGATCGCGGGTCCGGAGCGTCGCACGGTCCAGCACCCAGACGATGCGACCGTCGGCCGCGAGGTAGCGGTACTCGGCGCTGAACGGTTCGCCCGACTCAATGCTGTGTTGGGCGAGCGGGACGATGCGATCGCGATCGTGCGGATGGACGCGTTCCTGCCAGAAGCCGGGTCGATGCCAGTCCTCTCGCGGGAACCCGAGGATCGCCTCGAGCTGAGGGCTGGTGTAGAGCGCGGTATCGGCCGGCTCGGCGTCGTCCTCCCAGTTGGTCTCCCATGAGTACACCGCGGCCGGCAGGTCCTCGAGCAGCAGGCGATACCGGATCTCCGCCTCGCGGAGCTGGCCTTCGATGCGGCGGCGTTCCTCGATCTCGAGGCTCATCATCTCGTTGGCGTCCTCGAGCTCGGTGGTGCGTGTCAGCACCCGCATCTCGAGCTCGTCCTTGGCCAGGCGCAGCAGTTCCTCGGCCTCCTTCTGCGGGGTGATGTCGAGCATCACTCCGAGCCATCGCGATCCGTCGGCATCGTTCACGAGCTGCGCCTGGTCGTGGACCCACACCTCGCGGCCGTCGTTCGCGATCAGGCGGTACTCGCGCTGCCATGGCTCGCCCGTCTCGTTGTGTCGGTCGTGTGCCGCGAGCTCGCGCTCCCGGTCGTCGGGGTGCAGCAGCTCCACCCAGATGTCGGGTTGGTCGAGCCACTCCTGGCGCTCGTAGCCGAGGATCGCCTCGACGTGAGGGGAGACGAACAGGGTCCGACGTTCGTCGTCGGGGCCCATCTCGTACATGATCGCCGGTACCTGTTCGACGAGGGCCCGGTATCGGCGCTCGCTCGCCAGGAGCCGCTGCTCGGCGAGCCGCTGCTCGGTGATGTCGAGCATCACGCCGAGCCAATACTCGACCGAGCCGTCCTCAGCCATGACGGGGCTGCAGGTGTCGTGGACCCACACGTCGTGGCCGTCGACGTGACACCACCGGTACTCGATGTCGAGCGTTCGCGTCTGCGCGATGCACTCCTCGAGCTCGGCCCGCACCCGTTCCAGATCGTCGGGGTGGATCACCCTTTGCCACAGCTCCGGATCCTCGATCCATCGCTCGGGCGGGATCCCCGTCATCTCGGACACGCGGGGGCTGTTGAAGGTGGTGTGCCGGCCCTCGTCGTAGCGATCGAGGTAGACGACGGCGGGCACCTGCTCCACGAGTGCGCGGTGGAGAAGCTCCGACCGTCGGAGCTCGGCCTCGCTCTGCTTCTGGACCGTGAGGTCGATGATGACGCCTTGCCATGTGGGTTCCCCGGTCGCCGGGTCGACGACCATGCGGGCCTCGTCGCGCACCCACACGTCGTGCCCATCGGGGTGGACGAACCGATACTCCACCGACCACCCGGTGCCGATCGCCCAGCCCCGGTTCCACGCTGCGTCGGCCCGTTCCACGTCGTCGGGGTGCACGAGCACCCGCCAGAGGTAGGTGTCCGTCACGAACGCTTCGGCGGGGTGACCGAGCACGTCGACGACGTTGGGGCTCACGTACCGGCTCGACTCGGCCGCTCCGTACGCGTCCATGTAGACGATGACCGGCAGATGCTCGACGAGATCCTGGTAGCGAGCCTCATGCCGGCGCACCGTGGTCGCCGCCTCACGCTCGGCGGTGATGTCGAGCAGGATCCCTTGCCAGAAGAGGGGATCGCCTTCGTCATCGCGCACGGGCAGCGACTGGTCGCGGACCCAGACCACCGAACCGTCGGGCCTCACGTCTCGGTACTCGGCATGGAAGGGCTGCCGCATACGGATCGATTCGGCCCACGTCGCCGCCACGCGCTCGCGATCCTCCGGATGCATCTTCTGGAAGAAGAGATCGGGTTGAGTCAAGAACTCGTTGGGCGTGTACCCGAGGATCTCCGTTGAGTTCGGGCTCATGTAGAGGCTGCGAGGGATCTCGTCGTCGGTGTCCACGTACACGATCACCGGCAGCCGCTCGACCAGGTCGCGGTATCGCGCCTCCGACCGCTCGGCCTGCTCCTCGGCGAACCGCTCCGACGTCACGTCCTCGGTGAAGCTCTGCCGGTAGAGGATCGAGCCGTCGGCCGCCCGCACGGGCGACGATGTGTCGCGGAACAGCCGCCACTCACCGGATCGATGCAGGAACCGGTACTCGGCGCTGAACCGTTCGGCGCCGTCCACCGCGCGGTTCCATGCGGCGCTCACACGATCGGCATCGTCGGAGTGCATGCGGCCGAACCAGAGATCCGCCCGCTCGGTCAGCTCGTCGGGCGTGAAACCGGTGATCTCTTCGATGCGGGGATTCGCATAGAGCACCCTCGTCGCGTGCTCGTTCGACAGCAAGAGCACGGCGGTCGGGGAGTCCTCGACGATGCGCCGGAACAGGCTGTCGTCACGAGGGACGTCGGGAAGCTGTATCACCGGCGCAGGGTAGCGCGGGGGTCGACGGGGGGGAAGGGAGGATCGGTGACGGCTGCCGTCACGTCGAGTTGGAACCGACGTCGAGCCACACGACCTCTCGGTCTTCGTCGGGGATCACGGCCCTCACCGGACCTCCGGCCCGATAGACGACCTCGCTCTCGAACGTGAGGGGATCGACCCGATGCACGTCGCCGTTCTCATCACCGACCCACAGACTCCCGAGACCGGCTGCACACCGGGTCGGCGCCGACCTGCGCGACGTTCGACGAATCGAGCGTGCTGAGCGTGCCGCTCGGTCCGCTGAGCATCCACAGTGATCCGTCGATCATGGCGAGGGCGGCGAGACCGCTCGAGACCGGCACTGCCTCGTCCGGCTCGAGCGACCCCGGGTCGACACGGATCACGGTGCTCTCGAAGCTGTCATAGACCCACACGGAGCCTGCATCGGCCACGACGGCGTCGATCTGTCCGCCCGTGGGGCGCACGGACCTGATGTCGGTCCCGTCCTCCGGATCGACCCGCCACAGGGTGCCGAGGTTGTCGGCGACCCAGATCCATCCGCCTCCGACGGTCATGTCGACCCCGAATCCCCCGAAGGCGCTGGTGCCGATGTCGGGCCTCGCGGACGCGCTCGCGCGGTTCTCCGTCCCGTCGATCGCGAACACCTCACCCGTCGAGGCCCACAGCCGATCGCCGCCGGTATCGATCGCGATCGGGACGCCCGAGACCGACGATGCATGGTGCACGGGAGGGTCGACGACCTCCTCGTGCTCGGGATCGATGTGGAGCACCACCGTGTCGCGGACCAACCAGATGCCACCGTCGCCAACGGCGCCGATGTGTCCGGCGGTCCGGGCGGCGTAGCTCCGTGGCTGCAACTCGACAGGGATGACGTGTTCCTGGCTTCCGGACACGGGATCGATCCCGACCAGCGCATTGTCGGGGGCCCGACCGGCGCGGCCGGATCGTCATCGGTCCATCGGGCGCGTGTCACGGCGAACAACCCGGCGACGAGGAGCACGCCGGCCGCGACCGCAGCCGCCACCCTCGACGATCGCCGCCCATGCTGGCCCTCGCGCTCGATGATCTCCTCGCGGCGCCGACGCGCGGCTGCGGGGTCGAGGTCGGGAAGCTCGACCGGTTCGTCGTCGACCGCCGCCACCTGTACAGGCGCATCTCGCCGTCGAGGCCCTTGAGGCGTCGCTCGCCGGCATCGTCGAATGAGATCCCCGCTCCAGGGAGCACATCAGGTACCGACGACGAGACGAGCACCGTGCCGGGACCTGATTCGCCCATGATGCGGGCAGCACCCACGACGACGAGGCCGCCGGGCTTGCCGTCGACCGTCTCGACCTGACCGAAATGCACGCCTGCCCGGATCTCGATGCCGAGTTCTCGGACCTCGCGTTGCGACGCGACGGCGCAGTGGACCGCGTCGGCCGGGCTCGTGAACGTCGCGAAAAACCCGTCTCCGGCGGTGTCTCGTTCTCGGCCGCCGAACCGCTTGAGGTTGCGTCGCACGACCTCGTGGTGGTGCGTAACGAGCACGCGCCACCTGGCGTCGCCGAGTTCCGACGCGATCTCCGTTGATCCGACGATGTCGGTGAACAACGCTGCAGCGAGCGATCGGTCCGCGCCGCGTCGTCCCATCGATGGAGTGTGCCCGCCGGCAGAAGCCGCGGCAAGCGTCGCGTTCCCGCCCGTTCGCGTTGCGCACTGGTCGGTCCGGAACCGCGGTGATGTGATGTCTCGACCATGCCGATCCCTCCGCGAGAGAACACGCGCGCATCGGATACCCACGACCCGCGGCGCGAGCCGCTCGTCATCGCCCACCGTGGAGCGTCATGGGAAGAGCCGGAGAACACCCTCCGAGCCTTCCGACGGGCGATCGAGCTCGGCGCCGATCACGTGGAGCTGGACGTCAGAGCCACCCGCGACGGCGTGCTGAGCGCCGCTCACGATCCGATCCGGGTCCCCTTTGGCGTGCTCCGCGAGCGCAGTCCCGACGTCCCGACGCTCGCCGAGGTACTCGGGGAGTGCGTCGGTCGGATCGGCATCGTGGTCGACATCAAGCGCCAC
>JBGGNG010000011.1:0-9229 GCA_041287635.1 Actinomycetota bacterium | reverse complement strand
CAGCGCCATCGGCCCGTAGGAACCGGCGTCGCCCGGCACGACGTAGCGCGTGCCCTGGGCGTCGTGCACACGCGCGAGGCCGAGCTCCTCGATGTCGCGGCTGATCGTGGACTGCGTGGCCTCGATGCCCATGTACGCGAGCCGCTCGCGGATCTCCTGCTGGCTCGCGAGACGCTCCTTCGCGAGTAGCCCGAGGATCGACTGCTGCCGCTTGGACTTCGAGGCTCCGTTGGCACGGGTCATGCCGGCGCCTCCTCGGACTCGAGCACGCGCGCGACCGCGGCGCCGAACGCTCGGGCCGCCTCGGCCACGTCGTCGTCGGTCGCGATCAGCGGCGGCGACATCCGCAGGACGTCGGGCCCCGCGGGGGTCGCCAGCACGCCCTCGCCGATCATCGCCACGACGGCGTCGTTCGCGACCGGGCGCGCGAGCTGGAAGCCCCAGAGGCATCCGCGTCCGCGGGCGTCGAGGATCGAGCCGTCCGGTGCAGCCGCGGTGACCGCGGCCGGCAGCGCCTCGCCGATCGCCCGCGCGCGCTCGAGCAACCCGTCGTGCTCGATCGTCTCGAGCACCGCGAGCGCCCCCGCGCAGACGACCGGGCCGCCGCCGAACGTCGAGGCATGGTCGCCGGGCTCGAACGAGACGCTTGACCGCGCGAGCATCGCGCCGATCGGGAGCCCGCCGCCGAGCGCCTTGGCGAGCGTGAGCACGTCGGCCTCGACGCCCGCGTGCTGCAGCGCCGCCCAGTCGCCGCAGCGGCCGAGGCCCGACTGCACCTCGTCGGCCACGAGCAGCGCCCCGCGCTCGTCACAGAAGGCCCGCACCTCCCGCAGGTACCCGTCGTCGAGGGGCCGCACGCCGCCCTCCCCCATCACCGGCTCGAGCAGCACGGCGCCGATGTCGTCGGTCATCGCGGCGTCGAGCGCGTCGAGGTCGCCGGGCGGCACGAACCGGAACCAATCGACGAGCGGCTCGAACGCCTCGCGCTTGCCCGGCTGCCCGGTGGCGGCGAGCGCCGCGGTCGTGCGTCCGTGGAACGACCCCTCGAGCGCGACGATCCCCGGCTTCGCGATCGCGAGGCCGTGCTTGCGCGCGAGCTTGATCGCGGCCTCGTTCGCCTCGGCCCCGGAGTTGCAGAAGAAGACGCGCGCGTCGGGCACGGGCATCGACGCGGCGAGCCGGTCGGCGAGCGCCGCCTGGGGTCCGGTCGCGTACAGGTTGCTCACCATGTCGAGCGTGTCGAGCTGGTCGCGCACGGCCGCGACCCACGCGGGATGGGAGTGCCCGAGGGCGTTCACGCCCAGGGCACCGGCGAAGTCGAGGTACGCGCGTCCGGCGTCGTCCCACACGCGCGCCCCCTCGCCACGCACGAGGGTCAGCGGGTACCGGGCGTAGGTGGGCATCACGTGGGGCTCGTTCATGCGGAGCCCTCCGGCGCTGGTGCGTCCGGCGTGATCATCGTGCCCACGCCCTCGGGCGTGAACATCTCCAGCACCAGGGAGTGCTCGACCCGGCCGTCGACGAGGTGGACCCGGCCGACCCCGGCAGTCAGCGCGGCCACGGCGCTCTCGAGCTTCGGGATCATGCCACCCTCGACGACCCCCGGCTGCGCGAGCAGCTCCAGGCACTGGGCGGCGGAGAGCTCGCTCAGCAGATCGCCGGTCGGTCCGATCAGCCCGGGCACGTCGTTGATGAACACGAGCTTCTCGGCGCCGAGCTCGATCGCGAGCTGGCTCGCGACCACGTCGGCGTTCACGTTGTAGGCCTGCCCGGTCGTCTCGTCGACCGCGATGCTCGCGACCACCGGCACGAACCGCTGGTCGGTGAGCGTGCGCAGCACGTCGGCGTTCACGTGCACGACCTCGCCGACGAACCCGAGGTCGGGGCCGGACTGCTTCCTCGCGAGCAGCAGGCCTCCGTCGACCCCCGAGAGCCCCACCGCCCGAACGCCCCCGGTCACGAGCGACGCCACGACCTCGGTGTTGAGCTTGCCAGCGAGCACCATCGTGGCGACGTCGAGGGTCGCGGCGTCGGTCACCCGCAGCCCGTCGACGAACGTCGTCTCGATGCCGAGCCGCTCGCTCAGGTTCGTGACCTGCGGCCCGCCGCCGTGCACCACGACCGCCGTGGTGCCGGCGCTCTGCAGCAGGGAGACGTCCTCGGCGAACGACGATGCGAGGCCCACGGTGTCCATCGCGGCGCCGCCGTACTTCACGACGATCACCTTGCCGTGGTGCTCGCGCATGAACGGCAGGGCCTCGAGCAACGTGCGCGCCTTGGCCACGGTGCGCTGGCGGATCTGCGGCGGAAGGTCGGTCGTCACGTCGTGTACTCCCCGTTGATGCGCACGTACTCGTAGCTGAGGTCGCAGCCGAAGGCGCGGCTCGACCCCGGCCCGTCGCCGAGGCGCACGCGCACGGCGATCTCGGCTTCCTTCATCGCGGCGGCTGCCTCCTCGGCGAGCGGAGAAGCCGGCTCGAAGTAGGCCGGCGGGATCACGCCACCCACCGCCACCGGCACGCCACCGCATCCACCCACCCGGAACGCCCCCGCGTCGGTGGTCGCCTGCTTGTGCACGGTGTCGGTCGTCATGATCGCGCGGGCGAACGATTCGCTTCCGTCGGTCGACAGCGCGTCGACCAGCCCCGGCATCGCCTCGCGCATCCGATCCACGTGGAGCGGTTCCCCGATCACGCCTGTCGAGCTGGGCAGCACCTCGTCGGGCTCGGCTCCGAGCAACGACGCCGCCTCGGCGCTCGTGGCGATCGCGTCCTCCACACCCCGAGGGCCCGTCGCCGCGTTGGCCTGACCGCTGTTCACGAGCACCGCTCGGATGCGGCCGCGCGCGAGGCGGTCTCTCCCGACCTCGATCGGCGCGGCCGCCACGGCGTTCGTGGTGAACAGTGCCGCCGCAGTCGTGCCGGGCTCACCCACGAGCAAGCCGAGGTCGGGAAGGCCGCTCGGCTTGAAGCCCGCCGTGACCCCCGCGGCACGGAATCCGAGCGGGTACGTGACGCTCACGGGTACACCGCCACGGTCGGCAAACCTTCCGCCTCGTCGAAGCCGAGCGCGAGGTTCAGGTTCTGGATCGCCTGGCCGGCGGCGCCCTTCACGAGGTTGTCCACCGCGCCGACGACGACCGCGGTGCCGGTCCGGGCGTCGGCGACCGCCTGCAGCTCGATCACGTTCGTGCCGCGCACACGCTTGGAGTCCGCCATCGCGCCGGGCGCGAGCACGCGCACGAACGGACGCCCCGCGTACGCGACGGTGAGCGCCTCGGTGAGGGTCTCGGTCGTCGTCCCCTCCGTGAGCGTCGCGTAGCTCGTCGTGAGCACGCCGCGGACCGCCGGCACGAGGTGCGGCACGAACAATACCGGCGGCGCCACCCCGGTCGCGAGCTCCAGCCCCCGCTCGATCTCGGGCGTGTGCTGGTGCGTCGGCACCCGGTAGGGCCTGATGCTCTCCTCGGTCGAGGTGTAGATCGTCGAGTCGTTCGCGGCCTTCCCCGCGCCCGATAGGCCCGTCTTCCCGTCGACGCGGATCGCGCCGGGCTCGATCAGCCCCTCACCGAGCAGGGGTGCCAGGCCGAGGATCGCCGAGGTCGCGTAGCAGCCCGGGTTCGCGACGAGCTCCGCCCCCTCGACCTGCGCCCCGAACAGCTCCGGCACGCCGTAGACCGCCTTCTCGAGCAGCGCGGGCGCGGGATGCTCGAAGCCGTACCACTCCGGGTACGCCTCGGCGGGGAGCCGGAAGTCCCCCGCGAGGTCGATCACGCGGAGCCCGGCGTCGAGCAGCGCCGGCACGAGCGAGGCGCTGGTGCCGTTCGGCAGGGCCGAGAACACGACGTCGGCCGCCCCGGCGATCGCATCGGGCTCGACCGGCTCCATGGCGTTGCCCGCGGTCGGCAGCGAGACCAGGTGCGGATGGACCTCGGCGAGCCTCTTGCCCGCGGAGTCCTTGGCCCCCAGGAACGTGACCTCGGCCCGCCGGTGCGCCGCGAGCAGGCGCACGAGCTCCCCGCCGGCATAGCCGGACGCCCCGAGCACCGCGACGCGGGTCTCCTCCGTCATGGTGCATAAGTATGCACACCACGGGTAACCATGACCACTGGGGCATCAGGATCGGAGTGCCTACGCCCCGCGGCAGGACACGCGCCACGGGCCGAGCGCGAACCTCTTCTTCAGGAAGTTGAAGTCGTGGGCGTTCGCGTCGGGACAGAACTCGTCGGTCTCGAGCTTGTACTCGACGCCGAAGACCGCCTTCCCGGCCTCGACGAATCGGTCGAGACGTCCACACTCGTCGTACTGGTGGCACTGCTCGTTCAGGGCCGCGTCGAAGTACGGCAGCAGGGCGCGGATCTGGCCGAGGTCGTTCTTAGCAGCGCGCCGAGGCCGCGCCGATGCGCCTCGCTCGCGAGCATCACGTTGTACCGGAGCTGGTCGGCGCCCGTGAGCGGGAACCCGGAGCGGTTCGCGTACCCGTCGACGTTGTCGAACTCGACCGCGTCGAAGTCCTTGCGCGCGCACATGTCGAGCCGACGCTCCATGATCGGTCGCAGCACCGAACTTCGGCTGATGTCGAGCCAGCGCTCCCCCGGCCACCCGTTCGACCGGCCGAGCACACGTTCGGGGAACCGGCCGGCGTCGGGGCGCCACCGCTCCCACGAACCGGCGCTGATGTAGCAGACGACCACGCTGCCGCCGTCGTGCAGGCCGGCGATCACGCCCCGAGGAACCTCGAACCCGTCGACGTCGTACATGTCCACGTCGAACGACGTGGCGATCGGGCCCTGCAGCTGCCACTGCCAGCTGGTCTCGAGCGCCGGTTTCCAGCATCCGTCGCAGGGAACCGGCTCGGGCAGCTCGGGTGCTCGCGGGGCGAGGCGCCGGCGGTCCACGGGAACGACGCGAACCCCACGGCGAGCACGAGGAGGATCGCGAGTCGCCGCATCGCCGAAGCCTACTCCGGCCGGTCGAGCCGGATCGTCGAGAGCATCGCCTCGGTCTGCTCGACGGCGCCCACGAGCCAGGCCCCGTCCTGGCGTCCGCGGAGATCCTGGCGGGGGAAGACGAACTGGTTCAGCGCCTCGTCTGACCCCACCTGCATCCCTCGCCCGGCCAGATACTCGCCGAGCGCGAACTCCCAGCTGAAGATCGCCGTGCCGTCGTCGAACGCCTGCACGGTGTAGGTCATGAAGGTGTTGGGATGCGCCTCGTAGAGCCGCGCGCCGCCGCCGAACGCGCGCTTCTCACCCAGGCGGAAGTCGAGCTTCGCGAGCGCCTCCTCGAAGTCCATGCGCGGAAGCTTCGCACACCCTCAACGCACGACGGACAGCGGACCACCCTCTTCGTCGGCGTCCTCGGGGAGCGTGCCCTCCGAGCCGACGGGGTCGACCCTCGAGGCGCGGGCGCGCGCGATCGAACCGCGCGCCTTGCCGAGCTGGGAACGGAACTCGTCGGCGCCGTTGGTGATCATCGTGCCCGCACGTGCGAACCGGTTCTCGACGACCGCCTCCAGCGAGTCGAGCACCCCGCCCACCTCGGCGAGGCTCGCCTGCACGTCGGCGGCGTCGCCGAACCGCTGCACGAGCGCGAAGAGGAACAGCACGATCGGCAGCGCCGAGGAGTACGGCACGATCACGACGCCGTGTCCGTAGGCGTCAGCGTGCGCCCGGCGCAGCACCTCGTAGGCGGCGTCGGGGACGGCGGCCACGGCGACGGGCGCCGTCACGGCCGGGTCGAGGTACTGCGCAACCTCCCTCGCCCGCTGGGCGACCGCCTTCTCGACCGCCCGTGCGCACGCGTCCCGTTCGACGCCGTCGGTCGCGGCCTCGAGGGCCTCGAGCTCGGCGAGCGCCGTCCACTTCGAGTCGATCGGCAGCCGCCGCCCATCGGACATCAGCAGGCCGAACTCCACGACTTTCCCCCCCACCCGGAAGTCGGTGATGAGCATCGTGGGCGGCAGCGCCGAGAGGTGATCGCGCAGGACGTGCTCGCCAGCGCGGCCCTTCGAGGCCCCACCGGCCAGCACCGTCGAGAGCCGGCGGATCACCTCGCGGTGCTCGGCGTCGGTGCCACGCCGTTCCTGCTCGCGCACGGTGAGGTCCTGCAACGCGCGCCGGGCGCCCTCGACGCCGGCACGCAGCTGCTCGCCGACAAGGTCCCGTGTGGCGGCGGTGTCGGCGAGGCGCCGCAGCTCGGCGGCCTGCACCTCGAGACGAGCCTCCATGCGGGCGGTGGCGGCGTCGGCGGCCAGGCCGCCGTCGGCCGGACGGCGCCTGCTCGCCACGGCGACGCCGGCGACGAGTCCGCACACGACGGCCAGCAGCACGAAGCCGATCTGCTCGCTCAAGGGGTTCCTCCTGGAGTCGGGGAAGTCGAACTTCGACCGTAGCGACCCCCTCTGACATCTAAGGTCGACGCGTGCACGAGGACCACGGCCCACGCGAACGGCTCCGCCGAGACGGCGATCTGGTCCGCGACCCGCGCCGCTCGATCGCGATCGGGGCCGGGATGCTCGCCGGGGTCGCGGTGCTCGCGATCGTGGTCGCATCCGACGTCGATGCCCCGCCGCTCCTGCAAGGGCTGGACGACGCGTGGCGGCGCACGGCGCTCGGATGGCACGGCTGGATCCGGTCGGTGGGCGAGGCGTTCGAGCGACTCGGCGCCGGCGTCGTCATGGTGCCATTGCGCATCGTCGTCGCGATCTGGCTCGTGGTCCGCCGGCGCCGGTGGGACCTCGCGGCGTGGTTGCTCGGCTGGATCCTGGCCGATGTGGCCACCGCCGCGCTCAAGCCCGGGCTCGCCAGGGCACGCCCGACCGCGATGGACCCGGAGAACCCGTTCACGTCGTTCCCGAGCGCGCATGCGAAGACGGCCGCCCAGGTCGCGATCGGCCTGGTGCTCGTCGCCTCCAACCCGTGGCGCTCCCGGCGCGGCTGGTTCACGCTCGCCGCCGTCTGGATCGCGCTGATGGCGATCTCGCGCACGGTGGTCGATCACCACTGGCTCTCCGACGTGGTCGCGGGCTCGCTCCTCGGCGCGGGCGCCGCGCTGCTGGCGGCGGCCGCGACGCAGCTGGTCCGCGACGGTCGCGCCCGCGCACAGATGCCCGATCCCGGCCGGCGAGACACCTGACCCCCCGCTGCGCCACGATGGGCGCCGTGTTCGGCCACCTGCGAGCCACCTACGAGCGACATCGGCGGGCCACGATGCGGGTCGGTGTCGCGCTGCTCGCGATGGCGCTTTGCCTGGTCGTGGTCGGCGGCGCGATCCGGGTGCTGCGCGCGGCCGACCGGGACCCTCGGCCGACGGCCGCCGCCGGGAGTCCATCGGCCGAGTGGCGCGCGACGGTCGACACGCCCGTGACCGGCCTCGCGATCGACGACGGGCGTCTCTTCGTGGCGGGCGACCAGCTCACGGTATTCCCCGTCTCGTGTGCCGTCACAGCCGGCGACTGCGCCCCGCGCTGGCGCGGCGTGGTGCCGGACGGACCGCTCTCGGTCCCGACGGTCCGCGACGAGCGCATCTTCGTCGGGTCCGCGGAGGGCCAGCTCTACGCGTTCCCGTCGACCTGCGACGGCGAGGGCTGCTCCCCAGAGTGGGTCGGCGTCGCCGGCGACGGCCCGGTCTCGCAACCGGCGGCGAACTTCGACCTCGTCTACGTCACGTCCGACGAGCTCTACGCCTTCCCGGTGGGGTGCGCGAGCGAGGACCTGGCTTGTCCGGCGGCGTGGAGCGCCGACGTGCCGGGGCGGCCGGCGGCCGGACCGCCTGCCCTCGGCGAGGGCCTCGTGGTCGTTGCATCGTCGTCGACGCGCGGCGGAGTGACTGCCTATCCCGCGGTCTGCGGAGATGACTGCGAGCCCGTGTGGACCGGTCGCACCGACGGCCCGGCCACGGCCGTCGAGATCGGCGAGGACCTCGCGTTCACGGTGGCCCGGGGTCAGCTGATGGCGTTCTCCCTCTCGTGCACGGGGCGATGCGAACCCGAGTGGCGGGCCCCGTTCGTGCCGGGTGCGCCGTTCGCGACCGGAGCCACGAGTGCGCCCGCGATCGCCGATGGACGGGTGCTAGTCGGTGACGACCAGGGACGGCTGTGGGTCTTCCGCTCGACGTGCGACCAGACGAGGTGTGACCCCCTCGCCTCCTACGAGGTCGCCACCACGCCCCTGCTCACCCCGGCCGTCGACGGCGACCGCGTGATCGTCACCTCGGACAATGGAGCGCTCGCACGCGTGCTGCTCGACTGCCGTCCCGACGACGCCTGCGACCCGGTGCGCGTGCGGAAGCTCGCTGCTCCGGCGCTCGCCCCCGCCGTGCTCGCGCCCGAAGCCACGATCGCCGGGACGCAGGACGGTTCCATCCAGTCCTTCAAGTGGTAGAGATTCCTGTCATGACCGCACACGGCATCGACCCAGCGAAGGTCGCGGAGCTGAAGGCTCGCGAGGACGCCCGGTTCACCGAGACCCACCGGCGCTGCATCGAGACGTGGCATCGCGCCGAGCGGGTGATGCCCAACGGCGTCCCGATGTCGTGGCTCCGCACGTCGTACGACCATCCGCCCCTGTGGGTCGACGACGCGAAGGGGGCTCGGTTCCGCGACGTCGACGGCAACGAGTACGCCGACTTCAACATCGCTGACATGTCGATGTTCGGCGGCTACGGCCCCGAGCCGGTCGTCGAGGCCGTCTCCCGGCGCATCGCCGCCGGCTCGCAGTTCCTGCTGCCCAACGAGGATTCGATCTGGGTCGCCGAGGAGCTCGGACGCCGCTACGGGCTCCCCCAGTGGCAGTTCACGCTGAGCGCGACCCACGCGAACCTCGAGGTGATCCGCATCGCCAGGGTGATGACGGGGCGCGAGAAGGTGCTGTTCTTCGGTGGGAAGTACCACGGCCACTTCGACGAGGGGCTCGTCGACATCGAGGACGGCAGGCTCGTGCCCGAGGAAGCCGGGCTACCGCGCGACGTCACCGACAAGGTCGTGATGGTGCCGTTCAACGACATCGAGGCGCTCCGGGCGGCCCTCGAGACGGGCGATATCGCGATCGTGACGACGGAGCCCGTGCTCACGAACGCGATCGGCCTGTTCGTGCCCGAGCCGGGATTCCACGAGGCGCTGCGGGCCGCGACCCGGGAGACCGGCACGCTGCTCTGCTACGACGAGACCCACACGCAGGTCGTAGGTCCAGGAGGGCTGACCGCGATGTGGGGGCTCGAGCCCGATCTCG
>JBGGNG010000010.1:0-3813 GCA_041287635.1 Actinomycetota bacterium | reverse complement strand
TCCCAGGCCTCGTCGAGCGGCACCCGCCAGTCGACGCCGAGGACCTGTCCGCCCGAGACCGCCATCTCGCCGAGCAGTTCCCCGGTGCCGACGCCGAAATGGATGACAGGCACGCCGAGATCGGCGAGTCCTGAGAAGACCCTCGACATGTGCGGCTGCACGCGGCGCCGGTAATCGTCGCGGTCGAGCGCGCCGACCCACGAGTCGAAGACCTGCAGCACCTGGGCGCCGGCGTGCACCTGCGCGCGCAGGTGGGGCACGACGATCGCCACGAGCGCGCGCATCAGGGCATCCCACGTGACGTGGTCGCCGTGCATCAGCGCCTTCGTGCGCTCGTGGGTGCGGCTGGGGCCGCCCTCGATCAGGTAGCTCGCCAGCGTGAACGGCGCGCCCGCGAACCCGACCAGGGGCACCGTGAGCTCCTCGCGCAGCAGACGGATCGCCTCGAGCGCCTCGGGCACATCCTGTGACGGCTCGAGCGGACGCAGCCGGTCGACGTCGGCCGCCGAGCGCATCGGCGTGTCGACCACAGGCCCCCGCCCGGGCTCGATGCGCACGTCGATGCCGACGCCGGCGAGCGGCACCATGATGTCGCTGAACACGATCGCCGCGTCGACGTCCATGCGCCGTAGCGGCTGCATCGTGATCTCGACGACCTGCGCAGGGTCCTTGCAGGTCTCGAGGATGTCGCGGTCCCCGCGCAGCTCCCGATACTCCGGCAAGTATCTGCCGGCCTGGCGCATGAACCACACGGGCGTGCGGTCCACGCTCTGCAGACGGCAGGCACGCAGGAAGCGGTCGCGGAAGGGGCCAGAGCTCACCCCTCCAGTCTACGGAGCGGGTCGGCGCCAACCCTCTGCGTTCGCGTCGTTAGGGTTGACGCAGGAGGTGTCGCGACATGACTGGACGACTGGATGGCAAACGCGTGGTCGTATTGCTCGCCGAAGGCTTCGAGGATCTCGAGTTCCATGTGCCTCTGATGCGGCTGCGGGAGGAAGGCGCCGAGGTCACGGTCGCCGGCATCACGACCGACGAGGTCGCGGGCAAGCACGGCCTACTCGCCTCGGCCGAGACCACCGTCGACGCGATCGACGGCTCGAGCTACGACGCGGTCGTCGTGCCCGGCGGATGGGCGCCCGACAAGCTCCGCCGGTACGACTCGGTCAAGGATCTGGTGCGCGGCGCGCACGAGCGAGGGGCGATCGTCGGCATGATCTGCCACGCCGGGTGGGTCGGCGTCTCGTCCGGCATCGTGAAGGGGGTGCGCGCGACCGGCTCGGTCGGCATCAAGGACGACCTCGAGAACGCCGGCGCGACGTGGGTCGACGAGCCAGCGTTCCGCGACGGGAACATCGTCTGGGGCCGGGTCGTCGAGGACATACCCGACTTCTGCCGCGAGCTCGTCGCCGCGATCGAAGCCGGCTGAGTCAGGAGTACCAGCCTCGACCGTCGGGCGCGAAGTCGGGCTCGAACCCGCCGTCGCTCGCCTCAGCGCGAACCTTCCAGCGGATCGCCTTGTCGGGATCGAGTAAGCGGGAAGGCACGCGACACGCGATGCGACCGCGCCGCCACCCGACCTGTCCCTCCACCTGATCCTGTCGCCTACCCTTCGCCCAGACGAAGCAGACGGGCTCGCCCGTGCTGCCGATCAGCATCAGATGATCGACGCGAGGGCTGGCGGCCGCATCGATCCGAACCTCCGCGCGCGAGGCGGCCTGCTCGTAGAAGCGGACGATGATCGCCACGACCCTCCGGCCGTCAACGGTGGCGAGCCGACGGGTGGTCGACGAGATGTCGGGCGGCTGGAACCCCTGCTGCGGTTCGATGTCGCCCGGGTCATAGCCGGTGTCGCGGTCGATCACCACGGCGGCGGCAGGTCCCGCCACCGCGACGACTAGACACATGGCCACGATCGCTCGCCCGACGTGATGCGCGGACCGCGCTGCCCGTGCCATGACTCCGACGCTACGCCGTTGCGCTTCGGCGCACAAGGAACTGCTAAGGCGTGCTGAACGCGCGCACGTCGATGCCCGAGCGTTGTAGCCCGAGCGCGAGATCGTTGACCCAGGGGTGTTCCTCGGCCGTGAGTTCGCGCGGGTTCCTGATGCGGAACCGGGCCACGTCGCCGTCGTGGCGCACGACGAACCGGGCGCGGAACCTCCGGAGCATGCGCCGCACGTCGTCCTCGTCACTGGACGCCACGCTCACGCGGATCGCCATCGGCCAGCTCGGCTCGGCGAACGCCGCGCGACGTGCGCTTTCGGCCGCTCGGTCGAACGCCTCGAGGTCGACGCGGCCGTCCTGCGGCGGGTTCGGTCCGAAGATCGCGTTCCACAGGATCTTGCGCGAGCCCTCCATGTGACCGCCGGAGAACGGGTCGCTCGGCATCAGCACCACGCGCCCGTTCCGCGACCGCTCGTCGATCACCGCCGGGGTGCCGTAGAGCTGTCGCTCGCCGAAGGCCAGACCGGAGACGAAGAACCCGTTCGTCGGGCCACGAGGGAACCGGACCGGGAACACCGTCGGCCCCTCGGTGACGACGTCGTCGTCGTCGAACAGGATCCAGCACCACCGGCCGATGCCGTCGGCGAGTGGGCTGCTCCGATCGAGCTCGACGCGCACGAGGCTGCCGGGCACGTCGGCGACCGGGTCGCGGAACTGCGCGGTCGTCAGACCGAGCGCCTGCGCGAGCTTCGCCCCGCCGCCCCGGTACCCCACGTACCGTCCACCCTGACGCACCCAACGCCGGATCGCCTGCGCACCGTCGTCGCCGAGGCGCCGGAGCGCGGTCGGCCAGTCGCCGCCGGGCGTGACGAGCACGTCGATGCCGTCGAGCCCTCCGCCGATGACGTCGTCGGCCTCGAGCAGCGTGTAGGGCACGTTCCAGTAGGTGTCGAAGAGCCACTGGGTGGCGCCGAACGACTCGGCTGCGTACCCGCCGCTCGACATGCGATACAGCCCGATCGACGGTGCGTCAGGCGGGATCGCCGGGGGGGCGGGCACGGGTTCCAGCGGCAATAGAGTCGCGCTGGAGGTCACCTTCCCGCTCGTGGATCCTGCCTTGAGGTTCATGCTCAGCGGGAAGCTCCATCCCGAGAGCCCGTACGTGTAGTACGTGGGGCAGTAGGGCTGTTCGCCCATCACGGCCTGGATCCAGTGCTTCTGACGCTGCGCCATCGGGATCCACACCGTGCCGGCCGGGACGACCGTGCCGACCGCAGGCGCGGAGTTCCCGGTGATCGGCACCCCCAGCTCGTGGAAGTCGGGCAGGGGCGTGTCCTCGTCGAGGCGGTAGACGTCGACGTCCATGCGCTGCAGTCGGCGGATCAGGATCGACACCTCGTCGTGGGTGCGCGGCGTGTCGAGTACGAAGTAGTGGCGCAGCGGCTCGGTCGGCACCTGGGTCCGCACCTTCAGGTCGGGGCGGAAGTACCGCTTGTTCGGCTCGAGCTTCCCGGCCTTGCCCTGCTCGACCGCGGTCACGCTCGCGTCGTGCCAGGCACGCAACACGCGCCGACGGTTCCGAGCGAGCTGCCACAGGCAGGCCCACTGGATGCCGAGCTGTCGGGCGAACCGCCGGTCCATCGGGGAGCCGTTGTAGACCTCGAGCGTCATGCCGACGCCGTTGAACCCGAGCGACGTGCCGGTGTCGTTGAACTGGGGGGCCAGGAAGTCGTAGATGCCGCCGTTGAAGAACGGCCAGTCGTTGCGGTGGAACAGGCGCGCCATCGCCGGTCCGTAGAGGTCGTCGATCTGGCGCATCACCTGCTCGGGCACCTCGTGGTGCACCGGGTCGGCGTTCGGCGGGAAGAA
>JBGGNG010000009.1:0-9533 GCA_041287635.1 Actinomycetota bacterium | reverse complement strand
GCATGTACACGTTGACACGGAACCGGGCACGGCCCGGCAACGAGTACGACATGTCGAGCTCGAGCTCCTGCTCGAACCGTTCCCGCAGCTTCTGGGGCAGGATCGCGTAGATCATGCCCTGCAGCGCCCTGGGTGAGAGGGGCGGGTAGCCCTCGACGCGCTCCAGCTCACCGTGGACCCGGACGACCGGAGCGGAACCGGCCGTCAGGTGCAGGTCGGAACCGCCGTGGTCCAGGAGCGCTCCCAGCAGTTCCGGGATCGGGATCTGGACGTCCTCTTCCTCTTGCACGGCCATGCTCAACTCACTTCACCACCCTCGCGACTTCCTCGATCGAGGTGACGCCCATGCGGACCTTCTCGAGGCCGTCGTCGCGCAGGCTGATCATGCCCTGCTGGATCGCCGTGGTCTTGATCACGTCCGAGGAGGCTCGCTCGACGGTCAGTCGCTCGATCTCTTCGGTCATCGGCATCACTTCGTACAGCCCCATCCGGCCGCGGTAGCCCGTGTTCGCGCACGCCGCGCACCCTTGTGCCCGGTAGATCTCGGTGATCTCGGGCCACAGCCACTCGGGGAAGGCGGCCGCTTGGAGCTCGGGTTCCTCGGGCTGGTAGGCCACCTTGCAGCGCTCGCACAGCTTGCGAGCGAGTCGCTGGGCGACGACGGAGTCGATCGCCGAGGCCACGAGGAACGTCTCGACGTCCATCTCGGTGAGCCGGGTGAGCGCGCTCGGAGCGTCGTTCGTGTGGAGCGAGGTCAGCACGAGGTGTCCCGTCAGCGCCGCCTCGATCGCGATCGTCGCCGTCTCACGGTCTCGGACCTCACCGATCAGCACGATGTCGGGGTCGGCACGCAGGATCGAACGCAGCGCGCTCGCGAACGTCAGGCCGGCCTTCGGGTTCACCTGCATCTGGTTCACGCCGTTGAGCCGGTACTCGACCGGGTCCTCGACCGTGATGATGTTCTTGTCTTCCTCGTTCAGGATGTTGAGGGTCGAGTACATCGTGGTCGACTTGCCCGACCCGGTCGGGCCGGTCACGAGGATCGCCCCGTACGGCTTGCGGAACGATTGAGCGAACCGCTTGTACGGGTCTTCGAGGAAGCCGAGGTCCTCCAGCCTCAGCAGGGCCTGGGACTTGTCCAGGATGCGGATCACGACCTTCTCGCCGTAGACCGTCGGCAAGGTCGCGAGTCGCAGATCGAGCTGCTTCCCGCCGACCTTCATCGAGATGCGGCCGTCCTGCGGCACGCGCTTCTCGGCGATGTTCAGCTCCGCCATGACCTTCAACCGGGAGATCAGACCGCCCTGGATGTTCTTGGGGGCCGGTGGCATCGGTTCGTGCAACACGCCGTCGACGCGGAACCGGATCCGCACGTTTTTCTCGGCCGGCTCGATGTGCACGTCGGATGCCCGGTCGCCGACCGCCTGGGTCATGATCGCGTTCACCAGCTTGACGATCGGGGCGTCCTCGAGGGCCGCCTCTATCTGCTCGTCTTCGGATTCGAGCGCGTCGGCCGCGACGCTCGCGAGCGCCTCGACCTGACCGTCGATGCCCGCGAACTTCTGGATCGCACGCTCGACGTCTGCGGCCGTGGCCACCAAGGGCTGGACGTCGCGGTTCGTGATCGTGCGGATGTCGTCCAGCGCATAGACGTTGGCGGGGTCCGACATCGCGACGAGCAGCTTGCCGTCGCGTTCTCCGATCGGGATCGCGCGATACCGGCGAGCGAGCGCTTCGGGCAACAAGGTGGTTGCCGTGGGCTCGATCTGATACTCGGAGAGGTCCACGAACTCGAGGCCCACCTGCTCGGCGAGTGCGCGGACGAGGTCGCCTTCCTTGATCATGCCCATGTCGATCAGCACCCGGCCGAGGGACTTCGGCGTTCGCCGATGCTCTTCGAGCGCTGTTTCCAGCTGTTCGGGCGTGATCATGTCCAGCTCGATCAAGATCTGACCGAGCTGTTTCGACTTGCGCTTGACCGTGGTCATCGCCGTCCTTGTGCTCCCGTTGGACTTAGGTCTCAGGAACTTCCTTCGTCATCGTCCGAGTCCACCTGAAGCAATCCCGAGAACTCTTTGGCCAGGAGCACCCGGTCGACCTCCGCGTCCTCGTCGAAGCCCGATCCACCGCGCTTGCCGGCGAGTTTCTGGTGCTTCTTCTTCAGCGTCGAGGCCGCCACTTCGGGCGCCGGCGCCCCCTCCGGATCGCCCCCAGCGACCGGCTGATCGCCCCCCTCCCCCTTGGCGCCCTTCCCACCGGGGTCCTTCGAGAACCCGCGGCGATCGGGGAACGCGTCGGCGGTCGCGATCTGCTCAGGAGCACCGGCCGTGACCTCCGCAGGTGATGGCCGATCGACCGTTGGCTTGTCGACCTGTGGATGGAGCGACGTGCGAGGTTTGCCCGACGGGGCACCGTTCGAGTCGGGAACGCGCAGCGTGTCTAGCCGAGCACGACCCTCCTCCGCGATCAGGAGCACCTGTTCCATCTGGTCGACGAGGACGCCAGGACGGGTCCCGGCCTCGGCCGTGGCGAAGGCGGCGTACGGCCCGCGTTTGACGTAGGCCCACACCTGATCCGGGAACTCCACGAAGCTCCTGTCGGGCTCACCGAGCGTGGTGAACTTGAGCCACGCCGCTTTGGCGAGGCTCTCGTCCTCGTTCGGGGAGGCGCCGAGCACCAGCCCGTCCCTCGAGAGGATGAGGGCGCCCGACACGCCGCTCACGCTCACGGAGATCCGCTGCGCGAGCGCGGAGTAGTCGTCCATCTCTCGAGCTGCATCGACGGCGTGACGACCGCCCTTGAGAGAGGTCGGGACGATGTCCGGACGTGGCGCGCCGGCGGCCGCTCTAGCCGTGCTCGGCGACGGCAACGACGGCAGCTGCCGACATCACGTCGAGCGGCGCCGGGGTTCCTGTCCAGAGCTCGAAGGAGAGCGCCGCCTGATGCAGCAGCAACCCCAGTCCCCCGAACGTCTCGGCCCCCGCCTCCCGAGCGCGCACCTGGAGCGGCGTCACCGCGGGTCGGTACAGGAGGTCGACGACGAGCACGTCGGGTGCGAGTGGGGGAAGAGGTGGGCACGACCGGCCGTCGGCGCCCACCGGAGTCGCGTTCACGACGAGATCGGTGCGACGGCCGCCCGCCTCATCGAACGGCACGACCTCGACGTCGAGCTCCGTGCCTTCGATCGCGAGGAGCAGGTCGTCGGCGCGTCCGGGGTCCCGCACTGCGACGCGCAGCTCGGCTGCGCCCGCGAGCGCCAGGGCGAGCGCGACCGCTCGGGCGGCGCCGCCGGCGCCCAGAACCAGCGCCGACCGTCCCGCCGGATCGAACCCGGCGTCGCGCCTCAGGAACCGATCGAACCCGGGTGTGTCCGTGTTGTGCCCGAGCAATCGGTCACCGTCCACGACCAGCGTGTTGACCGCGCGCAAGCGCCGAGCGTCCTCGGACAGCTCGTCGGCGAGTTCTGCTGTCTCCGTCTTGTGGGGCATCGTGACGTTCGCGCCGCGGAGCCCGAGTCCCACGAGTCCGTCGGCGGCGGCGCGCATCGCGCCGGGGGCCACCGGCAGGGGCACGTACACCCAGTCCATACCGAGCGAGGAGAACGCCGCGTTGTGGATCGCCAGCGAGAGGCTGTGGGCGACGGGCCAGCCGATCACCCCGACGACGTGGCTCGATCCCCCGATCGTGAGGGATGCCTGGGGGTCATCAGAGGCATGCATCGACGTTGGCCAGATGCTCGTCGTAGGTCACCGCGAACCGATGACCACCGTCGTCCCCGCAGAGCACGTAGTAGTAGTACGGCGTGTCGGCGGGGTTCAGGGCGGCTCGCAGAGACCACAGGTAGGGACTCGCGATCGGGGTCGGAGGCAGCCCGGTGCGCATCCTCGTGTTGTAGGGACCGTCCGTCTCGATGTCCGCCGTCGAGAGCTCGCCGTCGGGCGTAGGGTCGTCGTACAGCAGCGTGGCATCGATACCCAGCGTCATGCCGTCTCGCAGGCGGTTGTAGATCACCCCCGCGATCAGCGGCCGGTCGCGCTGCACGGCAGCCTCCTTCTCGATCATCGAGGCGATCACGACGATCTCGTAGGGAGACACACCGAGCTCCTCGGCCCGCTCCCACGGCAGGCCCGCTGTCTCCTCCGAGAACTGGTTGAGCAGACGCTGGATCACCGCGTCGGCGTCATCCCGCTTCGGGATGCGATAGGTCTCGGGCCAGAGGAACCCTTCGAGCGAAGCGTCGGCGGGGAGCGCGACGGGGCGGTCGAACTTCCCCTCGTCGGCGCGAGCGAGGAACTCGTCGGCGGGGATCCCGAGCGACTCCTCGACCGCGTCGGCGATCTGGGTGAGGCGATATCCGGGCGGCACCAGCACGTCAGCCGTGGGGATCTGCTTCGGCGGCGTGGTGAGCACCTCGACGGCCTCGTCGAGGGTCATGCCGGTCGTGAGCGAGTACGTCCCCGCGCGGATCTCCCCCGACCGGCCCGTGCCCCGCATCAAGAGGTTCCCGATGACGCCGCCACAGGGGATCACACGCTCAGAGGCCAGGCCTTCCACCACCTGCTCGGCGGTGGCACCCTCCTCGACCGTGAACGTCACGTCGCGCGTGCGTCCGTCGGCAGCACCCTGACAGCTCTCGTAGTGCCTGCTCGCCATCACGAGGCCCGCGACGAGCCCCGCGAGCGCGACGAACAGGATCAGCAGGGACGTCCGCCGAGAACGGTCAGGCCGCGCATGGCGGTCCGCACGTCTCGTCGTGGTCGTCTGCACCGGCCGAGGATACCGGCCGAGGATGCCGGGCGGTCGTGATGGCGATACGTCATCGGTGCGCATCGAGCCAGGCGCCGAGGATCACGGTCGCCGCGCTCTCGTCGACGACGCGACGTCGTCGTGGCCCCGTGACCCCGGCCTCGCGGAGCGCACGCTCGGCCTCCGCGGTGCTCAGGCGTTCGTCCTGCAGCTCGACGGGCACCCCGACGCTCGGTGCGAGCGCCTCGGCGAAGGCCTCGGCCTGCTGGGCGCGGGGTCCCGACGCCCCCGACATCGACCGGGGATGGCCGACGACGACCACCGCGATGCCCAGGTCGTGCACGAGGGCGGCGACGGCCTTGAGCTCGCCCGGCGGTTGCCCCACCCTGATCGTGCCGTGGGGAACCGCCATACGCCGTTCCGGGTCGGAGATCGCCACGCCGATGCGCGCGTCGCCGAGGTCCAGGCCGAGCACCCTGCCCAGCGCCGCGAGGCGCTCGGAGCCGTCACCGGCAGGCGTGGTGGTCATCTCAGCCTTCGAGGAGCTCTTTCAGGCGAGCCGGGATGCTCTGCACCGCGGGCACGACCTCCCCGGCGAGCTTTCCCCCGGCGAAACCGAGACCGGGCTTGCCACCGGCGCCGCCACCGATCATCGCCGCCGCGTCTTCGAGCAGAGCCGGGGCGGTCACGCCACGCTCGGTCAGCGGCTTCGAACACGCGGCCACGAGCAGCGCCTTCCCTCCCTGCGCGGACCCGAGCACCACCACCGCCTCGCCCCCGAGCTTGCCGACCGTCTTCTGGGCCAGATCACGAAGCGTGTCGGCGTCGTCGTCGGTCACCGTGGCGACCAGGCGCACTCCGTCGACTCTCGAGGCGCGTTCGACGATCTCGGCGACCCGGCTCGCCGCCTGCTGCTGCGAGAGGCGACCCAGTTCGTTCTTCAGGCGCTTGTTCTCCTCGACGACCCGGCGAGCGTTCTCGAGGGCGGCGATGGCGTCCTTGCTGCCGAGCGCCTCGACCAGGCCCCGCAGCAGGTCGCGTTCGGCGTTGATCTCGCGCAGGGCATCGGGGCCGACGAGCGCCTCGACGCGGCGCATCCCCGAACCGATCGAGCCTTCGTGCAGGATCCGGAGCACGCCGATGCGACCGGTCCGCTCGACGTGTGTGCCGCCGCAGAGCTCGCGCGAGTAGTCGCCGATCTCGACCACGCGCACGACATCGCCGTACTTCTCGTCGAACAGCATCGTCGCGCCGAGGGACGTGGCCTCGTCCATCGAGGTCTCGAAGATGTGTGGTGCGTCGTCGCGTGCGAGCAGTCGGTTCGCCTCGAGCTCGGCCTGCTCCAGCACCTCGCCGGGCACCGCCCCCGGGTTGGGGAAGTCGAACCGGAGCCGCCCAGGGGCGACGAGCGAGCCGGCCTGACGGGCGTGCTCGCCGAGGATGTGCTTCAAGGTCCAATGCACGACGTGGGTCGATGTGTGGGCCCGGGCGGTCGCCTCCCGGCGCTGTCGATCGATCTCCGCGATCGCGTCCTGCCCGGGACGGACCTCGCCCGAGCTCACCGTGCCGATGTGCATGATCGACGTCGGACCGGCCCACTGCGCATCGCGCACGCGGATCGTGCCGGTGTTCGTCCGGATCACGCCCTCGTCGCCCACCTGCCCCCCGGACTCGGCGTAAAACGGCGTGCGGCCGAGGAAGACCGACACCTCGTCGCCTTCCTGCGCGACGCCGAGCTCTCCCCGATCGTCCCCCAGCAGCATCGTGATCGAGGAGTCGGCGTCGGGCTGGTGGTAGCCCACGAACTCGGTCGGCGGCACGGCACCGGCGTCGATGCCGACCTCCACCTTCCTCACCGCGGCGCGCGCTCTGGCCCGTTGCTCCTCGAGCAGCTCCCGGAAACCCGGCTCGTCCACGGTCAGCCCCGCATCGGCGGCGAGCTCGGCGGTCAGCTCGATCGGGAAGCCGAACGTGTCGGAGAGCTTGAATGCGTCGGCGCCTCCGATGTGGCCGCCATCGGCACGCTCGCGGGCTTCCTCGAACAGCACCATGCCCTGTCGCAGGGTGGCGCTGAATCGCTCCTCCTCCGAGCCGAGGACCTGCTCGATGAAGGCCCGGTTCTCGATGAGCTCGGGATACGCCTCTCCGAACCCCTCGACCACCACACCGACGAGCGGCCGAAGCACCTCGCCCTTCACCCCGAGCTGGCGCGCGTTCGACACCACCCGCCGCAGCATGCGTCGCAGGATGTAGCCGCGCCCCTCGTTCGATGGCTGCACTCCGTCGGCGACCAGGAACCCCGTCGCTCGAGCGTGCTCGCCGATGATCCTGATCGAGATGTCGCTGCGCTCGTCGGAGCCGTAGTGCCTGCCCGAGAGCGACTGGACCTCATCGAGCAGCGGCGTGAACAGATCGGTGTCGAAGAAGCTCCTCTTCCCTTGCAGCACCATCGCGACACGTTCGAGCGACGAGCCGGTGTCGATGTTCTTCTTCGGAAGCTCGCCGACGATGGTGGCGTGCGCGTCGACGTGGTCCTGCGTGAAGACATGGTTCCAGATCTCCATGAACCGGTCTTCGTCCACCTCCGGTCCGCCGTCGGGCCCGAGGTGGGGGCCTCGGTCGACGAAGATCTCCGAGCAGGGCCCTGCCGGTCCGGCGGCGTGGGTCCACCAGTAGTTGTCAGCTTTGCCGCGGCGCACGATCCGCTCCGACGGGATGCCGAGGTCCTGCCAGATGCCGATCGTCTCGTCGTCGGTCTCGAACACGGTGGTCCACAAGCGCTCGGGGTCGAGCCCGTACCCCTCGGTCACGAGCTCCAGTCCCCACGCGCAGGACTCCGCCTTGAAGTAGTCGCCGAAGGAGAAGTTCCCGAGCATCTCGAACATCGTGAGGTGGCGATCGGTGTGGCCGACGTTCACGATGTCGTTGGCCCGGAAACACTTCTGCACGCTCGCCGCTCGGAGGAACGGCGGATCGGCCTGTCCGAGGAAGTAGGGGATGAACTGCTCCATGCCGGATCCGGTGAGCAGCAGGCCGGACTCCGGGGCCGCGATCAGCGATGCCGAGCGGACGCGTGTGTGACCGCGCTCCTCGAAGAACGCCAGGAAGGTCTCACGGATGCGGGCACCGTCCATCCGGCGAGTCTACCGGTGAGCCCGTCCGGCGAGGCCGTGCTATCCAGCCTTAGGACCGAGGTTGGGACTCGTCGAGGCGGCTCTCCCGGCGCAGCTCGGCCTCGCGCTCGTCCATCGCTCGCTTGCCCTCCTGGATCGACTCGGAGACGAGCTTCGAGAGGTCCATCAGGCCGCCCTTCGCCTCGCGGGCGAGCGTCTGGGGCGCGACGCGCTGGGCCTGCTTGCGTGTCCAGCGCGAGGCGATGATCGCGCCGGTCGCACCGGCGCCGAGGCCGAGCGCAACCCAGAAGCCGCGTTTCACTTCTTGCGGCCCCGTGCCTTCGCGAAGCCCTGGCGCAGCCCGGCGCCCATGCTGATCACCTTGACCAGGGGGCTCGCCGCCGCCTGCTCGACCAGCCCCGAGAGCTTTTCGACACGGCCGACGATATCGTTTGCGCTCACCAGCATCGTGTCGACCCGGTCGAGCTCACGGTTCGCCCGTTCGACCGAGCCCCTGACCTCGCGCAACAACGGCACGGTCTCCTCGCGCATCGTGTCGATCGTCATCTTCGTGCTCTCGAGCACGCGGAATGTGTTCAACAGCACCACGCACAGGGCGAGGACCAGCAGGCCCCAGAAGGCCGCCAGGATGATGAGGGCGGTGTCACCGCCGGTGAGCGCGAGGAGCGTCATCGTCGAGCCTCCGTGGTCGTGGTCGCGTGGACGGCCTAGCCTACCCGACCGGTCTGCGAGGGAGGCAGCCGCTCAGCCTCGGTCCGTTTCGATCCGACGACCGGTGCCCGGTTCTCGTTCCACGTCGTCCCCTTGCCCCGACGGCTCGTAGTAGCGGCGGCTCGAAACGCTCGCCGGGCGATAGTCCTGTTCCACCGCGTGCCCCGGGAACTCGTGCGGGTACCGGTAGCCCGTGCCGTGCCCGAGCTGCTTCGCCCCTCGGTAGCTCGCGTCACGCAGATGCAGCGGCACGGGCTCGGAGGACGGCGCGTCCTCGAACGCAGCGGCGATCGCCGCGTAGACGCTGTTCGACTTCGGCGCCGTGGCGAGGTACACGGTCGCGTGGGCGAGGTTCAGTCGCACCTCGGGGAGCCCGACGTGCTCGACCGCGTGGGCCGCCGCGACGGCCACGACCAACGCGTTCGAATCGGCCATGCCGATGTCCTCGCTCGCATGCACGATCAGACGACGAGCGATGAAGCGCGGGTCCTCCCCGGCCTCGATCATGCGGGCGAGCCAGAAGAGGGCCGCGTCGGGATCGGAGCCCCGGATCGACTTGATGAACGCGCTGATGACGTCGTAGTGCGCGTCGCCCTGTCGGTCGTACACGATCGCCTTCTTCTGCACCGCGTCCGCGGCGACCTCACGGGTGATCTCGGTCGTCTCGGCGGCCCGCGCGGCCTCGGCGGCGGCCTCGAGCCCGGTGAGCGCCATGCGCGCGTCGCCGCCGGCGATGGTCACGAGATGCTCCAGCGCATCGTCGGCGATCGTAAGGCCGGCTCGTCCGAGCCCCCGATCGGCGTCGTCGAGCCCTCGCCGGAGCACGGCGGTGACCGCCTCGTCGTCGAGTGGCTCGAGGCGCAGCAGCAGGCATCGTGAGAGCAGAGGCGTATTGAGCGAGAAGTACGGGTTCTCGGTCGTGGCACCGATCAGCGTCACCGT
>JBGGNG010000008.1:0-4533 GCA_041287635.1 Actinomycetota bacterium | reverse complement strand
CTACCTCGCCGAACGCCTTTAGATGATGGACGAGCCGACAATCCGAGCGGCGGCCCCCCCGAGGAAAGGCTGGGTGAGCCTGTACGCCGTCGCGTTCGCAATGATGCTCGTGGCGGCGATCGCGCTCATGGCCTCATCGCTCGGCTCCCTGCGGTCGATAGGACTCCTGTGGATCTCGAGTGCCCTCTCGCTCCTCGCTGCCGGCCTGGCCGTCGCGAGCGCCGTGGTGCCGAGGCGCGGATGAGGCTTCGCGCCGCCGTCCTGGCGGCCGTCCTCGGGCTCACGCTCGGGGCCTGTACCGGCGGAACCGACGTACCCGGCGACCCGCCCTCCGCCGCCGAGACCTCGGTGGAGCCGGTGCCGGCTTCCCCCGAGGCCCCGTCGCCGGTGTCTGACGGACCAGATTCGGCCGCGGCCGCCGCGAAGCGTCTCTGCGAGGTGTCCGAACCCAAGTCCAACGCCGCGTCGGACGTCCCCGCGGAGGGGCCGACGCCCGCCGTGATCGAGCAGGTGATGCGGCAGGTGGCGCAGCTCCGCGGCTTCGACTACTCGCAGCGGGTCGTGGCCGAGCCGGTGTCGCAGGCGGAGATCGGCCGTGACATCCTGAGGTTCTCCGACATCACCTACCCGGAGGGGCAATACGCACGACGGAGTATCGCGTGGGACACGATCGGGGTGATCCCCGACGGCACCAGCCTCCGCGACGCCTACGAGAGCTACGGCTCGAGCCAGGTGATCGGCTATTACGACACCGTGACCGGCGAGCTGAAGTTCACGGGGAGCGAGTCGCCCTCGCCGCTCGAGCGCATCACGCTCGCCCACGAGCTGACGCACGCGATCGACGACCAGCGGTTCGGGCTCGAGCGGCTCGACGTACTCGGTGCCGACTGCAAGGACGAGGACGCGTCCGCCGCGATCGCGCTGGTCGAGGGCAACGCGACGTTCTTCATGCTGCGGTGGGCGCGGACGTTCCTCACGCTGGCCGAACAGGTGCAGGTCGGGGTCGAGGCCGCGGCGCAGGACACGTCGACCGAGGGCGTGCCGCCGTTCGTGGCTCAGCTCCAGGCATGGCCGTACGACCAGGGGATGCGGTTCATCGCGGCGATCGAAGCACGGGGCGGCCTCGATGCGGTCGACGAGGCGTTCGTCGACCTCCCCACCTCGACCGAGCAGATCATCCATCCCGAGCGTTACCCGAACGACGCGCCCACCCCGGTCGGCGTGCCGGACCTGTCGGCGGAGCTGGGACCGGGATGGAAGGACCTCGACGTCATGTCGATCGGCGAGGCGTGGCTGCAGACCGCGCTCGGCCTGCGGCTCGACGGTTCGGAGGCCGTCGCCGCGACCGCGGGATGGGACGGCGGGACGTACCGAGCGTGGTCGAACGGAACCGACACGGCCGTCGAGCTGTCGACGGTCTGGGACACCACGCGTGATGCGGAGGAGTTCGCCGCCTCGATGACCGACTGGGTCGACCAGGGGGACGGCTCCGCCACGGTCCTCGACCCCGAGGGCAATGCCGTGACGGTGCTGTTCGCCAGCGATCCGGCGACGCTGCAAGCGCTCGAGACCGCGATCGCCTGATCCTCATCCGGCCGGCGGGATCTGTCATCCGGTCCAGATGCGACGAACGTCCTAGGACGTTCGACGCCAGTTCGGGTCGCCCAGCCGATGGTGCGGACGCCGGGCGGGGGACGACACTAGGCTCCGCTCATGGACGGCATCCTCGTACAGACCACGCGAAGCATCCGGGCCCTCATCGACAACGCCACCGAGGGCGCTCCGGCCGGGGAGATCGACGTGGCGTACCAAGCGCTGCTCGACCAGTGCGCCGCGGCCGCGCGCGAGGCGCTCCGAACCCCGCCCGACCCGATCGCCCGGTTCGATGCCAGGGCCGCCGCGGTCCTCAGCGTCGCCTACCGGCCGGTGCTCGACGTCTTGTGCTCGGGGCGTTCGCTCCGCTCGGACGATGTGGAGCTCGCACAGAAGAGCTCCGGGTGGCTGAACCTCGCCTACGAGGCGCTCCTGGACGGCGACCACGACACGGTCGAGCGCTGCCTGCGCATGGCGTCTGCGTTCGTGGACGCGGGCGAGGACTCTCAGGACGCCGTTCCGCCGGCCTAGCGAGCTCGCCCGTAACGCGGCTCCCTCCATCACGTCCGTAGACTGGTCCGGTCCGAACCCATCTCGCGGCGGAGGCATCGCTATGACCAAGTACGTCTACGACTTCTCCGAGGGCAACAAGGACATGAAGGACCTCCTCGGCGGCAAGGGGGCCAACCTCGCCGAGATGACCAACATGGGCCTGCCTGTCCCGCCCGGCTTCACGATCACCACCGAGGCGTGCCTGACGTTCCTCGCGCAGGGGGGTGCTCCGCCCGAGATGCTCGAGGAGGCGGGGGAGCACCTTCGCCGTCTCGAGGACGCGATGGGCAAGACGCTCGGTGATCCGGACGACCCGCTGTTGGTCTCGGTGCGGTCGGGGGCGAAGTTCTCGATGCCCGGGATGATGGACACCGTCCTGAACCTCGGCCTGAACGACCGCTCCGTCGAGGGGCTCGCGAAGCAGACGGATGGCGACGTCCGATTCGCCCGGGACGCCTACCGCCGGTTCATCCAGATGTTCGGCAAGATCGTGATGGACGTGCCGGCGGACGCGTTCGAGCACGCACTCGACGAGGCCAAGGCGGCGAAGAGCCCGAACGCGCAGGACACCGACCTGGACGCCGACGATCTGAGCGCGCTGATCGAACACTTCCGCTCGATCTACCGTGAGCACACCGCCGAGGACTTCCCCCAGGAACCGATGGATCAGCTCCGCCTGGCGATCGCCGCCGTCTTCCGATCGTGGAACGGGAAGCGGGCGATCGACTACCGGCGTCAGAACAAGATCAGAGACGATCTGGGGACCGCCGTGAACATCGTCGCGATGGTCTTCGGCAACCGCGGCGAGGACTCGGGGACCGGCGTGGCGTTCACGCGCGACCCCTCCACGGGCGAGAAGGTTCCGTACGGCGACTACCTCGAGAACGCGCAGGGCGAGGACGTGGTCGCGGGGATCCGCAACACCAAGCGCATCGCCGAGCTCGAGCGGATCGACCCGCACTCGTATCGCGGGTTGATGGACGTGATGGGCACGCTCGAGGGCCACTACCACGACATGTGCGACATCGAGTTCACCATCGAGAAGGGCAAGCTCTGGATCCTTCAGACGCGCATCGGCAAGCGGACCGCGTTCGCCGAATGGGTGATGGCCTATGACATGCTCGGCGAGGGCCTGATCGACGAGGACGAGGCACTCCTCCGCGTCGACGCGAACCGGCTCGAGGAGCTGTTCAAGCGGCGCGTGAAGGCCGACGGCGCCCATCCGATCGCGAAGGGCCTCAACGCGAGCCCCGGAGCCGCCACCGGCGCGGTCGTGTTCACGGCCGACGACGCCCAGGAGCGGGCGAACGCCGGCGCCAAGGTGGTACTGGTCCGGCGCGAGACCACCCCGGACGACTACCACGGCATGATCGCCTCGCAGGGCATCTTGACTAGCGCCGGAGGGACCAACTCGCACGCGGCGGTCGTCGCGCGCGGCGAGGGCATCCCGGCGGTGTGCGGGGCCGACGCGATCAAGCTCGACCCGGCGAGCAAGACCTTCACCGCGAACGGCACGACCGTGCAGGAGGGTGAGGTCGTCACGATCGACGGCTTCACGGGCAACGTGTACGTAGGGGAGCTACCCCTCGAGGAATCCGTGCTCGAGAAGGCGCGATCCGGCGATGAGGAGGCTCGCGGGGAGAAGATCTGGAAGGCCTTCGAGCGACTGATGAGCGTCGCGGACGCGCGCCGGCGTCTGCGCGTCCGCGCGAACGCCGACACGCCGGACCAGTCGAGCAACGCGCGCGACCGCGGGGCCGAAGGCATCGGGCTGTGCCGGACCGAACACATGTTCCTCGGCGAGGAGCGGGTCGGCGCGGTGCGCCAGATGATCTTCGCGGAGACCGAGGCCGAGGAGCAGAGGGCGTACGACGCCTTGTTGCCGCTTCAGCGCGAAGACTTCGTCGGGATCTTCCGGGCCATGGACGGTCTGCCGGTCACCGTCCGGCTGCTCGACCCCCCGCTGCACGAGTTCCTCCCGAACCAGGTCGAGCTGGCGGTCGGCGTTGCCCGGGCGGAGGAGCGCGGCGAAGGCGAGGTCCGGCTGCGCGACGAGCGGGTGCCGCTCGACGAGGCCCGGGTGATCCTCGGCAAGGTCGACCAGCTCCACGAGGCCAACCCGATGCTCGGCCTGCGCGGGGTGCGGCTCGGGATCGTGAAACCCGGGCTGTACGCGATGCAGGTCCGCGCGATCTGCGAGGCGGCGGCACGGGTCAAGCAGGAGGGCGGAGACCCGAAGGTCGAGATCATGATCCCGCTCGTCTCGACCAAGCCGGAGCTCGAGCAGATGCGCGCCGAGCTCGAACCGGTTGCGGCGGAGGTGCTTCGGGCCGAGCGCGTTCAGCTCGACCACCTCGAGTGGGGCACGATGATCGAGCTCCCGCGCGC
>JBGGNG010000007.1:0-7127 GCA_041287635.1 Actinomycetota bacterium | reverse complement strand
TGGTGGCCCATTGGCGGGGCGACGAGGTCACGATCTGGTCGTCGACCCAGGTGCCGTACGCGGCGCGCGCCGGCGTGGCGCAGACGCTCCAGGTCCCCGAGGCGAACGTCCGCATCGTGGTGCCTCTGCTGGGCGGCGGCTTCGGTGCGAAGTGCGACCTGCACTTCGAGGCACAGGTGGCGGCGCTTGCCCGAGCGGCGAGGCGCCCCGTGAAGCTGGTCTTCAGCCGCCGGGAAGAGTTCGTCGCGATCGCCCAGCGTCGCGAGGGCATCGTGATGGAGTTCGAGACCGGCGTGACCCGCGACGGGCGCCTGGTCGCCCGGAGGGCCTCGCTCGCACTCGACAAGGGCGCCTACTGCGGTGAGGGAGGCTTCCTCGGGCAGATGGCGGCGATGCATGCCTGCGGCCCGTACGTGATCGACCATGTCTTCGTCGAGGCGCACCTGAACTACACGAACAACCAACCCTCTGGCTCGGTCCGCGCCCCGACGGCGCCGCAGGTGTGCTGGGGCCTCGAGCAGCACATGGACGAGGTGGCTCGCGCGATCGACATGGACCCCGTCGAGCTGCGCCGCCGCGCGCTGATCGAACAGGGGGTGGAGGGTCCGACGCGTCAGGTTTTCGAGGAGATCGGCATGAAGCAGACCCTCGAGCGCGCGGTCGAGATGATCGACTACGACCGTGAGCTGCCCGAGGACGAGGCGATCGGCGTCGCCGTCGGCTGGTGGCCCTGCATGCCGGCTCCGTCCGGGGCCTACATCCACATCAACGGTGACGGCAGTGGCACGATCGTGACCGGCGCCCAGGAGAATGGGAGCGGCGCCGTCATGGCGATGCCGATGTTCGTCGCCGAGGAGCTCGGCATGAGCCCAGGGGACTTCACGATCCTCTACCAAGACACGGCCGCGGCGAACTGGGACATGGGCTCGTGCGGCTCGCAGACCACGTTCAACAGCGGCCGCGCCGTCCTGGGTGCCGCGGCGGACGTGCGCGAGCAGCTGCTCCACGCGGCCGCCGAGGAGCTCGAGGCGGACCGTGAGGACCTGGAGCTCGTCGAGGGAAGCGTCCGCGTGAAGGGCTCGCCCGACCGATCGGTGACGATCGGCGATCTCGCCGGGGCCGGCACGATCCACGGGAAGGGGTCGGGGGAGGTGCCCGACGCGCCGGCCGGCGACACCGGGGGTTGCGTAGGGCGACTCGGCAACGAGACGTTCCTCGCGCCGCAGCTGATCACCCAGGCCGCGCACGTGAAGGTCGACCGCGCGACCGGTGTGGTCCGGGTCCTGAAGGTCGCCGCCGCACACGACTCCGGCGTGATCCTCAACCGCGCGGGCGCCGACGGTCAGGTCACCGGTGGCATCGTGATGGGCGTCGGCCTCGCGCTGAGCGAGGGCACCCAGCTCGACGACGAGGGCCGCCAGCGCAATCCTGCGCTGCTCGACTACAAGCTCGTCACCTGCGCCGATGCTCCCGAGATCGAGGTCGACTGGATCCAGATCGCGGCCAAGGGCGCCGGTCCCCGAGGCTCGAAAGGGGTGGGGGAGCCGCCGCAGGTGCCGACGGCCGGCGCGATCGCCAACGCGATCACGAAGGTGCTGGGCACGCAGGTGCGGCAGATGCCGATGACCCCCGAGCGGGTCTGGGAAGCGGCGCGGGAGGTGCAGGCGTGACGAGGTCGTTCACGTCCGCAGCGACGCTCGACGAGGCCGTCGCCGCCCTCGGCTCGGGCGCCCGTCCGGTCGCCGGCGGCACCGATCTCGTGGTGGGAGCACGCCAGGGCAAGGCGCCGTTGCCCGATGCGATCGTCGCGATCGACCGCATCGAGTCGCTCACCCACCTCGACGACACCGGCGGCGGCCTCCGGCTCGGGGCTCTGGTCACGCACGAAGCGATCGTGGCCAGCGAAGCCGTGCGAGCGCGGTTCACCAGTCTCGCGGACGCGTCCGCGATCGTCGGGTCCCACGCCACACGCGCGAACGGCACGATCGGCGGGAACGTGATGAACGCGTCGCCGGCCATGGACACCGGCGGCCCGTTGCTCTGCTTGGGCGCCACGGCCACCTTGCGGTCGGCGGCGGGCGAGCGTTCCCTCTCGCTCGACGAGCTGTGGACCGGTCCCGGCGTCACCACATCCGCTCCCGAGGAGTTGCTCGTCGCCATCGACGTTCCGGCGCCTGCCGACGGCACGGGCTCGTCATATGTGCGCCTGGAGTACCGGCGCCAGATGGAGATCGCGGTGGTCGGTGCGACTGCGGTCGTCACCCTCGCCGACGGCGCGGTGAGCGACGCGCGCGTCGCGATCACGGCGCTGTCCCCGACGATCCGCCGCGTGGCCGAGGCCGAACAGGCGTTGGTGGGCGGCGACGGCGGCGATGCCGACGTCGCGGCCGCCGCTCGCGCCGCCGCCGGGGGCGCCGCGCCGATCAGCGATGTCCGCGCCTCCGCCGACTACCGCACCGCGATGGCCGAGGTGGTGGCCCGCCGCGCGATCGCCGCCGCGATTGCGCGGGCCGGCGGTGGCGACGTTCCGATCCCTGCGAGCGACGCGCTGTACGGCGCGTGAGGAGCGCGAGAGACGCATGAAGACCGACGCGACGCTGACCGTGAACGGCACCGACTACCCGATCGAGATCGACCCACACCTGTCGCTGTTGAAGGCGGTGCGGGACGAGATCGGCTTGACCGGGTCGAAGGAGGGCTGCGACGACTCCGAGTGCGGCGCTTGCATGATGCTGCTCGACGGCCGGCCGGTGAACTCCTGCTCGTACCTCGCGATGCAGGCGGCCGGGAAGCAGGTCACCACCGTGGAAGGGCTCGCCGGCGGCGAGGAGGTGGGCGCCCTGCAGGCCGAGTTCCTGCAGCAGGGCGGGGTGCAATGCGGCTTCTGCACGCCCGGCATGCTCGTCTCGGCGACCGCCCTTCTGCAGCGCAACCCCTCGCCCACCGAGGACGAGGTGCGGCTCGGGCTCGCGGGCAACCTGTGCCGCTGCACCGGGTACGCGGGCATCGTGAAGGCGGTGATGGAAACCGCTGCTGGCCACGTGCCGGAGCTGCCATCGCCTCCCGCTCATGAGTCCCGGCCTGCCCCGCACCACGCGGGGTGAGCTTCAGCCGCCCCTCGAGCTCGCGACAGGTCACTCGCCCCAGACGGCGCGAGCGCGATCGGTCAGCACGGGTCCGCGGGCGAGCGTGCCGAACCACCAGGCCTTGGCGAGCGCGATCGCGCCGCCGGTGAGCGCGGCGGCGACCCCGAGCCGACCGGCCCCGTCGCCGATCCATCCGGCGGCCCGTGCCGCCATGAGGACGAGCCCTCCGTTCAGCAACGCGATCTGCAGCGACGCCGCGAGCTCGAAGACAGCGAGCGCCCGGCGTCGCTCGCTGGGATGCCCCGGCCGCGCCATCGGGAGCAGGTAGGACCAGGCCCCGAGCAGCACCTGCACGAGCCAGCCTCCGACGAATGCGACGAGGAACGTCGCCCGGTACCGGTCGAAGCCGGCCTCCCCGTCGAACAGGGCGAGGGCCAGGCCGAGCGATCCGACGACGAACCAGGCCACGGCGGCCATCATGTGGAACGCAGCCGCCGGGATCGCCCAGTTCCGCTCGGTCCGCAGGACCATGACCACGAGCAGCACGACGCCGAGCGCTCCAGCCGCGTAGGCGATCCCGCCGACTGCGAGCATCAACGCCCATCCGAGGTCGGAGCCGAGCAGCTGCGCAAGGAGGCCGCCTACGAGGAGGGCAAGGACCGCGCGTCCCGGCCAGGAGGGCATGCGGAGCCTCAGCACGGTGGGAAGCAGGGTGATCAGAGTGCCGACGACGGTCAACGAAGCCCAGCCCAGCACGTTCACGATCATGTGCGCACGTTTGAGATGTGGGTACCAGGTGCCTTCGACCACGCCGGACCCCAGCGATGCACCGAGCGTGGCGCCCAGCAGCACGAAGCCGATCGCCCAGGCGTACGCCGCGATCGGCATCGCGTGACGGCGGTTGAGCGCCTGGCGCCATGCCCGTCGCAGCATCCAGGCGAGGATCCCCATCGCGCCCACGAACGCGATACCACCCGTCGCCGTGAGCCAGGGCGTCGCCGTCGGCACACCGATGGCGATGGCTCCGGCGCCGGCGGTCACCAGCACGAACTGCGCCTGGACCCACCGCTCCGGCGGCGAGGGCGTCGCTGTCATCGCGAGCATGAAGTTCTGCATGGCACCGGAGATCGCGGTGGAGATCGCGCCCGCGAGGGCCAGGTGCAGGGGCAGCCAGACCCCGAGCCGCCACGAGACGGGCAGGGCAAGCGAGGCGACGGCAGCCGTCAGCCACGCTCGAGCGGCCGTCTGGTAGAAGGCTGTGACCGAGCGGGGCCTCACGGCTGGTCGTCGGGGTCCATGCCGAGCGCTCCCTCCGGGTCGATCACCCGCCGAGCGATCTCCCGCGCTTGCTCGAGCTTCGTGCGGTCGACGAACAGGTGCACGTCGCGCTCCCATAGCCTGGTGAAGAACCCCGTCGGGGCCTTGGCCCAGTAGGCGATGCCGCCTTCGTTGAGGCGGCTCGCGATCTCGAGGCCGTGTTCGGGCGTGAATCCGCCGAGGTGCACGGTGCGCACGTCGTCGGGGATCTGCCAGGCTCGCTTCATCGGGCGGCTCCTCGTGTCGACCGGTTCCACGAGCCTGTCACACGATGTATCGGGCGAGGGCGAAGGAGCCGATCGATCCCTCACCGGACCCGCCGACCACGACGATACGTCCGTCGGCGTCGACCGCCGATCCGTGGGCCCGAGCGCCGCCCTCGAAAAGGCCGTCACCTCACCCTTGACCCCGAAGCTGGTGTCACGGTGGCCGTCGGCGAGGCGCCGGATCAGCACGAACCGGGGGATCGTGTCGTCGCCGAACTCGTGCGGGCCCGACGATCCGGTCGCGACGATCCGGCCGTTGGGTTGGATCACGATCCCGCTCGCGCCCTGCTCCACGCCGTCGACCTCTTCCCGGACCACACCGTCACCGCCGAACGAGCGGTCGAGACGACCGTCACGATGGAACCGTGCCAGGCCGAAGGCGAAGATGTCGAAGTCGCCTCCGACCACGATCCGTCCGTCCGGCTGCAGAGCCACCGCCAGGGCGAAGACGCCCCACACGACCGGCCCGATCCTGCCGTTGCCGCTGAACGTCGTGTCGAGGTGCCCGTCGGGGCGGTAGCGGGCGAGAGCCAGCCCGAAGGAGTTGTACCCGGCCACCACGATGCGTCCGTCCGGCTGTAACGCGACCGCACGGGCGTTCGCCCGTCGGTATCGGGTCACGACCTTCCCGGCGTCGCCGAACGTCGGATCGAGGCTCCCGTTGCGCCGGTATCGAGCCAGCTGGAAGCCGGACTGGCCGAACCCAGCTCCGCCGACCGCGACGATCCGGCCGTCGGACTGGATCGCGACGTCCCAGGCGACGTCGTCGCCCGTCGTGCCGAGTGGAACACCGGCAACACGGGCGTGTTCGGCAAGTTCTACGCGCGCGTCGACCGAACCGTGGACTGCCAGGGCGACACGAGCAACACGGTCAGGTCGCGGAGACCCTAGCGGTCGTCGCGCCCCTCGGGGCTGTCGGTACCACCGGCGCCGCTTGAGCGTGCCGAGCCTTCGGCCGAGTCACCGGTGCTCCCCGTCCGCCCCGAGCGGATGCCTTCGCTGGCCTCGTTCACCGTGGCCGTGATCGCGTCCCCGATCGCGCTGACGGCGTCGCCGAGGTCTCGTTTCGCGTCCTCGTCGCGGATCGTGGCGCCGATCGCGGAGAAGCCGCGCGACAGCTCATCGATGAGGTCCTTGGCCGCCCGCTGCAGCTCGCGCTGGGATGCTTCGGACTCGGCGGCGTCGTCCGTGCCGGCTTCCCGATACCGATCGGCCACCCGTCGCCCGAACGACGAGAACTTGTCGCCGACCTCGCTCCATGCCTGCTTCGCACTCTCCGTCATCGTCTGACCTCCCCGACGAACTTCCTCCTTGGACCCACCCTAGCGCGACTCCGCGGGTTCACGCCCGGGGGCTCGTGCCCGTCAACGGACGCTCGTCGGCGTGGACCGTCAGGTCCTCGGTGCGGCCACCCTCACCTTCCCGCCGGTGCGCGATCCACTTCCATGTGACATCGAGTCCGATCGCCAGCGCGATGATCGCCACCAGGGTGGTCATCGTTGCCGGCTCATCGGCCAGCGTCGTCGAGGCGAAGACCGCGAAGGTCGTGGCGGTCGTCACCAACGCCAGCAGGAGCACGCCGATCCGTGCTCCGGTGTCCTTCCGCACCCGAAGGTGCGCGATGCTGACCAGGGTGAAGATCAGCAGCGCGACCGCGCTTCCCAGCGAGGCGATGGCCGAGAGGTCGAAGAACACCGTGAGCATCAGGGTTGAGACGACCATGAAGCCCAGGGCGATCGACATGCGGCCCCAGTCCTTGCCGAGCACCGGCGGGAACTGTCCCTTGGTGGCGAGGTCCTTGCTGAGCCCGGCCGTCGGGTAGATGCCGGAGTTCGTCGCGCCGGCCGTCGCGAACAGCGCCGTGATGGCCATGAGCAGGTATCCGGCGTCGCCGAGCGTCGGCTTCGCGGCCTCGGCCAGCGCCGTGCCGCCGGAGGCGATGACCTCGTCGACCGTCAGGGTGCCGTAGACGCCGAGCGAGATCGCGATGTAGACGATCGCGGCGATCGCGAGGGCGATGTACATCGCCCGTGGCAGCTCACGCTTCGGGTGCGCCAGGTCCTTGGCCGTGAACGTGATCACGCCGAACCCGAGGAAGGCGAAGAAGGTGAGCGCGACGCTCGACACGATCTGGCGCATGCTCGGGTACCCCGAGAACGCGAGCAGCGACCAATCCGCGTTGGCCAGGGTGACGATCGAGAAGACGACGAGGATGCCGATCACGACGCGCACGATGACGCCCTGCGCCTTCGCGACGGCGCCCGAGCCGACGACGTTTAGCGTGCCCATCGCCAGCACGATCAGTACCGCGAAGACCTTGGCCCACGTGGCGTCACCGTCGGTGAACATCGAGCTCGCGTAGCTGCCGAAGGACACCGCGACCATCGAGGTGACGATGATGTTCGAGGCGAAGACGAGCCACGAACTGACCCCTGTGAGGTGGCCCGGGCCGAAGCCG
>JBGGNG010000006.1:0-2767 GCA_041287635.1 Actinomycetota bacterium | reverse complement strand
GGACCGCCTCGGTTATGGAGAGCGGCCGGCCTCGGCGTGAGCCCGGGCGTGCAGACCGACTGATAGCGTGCCTCAGCGATGACTTCCCTTCGCCCGGCCATCTCGCCGACGCACGACCGGCTCGTCGATGCGCTGCTCTGGGCGCTCACGTTCGCCTCGGCGGGGCTCACGCTGTGGCTCTCCCTCGGCCCCGTGCCGCCCGGCGCGAGCGCCTTCCCGGACGCCGACAAGGTCTTCCACGGCGTGGCCTACTTCGTCACCACGTTGCTGTTCCTGTTCGCGGCGGTGTGGCGTCCCGGCCGTGGCCCAGGGCCGCTCGCGCGGTTCGGCCCCCTCGTGCTGGTCGCCGTGATCGGCGCGGGTCTGCTCGTCGAGTATCTGCAGGGCGCGCTCACGACGCGACGGGGAGCCGAGCTGGGCGACTGGGTCGCCGATATGGCCGGGGTCCTCGGCGCCGCCCTCGTGCACTGGATCGTTCGTCGGTTCACGAGCGAGTCCGTCGCGCACGCCGACGAGGTCGACGGCTGACCAGAGATCGGCACGACGTCGACTCAGCGCTCCAGGGCTTCCGGTGAGCCCGGCTGCACCGGGCCGATCCGGTAGGGCCGCATCATCTCGTTGTCCTCGTGCGAGACGATGTGGCAGTGCCAGACGTAGTTGCCCGCCGTCTGGAACTTCAGCCGAACCCTCGTGACCTCGCCTGGGTACGAGATCACCGTGTCCTTGAACCCGGCCTCCCACGGCTCCCGCCGCCTGGGGGAACCGACCGTCTCGACGGGCTGCACGACCTGGCCCGCGCCGTCGAGGCGAAGGCCTTGCCGGTCCACGACCTGGAACTGCACCTCGTGGATGTGGATCGGGTGGGCGTCGGCGGTGGCGTTGTACAACTCCCAGACCTCGGTCGAGCCGAGCGCGGGGTTCTCCGTGATCGGGTCGTGCCACATCCTCGGCTTGAGCCGCCCGTCCCGCACGACACCCAACAGCGCCTCCACGGGTGCGTCGAAGCCCATCGACATCTCCTCGATCAGCGACACCTTCCGCCTCGATCCGCCCGTGAGGTTCGTGATCGCGGGCAGCCTCAGGTGCTGGGGCGGGGTGGTCGAGTCGGGCGACGTCGCCGCCACGACGTCGAACCGCATGACCTGTCCCGTCGTGCCGACGTCCGAAGGCTCGAAGTCGACGCCGGGAACCCCGCCGCCGAAGGGTTCGTCGGGCCCGAGGTTCAGCAGGTGCACCTCGGCGCCGGCCGGCACGTCCGAGAAGTCGACGATCACGTCGGCCCGCTCCGCGAGCGCGAGCAGGATGTGCCCGTCCTCCACCTCGTTCAGGTCGATCGGCCGGGGCAGGAACCCGCCCTCGGTGCCGATCTGCCAGACCTTCACCCTCGGGTCGTCGAACTTCAGGATCAGGAACCGTGAGTCGCAGCCGTTCAGCAGCCGGAACCGGTAGCGCCGGCGCTCGGTCACCAGGCGCGGCCACGACCGGCCGTTGACGACCATCACGTTGCCGAAGAACTCGGGATTCCAGATCGGCGACACGTCGCTCTCGGGGATGTACGGCCCCTCGATGCCGTCGAAGAACGCCCTGGAGTCCGGATAGAACAGCCGCCCGTTCGCGTCGAAGGCTCGGTCCTGGATCACGATCGGGATCTCTCGATACTTCTCGTTCGCGCCGTCGCCCGGTCTGGGCGCGGGGCCGGGAAGCGATGCCTTCGTGCCCGTGCGCGCGTCGCGCACCTCGTCGTCGGGGCCGCCTCGGATCAGCCAGAAGCCGGCGGGGCCGGCGTACACGTTGAGCCTCGTCATGCCCAGCGTGTGGTCGTGGTACCAGAGGGTCGAGGCGCGCTGGTCGTTGGGATAGACGAACGTCGCCGTGCCGCGCCGCCACTGGGTCATCTGCGAGGAGCCGAATCGACGCAGCCACTTCTGCGCGAAGAAGTCGTGCCACGTGCCGACCCGCGCGAACCCCTTCGGGATGTCGATCGCATCGGGCAGGTACCACGCCTCGGCGTACCCGTCGCTCTCGTCGCCGACCTTCGCGGCGCCGTGCAGGTGCGTGACGATCGGCACGGGTCCCCGGTACGAGCCGGGGGTCGAGCGGAACTCCGGACGCGAGTCGCGGCCGGCGTTCCCGCCCGGCGGATTCGCCCAGTGCAGGGTCGGGTCGACCGGCAGCAGGTGGGGCAGGAACTTGCCGGCGCCGTCGACCAGCTCGTTGCGCCAGCGCACCGCCACGGGTCGCCGCCACTTCGCCTCGACCGTGAACGCGGGGTAGTTGAACGTGCCCGGGTGGTCGACCGACCCGTAGCTCCACACCGTCGTCTGCAGCCCGGGCACGATCTCCTGCCGGAACTGACGCACCGCGATGTCGTACCAGTCGACGTTCTTGCCCCCCTTCACCGTCTTCACGCCGCTGCGGGGCATGACCGGAGGGATCACGAGATCGCGCACGTAGCGGTCGATGTCGCCCGGGTCGAGCGTGCCTCCAGGCAGCGCGTCGGCCCACGCGGGTCGCGCGAAGACACCCGGGCGCAGCGCGATCGCGCCTCAGGCAGCGGCCGACATCTTCAGGAACGTCCTCCTGGTGACCATCGGAACCCCTTCCTGCGCTCTCCGTCCTCATGCAACGGCTGTCGGTCGTTCGGTGGGTGTTTTCGCTAGTAGATACCGTGACCGACGTCTTGCGCTAGAGGGGTCCTGGGGATCAGCTCCCAGCGCATGGCGAGCGCCGCCAGTAAGCCTCAGCGTGACTGACGCTCCTGAGGGGT
>JBGGNG010000005.1:0-4394 GCA_041287635.1 Actinomycetota bacterium | reverse complement strand
ACGATCCGACGCTCCGCCCGTTGGTCCAGGTGCCTACCGGCTCGGTCGGGCTGATCTTCGCGTCGTTCAACATCGCGATGCCTCCATTCGACGACGTGGCGGTCCGACGGGCGGTCGCCTATGCGATGGACCGCGCGGGACTGGCCGAGATGTTCGGGGGACCTGGGACGCGCGTGGCTCAGCACTTCGGCCCGGATACGTTCGAGGCATCGATGCTCGCGTCGTGGTCCGCGATCCCGGGCGTCGAGGGCCACGGCGATCTGGCCGCTGCGCGTGATGCGATGCGTGCGTCGCGCTACGCGACCGGCGATAGGTGCGCAGACCCGGTCTGCGAACGAGTTCGGATCGTGTTCCGCGATGAGATGGAACCTGGACTCTCGGAGTTCAGGCGTGCGCTTCTTCGCCTCGGGATCCAACCGGAAATCGAGCTGTCGGGCTCGCCATATGACTGCTTGGATCCGGAAGCTCGGGTTGCGATGTGCATCGGCATGGGGTGGCAGCCCGACTTCCCGAGCGCCGCACAGTACCTGGGCGCGTTCTTCGCCACCGACGGTGCGCTCTCGATGACCCGGCTGGGCGCGTCTTCGTCGGAGCTCCGAGAGTGGGGCTACGACGTCACCCACGTGCCGTCGCTGGACGATCAGATCGAGCGGTGCGAGCATGAGCTGGGGGCCGGGCAGGCCGCGTGCTGGGCGCGCCTGGACCAGTACGTCGTGACCCAGCTGATGCCGGCCGTCCCGATGGGATACCTCGCCACGCTCCGGCTCTCGTCGCCGGCGATCGGCCCGTTCCCGTGGGACGAAATCAATCTACAGCCGGCGCTTGAGCGGGTTCCGGCGCCCGCGCGGGGGACGTGAGCTTGCACTCCGGCGCATCTTCGCCGCGTTAGGTAGATCCGACCGCGAGCCAGACGATCCCGTCATCGTCTGCCGTGACCGCCATCGGGGCACCGGCCACGCTTAGGGTGCTCGTGACCGTGTTCGATCCAGGATCGATCCGGATCAGTGTGCCTGAAGCACGGCAGGCAACCCACACGTCGTCGGCGCCGGCTGCAACGGCCTCAGGCTGATCGCAACCAGTTCTCGCTAGGTCGAGCGACGTGAGGACGGCGCCCGTGCCATCGTCCAATAGCGTAATGGTGTCTTCCCCGCCCGAAGTGACCCACACGCCGCCGTGTCCGGACGCGATGCCCGTCACCGGCGCCGGGACGGTGAAGGTCTCGATCTCCTGTGGCGCGGTCACGGGAGCCCGGAAGACCCGCCCGGCCGTCGCGTCGCCTATCCACACAGCGGCATCGTCGGATGACGTCACCACCAGGTCCTCCGGGCGGGCGGGTTCGGTCTTGGAGACGGGCGGGAGCCCGACCGACTCGACCGTCCGTGTGGCTGGGTCGTAGGACCGAAGCTCGCCCGTTGCGGTATCGGTCACCCACACTCGCTCGGCGCCCCATGCGATCGCCTCGGACCCGATCGGCGTCTCGAACGCGGGCGTCAGGCCCTCGTCGACCGGGTCGATCCGACTGACACCGCCTGCAGGACCGTCGCCGACGCCGAAGCCGTTCGAGACCCAGACGGCCCGGTCGCCGACTGCAACACCCGTCGCGGCGCCCGCGGCGCCTCGGGAGCCGGTCTCACCCGTCTCGGGGTCCAGCCAGTAGATCTGGCCCTGTCGGTCGGTGACCCAGATTCGGCCCTCCCCCCAAGCGATCGCCGTCGGCTCCGATGCGAGCGCGACGGGCTCGCCGAACGCACCGTCTGCCGTGATCGCGGCGACCGTTCCGGCGGTCGGCACGTACGTCGGGTCCTCGCGCGTGAGGAGGTAGGCGGCGCCGACGCCGAAAACGATTGCGCCGGCCACGGCCGGAAGGATCCAGCGCCTACCCCGCCCCTCCGTCGCGGGCGCGGCGACGGCGCGCTCGCGACGTTCGCTCGCGACGCTCGCGCCCTCGATCGGCGAAGGGCGGAGACGATCGTCGACGGACATCACGTCGTAGAGGGTCCAGGTCCCCGGCACTCCCTTGAGCTCGACGTTGCCGCGCTCTTGCAGGTCGAACTTCGAACCCGCGACCAGGTCCCTGACGGTCGCCGTCACCAGGACCTCACAGGCGCCTGCGTGGCCCATCACCCGAGCGCCTGTGTGCACGACGATCCCATGGACCTCGCTTTTCGCGAGCTCCACCTCTCCGAAGTGGACACCCCCGCGGATATCAAGACCGAGCGCTTGCACGTCGCTGCAGGCCGCGAACGCGCAGCGCACAGCGTCGGCCGGTCGGTCGAAGACTGCGAAGAAGCCATCGCCGGCGGTGTCGACCTCACGTCCGCCGTTCGACTTGAGCAGGGCGCGGATCACACGACGTTGTGCAGCGAGGAGCCGGCTCCATCGCACGTCGCCCATCTCCCGTGCCAGCTCAGTCGAGCCCACGACGTCGGTGAACAGCACCGCCCGCAACCCCGTCTCACGCGTCTTCGGCACGGATGGAGTCTGGCACGCGTCCGCCGTGACGGATATCCCCGGAATGCTGCCAGGGATGTCCTGCCCCGACGCGCCATGGGCCCGAGGGGCATACTCTCCTGTGCCCGAAACGGCGCCGTAGCCATCTCGCGGGCGACGGTCAGGGCGGTGCGCCGGGCAACCCTCTCGCCCGACACGCGCCGGGTACGCGTGTCTCGGCGAGCAAGAGCGCCGGACACACGGCGAGGGCAACTGCGTGTCACCGCGTCGCTTGCTAGCGTGTCTCAGGAGCAAGTCGATAGGACACACGGTCTACTGGTCCGTTCACACTCCAGACCGCACCCTCGTCCCCTCTGTCCCTTCCTCGCCACCTCTACTGCTGCCCACCGCAGAGGAGCGGCCGTTGAGCGGGTCAGGTTCGTGTCAGACGACTGACACTCGACGAGGCAGAGCGTGTGAGCTACGATCGCGCGCGGACGGGCCCGACCGAGGTCTCGCCGGGGGGGAAATCGGATGGGCTGCCTGCTGGTGTTGATGTCGGCGTTCGCGCCGCGCCTCGTCGTCGTGTTCGCATGGATAGCCCGCCCTACGTACTTCGACGCCGTGTTCGACACGTGGATCTGGCCGCTGCTGGGGTTGATCTTCCTGCCGTTCACCACCCTGATGTGGTTACTCCTCGGCGCGCCGCCCGAGGGCGTGGAGGGGCTCGACTGGCTCTGGATCGCCCTCGCGGTACTCCTCGATCTCAGCCACTACGCCCACACCTATGAGCAGCGGGACACTGTGTCAGGGGGAATGGGAAGGCGTGCCACGCCACCGAGCGCCCCACCCACGGTGAACCAGTGATCCACTGACAACGGAAGCTGGTACACGTCACCCAGGCTTCATCCGGGCGGCCCTCTCGGCTCTCTGCGACGATGACCTCACCAGCCGAAGCTCTAACACTCGGAGGACCAGGTGAAATTGGGGCGTTGGCAGGTGCAACCACTGGGTGGGGGCATCGGCTGCTTCACGATGATCCTGATCTCCGTGGTGGCCTCGATCGCGCTGACCGTGCTGTTGAACCTGGTGACGCGGTGACGCCGAACGAAGGAGAGCGCCGACAGCTCGGTCGGGCGCCGCACGAATCTCCGCGCTGACGGCGCGCCTGAGGGGGCCCCGCGACCGTGGAGCTTGCCGACGCGATTGGCATCGCGCCGGGGCGGTCCGTCGGAAGCGCGTCGCACCGAGCACCGTCGACGCCAGGCGTGCACCGGCGGAACGGTTAGGGGCCGATCGGAACGTCACGAGAAGCGCGCGGGGTGGCGTGATCGGTTGAGCGTCACGCTTCCGGGGATCGAGTGGCCGGGCGAGCCGTCGCGTGCTCCGCGTCAGCAGTGCCGAGATCGAAGACGTCATACACGCGGAACGGCGTCATCCCGACGCTCTCGTACAACGCGACCGCGCCGGTCGGGTTCTGTGCATCGACGCCGAGCCGCACCTCGTCGTGACCGCGCCCTGCGAGTGCTGCGAACGAGCGGCGCAGGAGCGCCTTCGCGATCCCTCGCCCCCGGTAGGCCGGGATCACCCCCAGCTCGGCGACGTAGGCCTCTCCCTCGAATGAGAGCGCCACGAGGTGTCCGACGATCTGTCCGTCGGCTTCCGCAAGGAGGGCGAGGGACGGATCCCACGCCTCGGCTCCGTACATCCCGGCCTCGTACGTCTCGTACGGCACCGGCCTGAACCCCCAGTGATCAGCGAACGACGCCTCGTTCACCTCGTGCAGCGCCCGTTCGTCGCGCCCGGTCTCGAAGGTCCTGATGTGCACGCCCGCAGGCGTGGTTCCGGCAGCCTCGTGAGGCTCGAGCGCCTTGCCCATCGTCCACGACGATCGGACCTGGACGTAGCCGCGCGACGTCAGCAGCTCATGTGCAGGAGCGTCGCGATCGGTCGCGCCCGCGCGG
>JBGGNG010000004.1:0-10988 GCA_041287635.1 Actinomycetota bacterium | reverse complement strand
GCCGAGCCCGCGGGTCGATCGAGATCGGCGCTGCACTGATCCATGAGCCACTCGTGCGCGCCGGGACCTCCGACCTCGACGCGCCGCAAAGGCGTGAGATCGAACAGCCCCGCGCTCCGCCGCGTGGCCACGTGCTCGGCGACGGCGATCGGCGACCACCATCGTGCGTGCCAGTCCTCGCGAGGAGCGACCTCGATGCCGAGACGCTCGGCGAGGCCTTCATTCGCCTCGAACCACGCCGGGCGCTCCCACCCCTGGCCCTCCACGAACACGGCGCCGAGCTCGCGCTGGCGTTCGATCCACGGGCTCACGCGCAGCGGTCGCGGACGATGCACGGGCTCGAGCGGATGATGCACGTCGTAGACCTCGTCGTGGTTCGTGATGCTGCGCGGCACGAAGTACGCGGTCGACCGCTGGAACGGCTCGAACCGATGCACGTCGCCCTCGTGCACGTCGACCTCGGGCTGCCCGTCGACGATCCACTCCGCCAGCGACCGGGCGACCCCGATCGCGTGCGTGATCCACACCGACTCGGCGACCCAGAAGCCGCGCGCCTCCAGCGACTCTCCGATGAGGGGGTACCCGTCGGGCGTGAACGAGAACACGCCGTCGAACGCCTCACCCACGCCCGCCGGACCGATGCGGGGCATCAGCTCGACGGCCGTCTTCCACGACCCCTCGAAGTCCTCGGGCGTGAACGCGAGCGTGGCGGTCGCGGGCTCGCCGGCGAGCGTGTCCGCCGGGTCGATCGGCAGGGCCCGGTGCTGGAACGATCCGATGCCCACCTGGTCCTGGTGCTGGCGGAAGTAGAGATCGCCGTCGAGATGCCGCAGGATCGGCGTCGCGGCTTCCACGCCCGGCTCGCCGAAGCCCTCGACCGAGCCGGTCCGCGCGTACAGGTGCGCGAGCGGCAGCATCGGCAGCCGCATACCGACCATCGATGCGATGCGAGGTCCCCAGATCCCGGCCGCGCAGACCACCACGTCGGCCGGGAAGCGCTCCCCGTCGGCAGTCCGAACGCCCGTCACGCGCCCGCGTTCCAGATCGACGCCGACCACCTCGCGCTCCCCCAGGAACCGAGCGCCTCGCTCGGTCGCGCGCCCTGCGCGAGCTTCCGCGGTGCGAGTCGCCTTCGCGAGACCGTCCCCCGGGACGTGGAACCCGCCGACGATGCGCTCCGGGTCGATCAGCGGGTGCAGGGCCACGCACTCGTCGACATCGACGATGCGGGCCTCGATGCCCCAGCTCTCGGCCCATCCGCGCTTGCGCCGCAGATCCTCGAGACGCTCGTCCGTCGTGGCCACCTCGAGCGCGCCGACGACATCGAAGCAGGGTCCATCGTCGTGCTCCAGCTGGGTCATGAGGTCGACGGTCTCGATCGCGAACCGCGCCATCATGCGGCTCACGCTCGTGCGGGACACCAGGCCCGGCGCGTGGAACGTCGACCCCCCGCTGTCGAACAATGGGCCCCGATCGAGCACCGTGACGTCGGTCCATCCTCGGGCCGTGAGCTCCTCGGCCACCGAGGCGCCGACGATTCCCGCACCGACGACCACGACCCGCGTGGAACCTGCCATGGCCGGGATGCTACCGTCGCCGGATGCGTCGTCGCGCTCGTGCGTTCGTCATGGTGGTCTCCACGGTCGTCGCCGTGTCGCTCGCCGCTCCCGGCGTCGCGTCCGCGCGCAAGTACGGCCTCGGCGACTCCGTGATGCATGGGGCCACGCGTGAGCTGCGTGCGCGTCACTTCACGGTGAACACCACGACGAGCCGCCAGTTCTCCGATGCCCCGGCGATCCTCCGCCGTCTGGCGAGAAGGGACCGGCTCCCCCGCACGGTCGTGATCCATCTCGGCAACAACGGGTATATCGACCCGCCGGACTGCCGCCGTGCGGTGCAGAACGCTGGCAACCGACGGGTCTTCCTCGTCACGGTGAAGGTGCCGCGCGGCTGGCGACGGACCAACAATCGGCGGCTGCGGACCTGCGCCCGGCGCCACGGTGCCGACATCATCGACTGGTACTCGTTCTCGAGGTCGCATGACTCGTGGTTCTACAGCGACGGATTCCACCTGACGTCCGTCGGCCAGCGCAAGTATGCGAGGTTCCTCAGCCGCTCGACGTGAGGATCGTCAGGCTGAGGTATGCCTCCGCATCCCCTCCGGCCGGCAGGGTCTGTTCACTCCGACGTCGGGTCACAGCTCCCCACGGGTCCTCCTCTGTACCCGGGTGCGGCAGGTAGAGGGGAAAATCGCTCGAGGAGAGCTGCAACCGCAGTCGATGGCCGGCACGCACCCGGTAGCCGATGTGCGCGAGGTCGATCCGAACCGCCCGTGTCGGATCCGGGTCGCTGAACGTTGCCTGTCCCCGCGTCAGCATCAGCGCAGCGCCACCCGGGTCGACGTCGACGAGCTTCGCGAACAGCGCCGTCGAGGGCGCGGTCGACCCCACGCCGACCAGGACGGACACGGGACCGACCAGATCGAGCGGCCGATCGAGCACCTCCGATGTGAACGTGAGCACATCCGGGCGGGCTTCGACCCGTCGCTCGTCGGGGAGCTCGTGCAGGAACGCGAAGGGGTTCACGACCGTCGACGGCACGAGGTCAGCGGGGTCGTGCAGCCAACTGACGGTGGTCGCCGCCGCGTCGGGCTCAGCGGCCAGGCGCCCACCCTCGTCGTCGGTGGCGGCACGGTCGACCGCCGCCAAGTGGAACCGGAGCTCACGTGCGCCGGGAGGTGGCCAGGACGGCGCGCTCCGCCACCCGTCGTTGCCCTGGTGCCAGCGCACCCGGGGGATCTCCCGGTCCTCCCCCTTGAGGAAGCGGTCGAAGAAGTCGAGCGCCGAGCCGAGGTAGCGCGGCAGCATCCGTGCGAGCGCCTCGTCGTTCGCGTCGTGGTCGTCTTCGGGCCGGATCGGCACCAGGTCGAGGTGGTAGTTCTCGTGATCCGTCGAGTTCATCTCGAGGTACTGCAGGTCGGCCACGTCCGAGCGCCCGACCAGCGCGTCGTAGTCGCGCATCTGGTCCGGCATGATGTTGTCGAACCACCCACCCGTGTGGAGCACCGGGATCTTCAAGACATCGAAGGGGTGATGTTCGGGGTAGGTCATGGGGCCGTGCCCGGCGGCGCTCGTCTCGACGAACCGATCGAAGCTCGTGGCACGACGGCCGATGGCCTCGAAAGCCTCGTCGAACGCCTCCGACAGCGGGCGGTGTCCGTAGTCGGTCCGCCAGTCGTAGACGTGTTCGTCGAGCCAGTACATGGCCAGGTACTCGGCCATGTAGAGAGGGACGACCGTGTCGGATCCCATCGGGCCCCCGAGATCCGCGCTCGTGACCCGCGGGACGATGGCCTTCAGGGCCGGATGCTCGCTGGCGACCGCGGCCCACTGCGTGTAGCCGTAGTAGGAGTCGCCCCACATGCCCACGTTGCCGTCGCACCACGACTGCGAGGACACCCACTCGAGCGTGTCGTACCCGTCGTCGATCTCGTGCACGAACGCGAGGGTCTCCCCCTCCGAGCGGAACTTCCCACGCACGTCCTGCACCACGAAGGCGTATCCACGGGCCGTGAACGACGGTGCGATCCGGGGCATGAACGTGTAGCGCCCGCACTTGTCGTACGGGAGACGGACCAGGACCGCAGGACCACGGTCGACATCCGCGGGGAGGTAGACGTCGGTCGCGAGGTGCACACCGTGCCGCATCGGAACCATGTGCTGCTCGGCGTTCGGGTCGAGCGGAGACACCTCAACGACATCGAATTCGAAGGGCACGATCCCTCTCCTCCTCGGATCGCCGACGGCGGCGGCCCCGAGAGCGTACGCATCGCCGTGGGTCGTCAGCACCGCTGGCGTAGACTGCAGCGCCCGCCGGTGGAGGCGGTGGCCCGGGAAGGCGGGTGCTGGCGTGGGGGCGTTGGAGGGCCGAGGGATGCGTGCCGCCGCTGGTGTCGCGATGGTGCTGGCGAGCCTCGAGGAAGTGAGCCGGCGGAAAGTCCCGCCCTACGAGCAACGCGTATTCCGCGTCGCGAACGAGGCGCCCGATGCCATCCGCATCCCGGTCCGCTCAGTGATGCAGGCGGGAACGTTCGTCACGGTGCCGATCGCCGCCGTCCTCGCCGCAGCCACGGGACACCGGCGACTCGCCGTCGACCTCGCGACCGCAGGCACGCTGGCATGGCTCGGCGCGAAGGCGCTGAAACCGCTCGGGGGGCGCGGCCGACCCGAGAGCGTGATGACCGACGTGCACGTGCGTGAGCGGATCGCAGGAGATCTCGGATGGGTCTCCGGCCACACGACGGTCGCCACCGCCCTTGCCGCGACCGCGTGGCCGGCGCTGCCACGATCTGTCCGACCCGCGCTGGTCGCCGTCGTGGCGACCACCGCGTTCGGTCGAATGTACGTCGGGGCGCACCTTCCGCTCGATCTCCTCGGCGGCGCCGGCCTCGGACTCGTCCTGTCCGCGATGGTGCCCCCGGCAGGAATCGAACCTGCGACACCCGGTTTAGGAAACCGGTGCTCTATCCACTGAGCTACGAGGGCCGAGGGCGAGGGCCAACGAGGGCCGAGGGCACGAGGGCGGGGTAACGCCGTCATTACCGTAACCGAGAGACGACGACCAGAGCTCGAGGACTTGGCCCGTGCGACTCGCTCGACGGCTACGGCTGGTACCGCAGCACCGCGAACGACGTATGCGGCCCACCGGAGCCCGCCACGCCGGAGCACACGACGGAACCGTCGGGCTGGATGGCGACGCTCCACGCCGAGTCGAAGCCCGACGTGAGGTTCGTGGTAACCGTGCCGTCACCGCCGAAGGTGGAGTCGAGCGTCCCATCGGCGAGGTAGCACACCGTCCCGAAGCGCGGCGCCGGCCGGCCCTCGCCCGCGGTTCCCGCCGCGACGATCCTGCCGTCAGGATCGATCGATACTCCGTACGCGCCGTCTGCGTGCGGCGTGACGTTGGTGATCACCGTCCCGTCGCCCTTGAAGCTTGGATCGAGCGAGCCGTCGGGCTTGAACCGCACGAGAGCGAACCTCGGGTCTGGGCCGTCCTGCGCAGCGCCGCCGGCCACGACGATCCTGCCGTCGTTCTGGATCGCGAGCGCGAGCGGGATATCCATCTTCGGGGTGATGTCGGTGAAGACCTTGCCGTCGCCGCCGAACGTCGGATCGAGCGAGCCGTCGGGCTTGAACGCCAGCGCCACGAACCGCTCGTTCGGGCCATCGTAGCCTGCCCCACCGGCGACGATGATCTGGCCGTCGGCCTCGACGCCGATGGCCAAGCCGTCGTCGTAGGTCGGCGTCGGGTCGGCCCGCACGATCCCGTCCCCGCCGAAGGCGGGATCGAGCGTGCCGTCGGAGCGGTAGCGGAGGACCCCGATCTTCCCGTTACTGGGTCCCGCGCTCACGCCCCCGACCACGATGATCTTGCCGTCGGGTTGCAGCGCCATCCCGTTCAACGCATCGTACGAAGGCGTGACGTCGGTCATCACGGTCCCGTCGCCGCCGAACGTAGGATCGAGCGAACCGTCCGAGGTGAGCCGAGACAGCGCGAAGCGAGAGTTCCGACCGAAGTAGTCAGCCGTGCCGGCGACCACGATCTTCCCGTCCTCCTGTATGCGGACCGCGTACACGTAGTCGTAGCCAGGCGTGAAGTCGATCGCCACCTTCCCGTCGCCGCCGCCGAAAGACGGATCCAGGGAGCCGTCGGTCTCGTAGCGAACGATCGCGAAACGGGGGTTCGTGCCGCCGAGCCCCTTCACCCCGGCGACGACGATCTTGTCGTCGGGCTGGATCGTGACCGCGAAGCCGTGGTCCTCGGTGGGGGTGAGATCGGTTCGAACGACGCCGTCATCCCCGAACGTGGGGTCCAGATCGCCGGGTGCCGCTCGCGCCGATGGGGCCGTCGCCAGGATCAGCGCGAGTCCAATGATGGATGGCCACGTTGCGCGCCGATGCATTGCGTGACCCTAGGCCGGTCTCGCCCCTTCGCGCAAGGCGAGGCACACGGCCGGCGCAACCGGATCGGCCCCCTTCTGACGCACTAATCCCTAAGCCTGCTCGAGGTTTGCGTGCTCAGGTCGATTCGGGCTGGGTGGAAGAGTTCACCCACCGAGCGGGCTCTGGCGGCGGGATCGCCCGGAGGTTCTCCATCCGGTTCAGACTCGCCTTCCGGTCGGCCTCCTTCCGGATGAGCCGGAGGGTGATCGTTCCCCTCCGAGCTCCGTCGGGGGCGTAGCCCTTGTACAAGCGATACCCGGTTCCCTTGTTCGGGTTGCGGTGGGTCCGGATGGCTCGAGGGCGACGAACGCGAGCTCGCCGGTGTCGGTGAGCCGGCCATGGTCCGGCCGCACCGGCAACGGCGTGGATCGGGCCGGCCTGGCCGTCCCGTCATGGCCAACCACGATCCTCAACCTTCCGGGCCGCGGCCCGAAGGGGTAGCGTCGCTGAACGTGGGAGCGACGCCGGGAGTCGCCGAAGAGGTCCGTGGGGCGGAACTGATCGCGGCGACGTGCCTGGCGACGGATCTCGCGATGGGCTTCCCGTTCGAGCACGGCCTCCGCGCAACGTCGATGACGGTGCGGCTCGCCGAGCGATGCGACGTCGATCTCCTGACCGCGAGCCAGGCGTATCACGCGTCACTACTGATGTACGTCGGATGCATGACGGACGCGCACGCCACCATGCAGATCTTCGCCGGCAGCATGGAGGAGCACATGACGCCCGCCCAGTTCGGTTCGCGAGGAGAGATCTTGCGGGGAGTGGTACGGGCGATTCCACATGCAGGCGCTTCGCCGCCGCGGCGGATCGTCGAGATCGCACGGCGGTTCCCCCGCGCGGCGATGCGCGTGCGGCCGCAGTTCGAGGCGATGTGCGAGGTCGCGGAACTGCTCGCCGACAGGATCGGCGTCCCTGGTGACGTGCCGAAGCTGTTCCCGTACCTGACGGAGCGGTGGGACGGCAAGGGCGTGCTCGGCCGCGCACAGGGCGACGCCATCCCGCTCGCGATCCGGCTGATGCATGTCGCGCGCGACGCCGCGTTCCAACGCATGATCGGTGGCGAAGCCCATGCGGTCGAGACGATCCGGCGCCGGGCGGGCCACGCGTTCGACCCCGACGTTGCACACACCTTCGTCCTGCACGCGTCGGAGATGTTCCAGGCTGCCGACGACCCCTCATCGGCGTGGAACGCGGTCCTCGCCGCGGAACCCCGGCCACACCTCTCGCTCAGCGGCGACGCGATCGACCGAGCCCTCGCCGCGATCGGGACGTTCGCGGAACTGGCATCCCCGTACCTCGCGGGCCACTCTGAGGGCGTCGCGGAACGCGCCGCCGCCGGCGCGCGCGTGTGCGGGTTGGGCGACGCCGATGTCCGCCTCGTTCGGCGCGCCGGCCTCCTGCACGACGTCGGACGCGCCGCGGTGCATCCGCGGGTCTGGGAGATGCCCGGACCGCTCGATGCCGACGCGTGGGAACAGGTCCGCCTGCACGCCTATCACGCCGACCGCGTGGCGGACCGCTCGCCGTTCCTCGCTTCGCTCGCGTCGATCGGCTGCGCACACCACGAACGCCTCGACGGAAGCGGGTATCACCGGGGGCTTCCGGCCGCTGGCCTCCCGCCGCTCGCTCGCCTCCTCGCGGTGGCGGATGTATACCAGGCGCTCACGGAATCTCGCGCGCACCGCCCTGCCTACCGGGCCGACGAGGCCGCGGAGATCCTTGGCGACGAGGCGAAGGCCGGTCGGCTCGACGCTGAGATGGTCGCCGCCGTGCTGCAGGGCGCCGGGCAGCCGGCACCGAGGATCGAACGCCCGGCCGGCCTGACGGAGCGCGAATTGGAGGTGATCGGGCTACTCGCGCATGGGCTCCAAACGAAGCAGGTAGCTCGGGCGCTCGGCATCTCGATCAAGACCGCCGATCGGCATATCCAGAACGCGTACCGCAAGGTCGGCGTCTCGACTCGTGCCGGCGCCGCGATGTTTGCGATGGAGCACGGCATCGTTCCATGGGGAGGACTCCCGATCGCGGATCCGCCTCGGGGCACCTAGCGTCGGTTCTTACCGGACGCCCGCCCCGCAGGAGGTCATGCGATGGATACCCCAAGTGTCGAACGCATCGAGACGGTCGTGATCGGAGGGGGGCAGGCCGGACTGTCGGTCGGCTACCACCTCAAGCGGCACGGGTTGCCCTTCGTGATCCTGGACGCGAACCCGAACGTCGGCGACGCGTGGCGGAACCGATGGGATTCCCTCCGACTGTTCACGCCCTCGTGGCTCGATGGTCTCGATGGGATGCCGTTCCCCGCGCCTCGCCACTCATTCCCCACCAAGGACGAGATGGCGGACTACCTCGAGCGGTACGCGGCCAAATTCGAGCTTCCCGTCGTGAACGGCGTGCGCGTCGGGTCGCTCACGCGAAACGGCGGACGGTTCCGGATCGAGGCAGGCGACCGACGGTTCGAGAGCGATAACGTCGTCGTCGCGATGTCGAGCTGGCAGGTCCCGGAGATCCCGGAGTTCGCATCCGAACTCGATCCACGCATCACGCAGCTCCACAGCGCGGCGTACCGAGGGCCGCAGCAGCTGCGACCCGGGGCAGTGCTCGTCGCGGGAGCGGGGAACTCGGGCGCCGAGATCGCGCTCGACGTAGTCGGCGAGCACGACACGATGCTTGCCGGACCGGACACGGGGCACGTGCCGTTCCGGATCGACGGACTCGTGGGCCGGGTAGGGGTCCGCATCGTGCTCCGCGTGCTGTTCCACCGGGTGTTCACGGTCCGCACGCCGATCGGGCGCAAGGTTCGAGGCAAGATGCTGTCGAAGGGTGAACCGCTGATCCGGACGAAGCCGAAGGATCTCGCCGCCGCGGGAGTCGCGCGGACCGGCCGCGTCACCGGTGCACGCGACGGCCTCCCGGTGCTCGAGGACGACAGGGTCCTCAAGGTAACGAACGTGATCTGGAGCACAGGGTTCTCACCGGGATTCTCATGGATCGAGCTTCCGATCATGGAGGGCGGCTATCCGCGGCATGACCGTGGGATGGTCCCAGAGGAGCCCGGGCTGTACTTCGTGGGGCTGAAGTACCTGTACGCCGCGTCGTCGGCCACGCTCCCCGGCGTGGGTCGGGACGCGGCGCGAGTCGTCGACCATCTCGCGGCGAGCGTCAGCAAGGGAAGGCTCACGACCAGCGCAGACATGCCGAGGCTGCGCATGGCGACGTAGCGCTACAAGCTCAGACGACGTGCGGTAGTCCATCGCAGATCCTTCGCTTCAGGTGCCACCCCCACGAACCGGGGTCGCGGCGTGGTCCGCCGACCGAGATAGCTCTCGTCCATGGGGCGATGCGAGTGCTCGACGCCCCGTCGTGACCGTGGTCGCTGCCTTGCTGGGCGAGTTCGAGAGGCTCTACCCTCGGCGACGTGCTGGGCCGGTTCGCTACCGACATCCGCGAGGAGGTGCGACCGCGATGAGGGACATCGCACGCATCGACCAGTTCCGGGACGATGAGGAAGAACGTCGCCGGTGCCGGTCAGTCGCTCCGGTGATCCCCCCTGACGCGTTCATCTCCGAGCCATACGAGCTCGTCCCGCGGGATGTGGCGCCGAGCTCGATCGCGGAGTGGAAGGCGGTGGCCGATGGATTCCTGACCGATGAGTCTTGCGCGTTCCACCGCAACGTGGAGATCTCGTCACGCTATGCCTGGCTCTACAAGCTCATGCCCGCGTGCTTCAAGTGGGCCGGGATGGCCGCGATCGCGTCGCACCACGTTCGGCTCGCCCTTTTTCCGCTCCGGCTGGATGCCGATCGCACGGGCTACGTGAATATCCCGCACAGCTTGGTTCGCCGGAGGATGCTGCTGATGGACGACGTGCACGTGATCCGGGCGACGAACAATGCCATCTTCGGTGACATCTTCTGGGCGCACCTTGCGTACGTCAGCGCCGACGACGGGATCGAACGCCTCCGCGCCCTCCTTCGCCCGGAGCGACACTATGCGCCAGTCCTGTCCGGCTTCGAGGCGATAGACCTCGGACGCCGAGTCCTGGAGGACGGCACGGCCTCCTCGCAGGCTCGACGGATGGCCTCTGATCTCATCTGGACGGGAAACGTCCAGCTCCTCGAGCATGAGCAGCGCGCACTGGTGCAACCCAACTTCGATCGCCTCTCGTGCGCGTTCGCCAGGCTCATCTCGATCGGCTCCGCCACGAGGTTCGAGGTCCGTGGGATGCGGCATGAAGCGGCGCTGTTCACATCGTTCTACCTCGCCTCACTCACCCGTGGGGTCGGGCACGTTCGGGGTGGGCACACGTGGCCGAGGATCAGCCGCTTCGATGACCGCTGGTGTTGGCTCGTTGCGAGCGTCGTTCCCCGGTTCCGCAGGTTCGACGACACGCGCCTGATCGACCCCAGCCTGCAACGCATCCTCGACCAGGCGCGCGCCTACGCCTCGATGCCCTGCGTGCTCCCGCTTCCACTGCAGACACAGGTGGTCCCGCGGCTCCCGTTTGGCTAGCCCCCGCTGCACCTCGGGTTGCGACCGATTCGGATGGATGCGACGATGCCGCGCCGGTCGTCCACACGAGGGGGAACGATGGATCGCGGAGTCACGGTGAAACGCCTGTACGAGGCGATCAACACAGGGGATATGGACATCTTCGACGACGTCGTCGCCGGTGATTTCGTGGAGCACGAGGAGCTTCCCGGCCTGGAGCCTTCGAAGGAAGGGGTCAGGGCCTTCTTCGAGTCGTTCCTCACAGCGTTCCCCGATCTCCGGATGGAGCCGGTGGAAGTCCTCGAGTGTGGCGACAAGGTCGTCGCACGCGTGAAGGTGACCGGCACCAACCAGGGAGAGTTCCTTGGCGGCCCGGCGACCGGCAAGGAGATCGACGTCCAGCTCATCGACATCATCCGCGTCGGCGACGACGGCCTCGCGCACGAACACTGGGGGGTCATGGGCCAGCTGACGATGTTGCAGCAGCTGGGGCTG
>JBGGNG010000003.1:0-74995 GCA_041287635.1 Actinomycetota bacterium | reverse complement strand
TCGTGCCCGAGCCGGGATTCCACGAGGCGCTGCGGGCCGCGACCCGGGAGACCGGCACGCTGCTCTGCTACGACGAGACCCACACGCAGGTCGTAGGTCCAGGAGGGCTGACCGCGATGTGGGGGCTCGAGCCCGATCTCGTCTCGATCGGGAAGTCGATCGCCGGCGGCGTGCCGCTCGGGGCGTACGGCATGACCGACGAGGTCGCCGAGACGCTGCGCCGCCCGGCCGGTCGCGACGACGAGAAACGGGTGGTTGCGACGGGCGGCACGCTGTTCGGCAACCCGCTCTCGATGGCGGCCGCGAAGGCCACGATGGGCGAGGTCCTCACGCCCGAGGCGTACGCGCACACGCAGGTGCTCGGCACGCGGCTCGCCGACGGCATCGAGGCGGCCGTCTCGGGTGCCGCCCTGCCCTGGACGACCCACCGCTTCTGGCCGCGCTCGGGTTACACGTTCGCCCCGTCGATGCCGCGCGACGCCGACGAGGCCCACGAGGCGCTCGACGTGCAACTGCGGCGATTGATCCGCGTGTACCTCGCGAACCGCGGCGTCTGGGAGGCGATCATCGGGGCCGGGCCAACGTGCGCGGTGCCCGCCACGGAGGGCGACGTCGACGCCTACGTCGACGCGTTCGGATCGCTCATCAGGGAGCTCACATCGTGACTCCTCCGCCGCGCATCGAGATCATCAGGGTCTCGGGCCCCAACCACTTGGAGGCCGGCCGCCAGCTCGGAGAGGCCGCCCGCGACCGCATCCATGCCGAGGCGGCACAGGTCTTCGACGACTTGCCGGGCGGGCGCACGGTCGACCAGCAACGGACCATGGCGAAGGAGTACCTCGCGTTCACCGAACCACGCCTGCCCTGGCTCGTCGAGGAGCTGGAAGGCATCGCCGAGGCGGCCGAGATCGATCCGCTCGACCTCTTCGCGGCCTCGATCGAGGAGCTCTGGTATGAGCCGCGACGAAAGGTCACGCAGGGCCGGTGTAGCGACGTCGTGGCCGGTCCGAGCGCGACCGCCGACGGTCACCTGCTCGTCGGCCACACGAACGACCTGCGCCCCGCCGCGGAGGAGCACATCGTCGGGATCGAGAAGCAGGTCGCGGGCGACCCGACGATCTTCCAGCTCGGCGGCGTGCCGTGGCTCTCCGTCGGCTGGAACTCGGCCGGGCTCTCGCTCACCGGCAACGAGCTCTCGCCCAACGACGAGCGGCTCGGCATCTCACGCTCCCATCAGGTGCTCGAGATGATGCGGGCTCGCACCCTCGACGAGATGGTGTCGATGTCGCTGCGGGACGACCGCGCGTCGAGCTACAACAACGTGCTCACGAGCGCCGACGGCAGCGTCGCCAACGTCGAAGGAAGCGCCACCGACGCCGAGGTCACCGGCCTCGACGACGCGGGGCACCTCGTGCACACGAATCACTACGTCTGCGATCGGATGCTGCCGTTCGAGGGCGATCCCGCCTACGCGGAGCACTCGGCGATCCGGTACGAACGGGCCCGCGAGCTGATCGCCGCCCGCTCACCGGGCTCGGTCACGACTGGGACGATGCGCGAGATCCTGAGCGACCACGAGACGAAGCCGGACTCGCTCTGCCGGCACCCGGAGTTCGGCCGGCCGAACTCGAAGACGGTCTTCTGGTGCGTGGCCGACGTCACTGAGGGTCGTATCACGTTCGGCCGCGGGAACCCGTGTGACTCCGAGCCCCAGGAGTACGTCTTCGCCGAGTACCCCGGCCGCTGAGGCCGCCGAGGTCTCTCGACCGGATGCCCTACTGAAGGCGATCAGCGGTCCAGAGCGACGGTGATCGTCGCGGCCGTCGCCACATCGCCGCTCCCCTGGGCCATCTCGAGCACGCTGGCGCCCTCGTCGTTCACCGCCCTCGCATCGGCTCCCGAGGCGAGCAGAAGGGTGACGCTCGCCACGTCGCCGGCGCGCGCGGCCGCGTGCAACGGCGTCCACCCGCCCGATTGCCTCGCGTTCGGGTCGGCGCCGGCTTCCACCAGCACCCCGACGACCTCGGCGTGGCTGCCGCTCGCCGCCGAATGCAGCGGGGTGCCGGTCATCCAGCCGGTGCCGCGGGCGTCGACGTCGGCCGCATGGTTCACGAGCAGTCGCGCCGCCTCGGGGCGGCCGAAGAAGGCCGCGAAGTGCAGCGCCGTGAAGCCGTCGGCGCTGCGGGCATCGACCGACGCCGGGTCGTACGCGAGGAGCTCGGTCAGCCGGTCGAGGTCGCCGGCCGAGGCGGCCTCGAACAGATCCATCTGGGCCACCCGCGACTGCAGCGCCTCGATCAGACCTCGGTCGAACCCGTAGCGCGCCCGCATCAGCGCCGACACACCCTCGGGGTCGCGCGCGGTCGCGAGCGACGTATCGTCCTCGAGCATCGCCTGCACCAGCACGACATCCCCGGCCCCGATCGCCGCGAACAACTCCTCGGATGTGCTTGCCATCGGACGCCTCCTCGACTTCTATTTGCGTAGCCTAACTAAATATGGCACCGTACGCGCGGTGACCACGCCAGGACGCACTTCCCCAGCGCGAGACGTGGACGCGGTGGCCGACCGACTGCACTCGGCCGCGATCCACCTGTTGCGCCGCTTGCGCGTGGAGGACGAGGCGCTGGGCATCTCCGCCCCGCGCCTCTCCGCGCTCTCGGCGCTCGTCGCGACCGGACCGCTGCGCATCGGCAAGCTCGCGTACATGGAACAGGTCGAGCCGCCGACGATGACTCGCCTGGTCGACGGCCTGGAGCGCGACGGCTACGTCGCCCGCTCCCCCGATCCCGACGACGCCCGGGCGGTCCGTGTCGAGGCCACCGACCGCGGCCGCGACGCGCTGGTCGAGGGTCGGCGGCGCCGGATCGAGGCGTTCAGCACCGTGCTTGCTGGTCTCTCCCAACGGGAGCTGGCGCAGCTCGCCCGCGGCGTCGTCGCGTTGGAGCACGCGCTCGCCGCAGATCCTCAGCCCGGCGCGACCTCGCGCAGCCGCCCGGTGCGCACGTCGTAGAGGAAGCCGCTCACCGCGTCGAACGCCAGGCGCGGGTCGCGCGTGATCGCGCGCACGTCGTCGAGCAGGGCGCGCTCCGCATCGTCGAATGGCAGGAAGTCGATCTCACCGACCTCGCTGCCCGTCGCCTCGGCGACATGAGCGCGGAGCCCCTCGTTCGTCGCCCCGAGCAACCCGCAGTCGGTGTGGTGCACGACGGCCGCTTCCGTGGTGCCGAGCACGGCCGACGACAGCATCAGGGATCGCGCGACGTCGTCGGTGACCCTCCCGCCCGCGTTGCGGATCACATGAGCCTCGCCGAGCGCGAGGCCAAGCGCCTCTTCGGGCCGCAACCGCGCGTCCATACAGGCGAGCACGGCGACCCGTCGGCTCGGCGGCGCCGCCCGCTCGGTCGCCACGAAGTCCGACGCGTACGACGCGTTCGCCTCGAGGGCTTCGGCGCGGAAGCTCACCGCGGCGTCCGTCCCGCGACGACCTCGCCGCCCTTCCACACCGTGCGCGGTCGCCGCAGCACGACGACGTCGTCGACGGGGTTCGCGTCATAGAGCACGAGGTCGGCGAGAGCGCCTTCGCGCACGTGCCCTACCTCCGGCATACGGAGAAGTTCCGCACCGCTCGACGTGGCCGCGACCATCGCGTCGAGGGGACGCATGCCCCACGCGACCAACCGCGCGAGCTCGTGAGGTGCACCGCCGTGCGGATTGAAGGGGGTTCCGGCATCTGTGCTGCAGACGTGGCGTACCTTCGCCCGCAGCGCGAGCGTCTGCGCCCGCTCGGCGTCGTCGACCACCGAGCTGATCTTCTCGAGCGCGTAGTCGGGCACCTCTGCCGGGTGCTCCAACATGCCGAACGCCGCCGAGAGGGTCGGGCCTCGGAACGTGCCCCGCTCGGCCATCAACGCGGCGGTCGGCCTCGTGAGCTGCACGCAGTGCTCGACGGAGTCGACCCCCGCCCGCACCGACCCGGTCACGCCCTCGGCGCCGATCGCGTGGGCCGCCACGCCCCTGCCCCACGAGTGTGCCTCGGCGACCGCGGCCCCGATCTCCTCTGGGGTGAACGCGGTGAACGTGGCTCCGATCCCCGGGGTGAGCACGCCGCCGGTGGCAACCACCTTGATCGCCCTCGCGCCCGCCTTGATCTCCTCGCGCACGGCCCGGCGGACCGCATCGGCGCCGTCGACCTCGCGCGCGAACGCCACGTTGTGGCCGTGCCCGCCGGTGACCGTGAGCGCCCGGCCGGCGGCGACGAGCCGCGACCCCGGAACCACGCCACGGTCGATCGCCCGTGCCAGCTCGCACGTGCCGAGTCCGCCCAGGTCGCGCACGGTGGTCACACCGGCCGCCAGATGTTTCCCCACGTTGACGGTCGCCTTGATCGTCGCGAGGGCGAGGTTCATCTCGGCGGCCTCGGCCGCGAAGTCGGGACCCCCGTCGAAGTTCAGGTGCACGTGGCAGTCGACGAGGCCGGGGGTGAGCGTGCGGCCGCTCCCCTCGACAGCTCGGGCGGCGCGGGCGGCACGCGGGGCCCGGACATGCGATCCGACCCAGGCGATGCGGTCGCCCTCGAGCAGCACCCCCTGGCGGCGGCGGACCCGCAGCCCGTCGAAGAGGGTGACGTCGGCGACGTAGGTATGGCGAGCCATCAACTCACCCACGGTGGCACGATCTCGGTGCCGTCATCGGCGCGCACGAGCTTCGTGCCGGCGAGCATCGTAACGACCATCGTGGCGCCGGTCTCCCCGGCTTCCAGGTAGTGCACGGCGCCGATCGGCACGACCACCGAGTCGCCGGCCACGAGCTCGAACGACGCGTCGTCGATGTGGAACGTGCCGCCGCCGGCTTCCACCGCGAAGACGTCGAGGTGGTCATGGTGATGGGCGGGCAGGCCGCCGCCGGGAGGCACCGAGATGCGGAACAGGGCGGCCTCGTCGGCGCCCCGGCTGGGCGCGGCCAGGCTCGTGATCGTGTTGCCCCCCAGCTCGAACGTGGGGTGCTCATCGGTGTGTTCGACCGGCACGGAAGGTCCTCCTCAGGCGTCATGGGGCTCGGGCGGGCATCTTCCCACCCGGGCGCGTGACCCAGCCAACCCCCGCGCCCGGACTATGCCGTCGGCCGCTGCGCCTCGGCCTCGGCCTCGGCCTCCGCTTCCATGCGCTCGAGCCGGTCGTAGTAGTCGGGGAACTCCTTCAGGTGCGCCCACGCGATCCGTGCCGTGACCAGCGGATCGTCGTCGGTGACGTCGGTCACGGGATCGTGGCGGCCGTGCTCGAGCTCCACCTCCATCCCCCGCCGGAACTGGTCCACGTCGAACGGCGCCGTGTCGAGGTCGAGCCCGATCTCCGCCGCCGATGCGAGAGCCTGCTCTTCGGTGAATCCATGCCTCGGTCCGTCCATGCCGACACCTCCTGCGTCACCTCCATCGTGACCGGGTATCGCTGGGTCGCACCGGGTACGATGCCCCGCATCGCCCGGGCCTTCGGCCCGGTCGCCCGAACGTTTGCGGACCCCAGGGGAGGCTCTCGTGCTCGAGGTCGCGAAGCTGGCCGTCGAGGCTGCCCGCAGCGCGGGCGCCGACTTCGCCGATGCGCGCGCAGGCACCGACGAGAGCGAGTCGCTCACCGTCCGCAACCAGGAGATGGAGGGCATCGACCGGTCGATCTCGAGCGGGGTGGGCATCCGGGTGCTGGTGGGTGGCCGCTGGGGGTTCGCCGCCACCGCCCGGCTCGACGGCGCCGAGATCGACCGCACCGCGCAGCTCGCGGTCGAGATGGCCAAGGCAGCGCAGCGCCTGCCCGGGGACGCGGTCTCGCTGACGCCCGTGGAACCGGCCACGGCATCGTGGCGGACGCCGGTGAAGGAGGATCCCTTCACCGTGCCGCTCGAGGAGAAGGTGGCCCTGCTGATGGAAGCCTCCCGCGTGATGCAGGGCGTGCCGGGCCTCTCGTTCGCTGAGGCGAGCCTCGACTTCTTCCGCCGCTCGACGTGGTTCGCCTCGAGCGACGGCGCCGCGATCGAGCAGGTCGTGACGAACTCGGGTGGCGGCATCGAGGCCGTCGCGGTGGCCGACGGCGACATGCAACGACGCAGCTATCCGAACTCCTTCCGTGGGCACGTGAAGGCGGCCGGCTACGAGCACATCCGCACGCTCGGCCTGATCGAGGAGGCCGAGCGCATCGGCTCGGAGGCGGTTGCGCTGCTCTCGGCGCCCGAGTGCCCGAGCGAGCTCACGACCCTGGTGCTCGACTCGGGCCAGATGGAGCTGCAGATCCACGAGTCGATCGGCCACCCGATCGAGCTCGACCGCGTGCTCGGCATGGAGGAGGCGTACGCGGGCTCATCGTGGCTCTCGCCGGGCGACCGAGGGAAGGTCCGCTACGCGAGCGACCTGGTCTCGATCACCGCCGACGCAACGTTGCCCGGGGGGCTCGGCACGTTCGGTTTCGACGACGAGGGCGTTCCCGCCCAACGCGTGCCGATCATCGTCGACGGCATCTTCGAGAACTTCCTTTCGAGCCGCGAGACGGCGGCCGTCGTCGGCCAGACCTCGAACGCGACCAGCCGAGCCGACGGGTGGAGCCACCTGCCGCTGATCCGCATGACGAACGTCTCGATCGAACCCCGCGAGGGAACCCTCGCCGAGATCATCGGCGACACCGACCGCGGCATCTTCATGACCACGAACAACTCGTGGTCGATCGACGACAGGCGTATCAACTTCCAGTTCGGATGCGAGCAGGCCTGGCGCATCGAGGACGGGAGGCTGACCACGCTCTACAAGAACCCGAACTACACGGGCATCACACCCGAGTTCTGGGGCTCGTGCGACGCGGTCGGCGGCGCCGAGGACTGGGTCGTCTGGGGCACGCCGAACTGCGGCAAGGGCCAGCCGGGGCAGGTGGGTCGCGTGGGTCACGGCGCCTCGCCAGCGCGGTTCCGCAACGTGCAGGTCGGAGTGCGAGGATGAGCGGCGCCGCCGACGTGCTCGGGCCCGACGCGTTCCGCCGAATCGCCGACGGCGCGCTGTCGGTGAGCGGCGCCGACGACGTCGAGGTGTTGTTGATGCACGAATCGGGAGGGCTCACCCGGTTCGCCAACTCGGAGATCCATCAGAGCATCGCGCGTGAGGACACAGGGCTGCGCGTCCGGGTGGCGAAGGGCGGCCACATCGGTGTGGCAGCATCGAACGAGGCGACGCCCGAGGGCGCGCGAGCCGCCGCCCGCAGCGCGCTCGAGATGGCGGAGGTCGTCGCGGCCGATCCCCTCTGGCCGGGGCTCGCGCCGCCTGCGCCCGTCTCCGACGTGGATCGCTTCTTCGAGGACACCGCCTCGGCCTCACCCGAGATGCGCGCGGCGGCCGTGGCCGAACTGATCGGAACCTGCGCCCCGGGGTGCCGCGCGGCGGGGGCTTTCGAGACGGTCGCCGTCGAACTCGGGGTCGCGAACAGCGAGGGTCAGTTCTGCTGGGCGCCCTCGACGCAGGCATCGCTCACGACGGTCGTCACCGGTCCCGACGGCGGCGGCGGGTTCGCCGAGGTCTTCGCGGGCTCGACCGGTGCGATCGACGCCGGTGCGATCGGACGGACGGCCAACGAGAAGGCGATCGGTTCGGCGTCGCCCCGAGCGCTCGATGCCGGCACCTACACCGTGGTGCTCGAGCCCGCCGCGACGGCGACGCTCGTCGGCTTCCTCGCGTGGGTGGGGTTCGCGGGACGTGCCTATGTCGAGGGGCGTTCCTGCTTCGACGGCAAGGAGAGCCAGCAGGTCGCCGCGCCGTCGGTCTCGATCTGGGACGACGGCACCGATCCGCGTACCCTCGGCGTGCCGTTCGACTTCGAAGGCACGCCGAAGCAGCGGGTCGATCTCGTCGCCGACGGCGTCTTCCGCGGCGTCGTGTACGACCGGCGCACCGGCAAGGAAGTCGATCGTCCTTCGACCGGCCACGGCCTGCCTTCGCCGAACCCGGAGGGACCCTTCCCGCTGCATCTGTTCATGGGAACGGGCGACGCGACGGTCGACGAGATGATCCGCTCGACGGAGCGCGGGCTGCTCGTGACTCGCTTCCACTACTCGAACATCGTGAACCCGATGGAATCGTCGATCACGGGCATGACGCGCGACGGGACGTTCCTGATCGAGCGAGGAGAGATCGTGGGGGCGGTGCGCAACCTGCGGTTCACACAGTCGATCCTCGGGGCGCTCTCGAGCGTCTCGATGGTCGGACGCGAGGCGCACCTGGCGAGCGAGTTCTTCTTCAGCGCCTCACGGGTGCCCGCGCTGAAGGTCGACGAGTTCCACTTCTCGAGCGTCAGCGACCACTGAGATCGGGGCGGTCCGGGGTCGCGTCCTCTTCGCGCAGGCGTCTGGCCTTGCGCAGCACGCGGACGATCACCCACACGCTACCGACGATCGCCGCGACGAACGCCAGCACAAGCGCGATGCCGATCGCGCCGGCGACCCAGAGCCATCCTCCGATGCACCCGAGGTCGGCCTCGTCCGCGAACTCCTGCGTCGTGAGGAAGTCCCCATCGGCGTCGATCACACGATCGGTCCACAGGCTCGAGGTGCGAAACTCCACCTCGACGTCGGGTCCCGAGCCCGCGTACTCGACCGTGGCGACGTAGGCGTCGTTCGGGTCGAGCGCACCCTCGAGCGGATCGGTCACCCGCATCAGCGGCGGTTCGCTCCCCACCGGGAAGATCGTCTGGGACGTGCCGCCACCCTCGACGCGCCAGCGGACCGGGCCGTCCAGGTCCGCGACTTGCACCGCCTCGATGCGTACCTCCCCGCATCGCGGCGCCAGGATCACGGCCCGTCCGCGCCGATCGGCGCGCACGCCCGCGGTGGGATGCGTCTCGATCGTGCACGCGGGCACGAGTGTGGAGAGGGCGAGCGCGACGAGGAGAGCACGGGTGCGCACGGGACAGTTGTACGACGGCCGAGCCCGTGGAAGCGGTAGGCTGGCCGCCCCCAGGTTCATGGCTCGTCCTCAAGGAGGCTGGCAAACCATGCAGGTCGCGGACGTGATGCACACCGACGTGAAGGCGGCCGACGCCGAGGACACATTCGCCGACGTCGCCAAGACGATGCGCACGAACGGCATCTCGTCGGTGGTCGTGCTCGATGGGAAGAAGCTCGCCGGCATCGTGACCGAGCGCGACATCGTGAACCTGGTGGCCGCGGGCGGTGACCCGCACTCGGTGAAGGTAGCCCACGGCATGACCCGCCGCGACCTCGAGACCGTGGGGCCGAAGATGGACCTGGCCGACGCGGCCGAGCACATGGTGGCGCGGAACATCCGTCACCTGCCCGTCGTGGACCGGGGTCGCGTGGTGGGCATCGTGTCGATCCGCGACCTCACGCGGTGGGCGGCCGACGAGCTCGCGAGCGGCGCCGAGATGCCCGACATCGCGCGCAGCCACAAGGCGCTGCAGGCCGCGAGCGAGTTGCAGAAGCAGCGGCGCAAAGGCGCCTAGGCCCCCGGCCCCGATTGGACGTCGACGAAGCACGTGCCTGGTACTCGTTTCCGATGAGTTGGCAAGGACCTCCGTGTTCCGTCGCAGGTGTCACTACGGAGGTCCCTGCCTAGTCGGGCCGGAGTCCCGCTCGTCGGCTCTGGGCGCCCCTCCCGACACCCGGCCCAACGCCAGCGTGCCCTAACCCTCCGACGCTCGCTCGAACGCCTCGGTGGGGTCGTGGAGCGATCCCAACGCCGCCACGTCACGCGGGAAGAACAGTGACAACGTCCAGTCGAGCACGACGCGCACCTTCCTGTTGAGCGTAGGGAGCTGGAGCAGGTGGTACGAGCGGGTCACGAACCACGCGGGGAAACCGCGCAGATGCACGCCCATCACGACAGCGACCCCACGGTAGCGACCCAGCGAGCACAGGGCGCCCAACGCCTTGAACCGGAACGGCTCCACGTCGCGCCCCTCGATCGTGGCCAGCACATTCGCGGCGAGTCGCTTGCCCTGCCGCGTGGCGTACTGTGCCGACGGCGGGCAGAAGCCCCCCGCCACCAGGTCCGGCACGGCCGCAGCGTCGCCGGCCGCCCACAGCACGCCCTCGTGGCCCTCGACCCGCATCGCGGCGTCGACGCGCAGTCTCCCGTGGTCGTCGATCGGCAGGTCCGAGAGGGCCGCCAGCGGCTCGGCTTTGACGCCCGCGGTCCACACGAGGGTCTCCGCCGGGAACGTCTCCCCGTCGCTGAGGCGCACGACCCCGCCCTCGACCGAGTCCAGACGCGTGCCCGTCTTGATCTCGATACCTCGCTCGGCGAGCTCCCGAGCCGCCCATGTCCCGAGGTCGCCGCCGATCTCGGGCAGGATCTCGTCCCGCGCCTCGACCAGCATCCACCGCGGCTCGTCGTGTCCGATCTCCGGCATGTGCTTCAGGGCCCACCGGGAGAGGTCTTCGAGCTCCCCCAGCGCCTCGACCCCCGCGTACCCGGCGCCCACGAACACGAACGTCAGGGCCGCCCGTCGCCGCGGATCGCGATGCGGACGCTGCGACGCGGCCTCGAGCCTCGACAGCACGTGGTTGCGCAGCAGGATCGCCTCGCCGAGCGTCTTGAATCCGATCCCGTGGTGCGCGAGTCCCGGGACGGGCAGCGTTCGCGATCGCGACCCCGGCGTGAGCACGAGCTGGTCGAACGGCATCTCGAACCGGTCGCCGTCGACGCCTCGCAGATGCAGCAGCCGGTGCTCGGCGTCGACGCGCTCCACGTCGCCGACGACGACCCGGGCGCGCCGCAGCGCAGAACGCAGCGGCACGACCACGTGGCGGGGCTCGAGCGTCCCCCCCGCCGCCTCGGGCAGCAGCGACTGGTAGAGGAAGACGTTCTCCGTCGAGACGAGGGTGAGCGAGTGCCCACCCGTCCGCAGACGCTGCTGCAGCCCTCGAGCCGCGTTCAACCCGGCGGCGCCACCGCCCACGATCACGACGTGCATGACCCCGACGTTACGACCAGGAGGCGAGCAACGCAGGAACCTCACCGAGATCGTCGATCGACGCATCGGCCTGCGCGAGCTGCGCGGGGGTGGGCTCGTCGGGGGCCTCGCCGCGCAGCACCCACACCGCGTGCATGCCTGCAGCCTTCGCCGGGCGGACGTCGTAGTCGAGACGGTCGCCGAGCATCACGGTGGCCGCCGGTGACACGCCCGCCGTATGGAGCACGTGCGAGAAGAGCTTCGGGTCGGGTTTCTGCAACCCGAGGTCGTCGCTCACCCCCCAGACCTCGAAGAACCGCGTGAGTCCGTCGCGAGCCATCGCCTGGCGCACCGAGCTGGGCTGGTTCGCGATCACCCCGAGCCGGAAACGACCCTCGAGCGCCTCGAGGCAGGGCACGACATCGGGGTAGAGGGCCGTCGGCGGATACGCCCAGTAGCGCGCGGCGCGGGCCTCCACGGTCCCGAGGTCGTCGACCGATCCCAGGAATCGTGCGGTGAGCCGGCGTCGGAACGACTCCGATTGTGCTGCCCGCGCGGCAGCGTACTCAGCGTCGAACTCCTCGTCGGTGAACGACGCCCCCGACTCGCGCAGCGCCTTCATCCACGAACGCGCGTAGATCGAGTCGTCGTACATCACGCCGCCGATGTCGAAGAACACCATCTCCAGGGCAGCGCGAGTCACGGTTCGCATCGTAGCCACCCGCGAGCCGGCCGGGACCCGACGCCTATCGACCCGCGCGCCGCTTCAGCTCGTCGACGAGCTCGGCGGGGGTCGTGTTGCATCCGAGCCGGAAGTCGTACCGAGCGCCGTGGCAGTCGCTCGACCCCGTCGGCACTAGGTCGAGTCGCTCGGCCATCGCTCGGTAGTAGGCCCGGGTGGCATCGTCGTGATCGGGATGGTCGACCTCGAGCCCCACCATGCCACCCTCGGCCATCCGCTCGATCAGCGCATCGGGCACCGAGCCGTTGCCCTTCCACATCGCCGGGTGGGCGAGCACGCACACTCCCCCCGCGTCCCCGATCAGCCGCAGCGCATCGACCGGGTCCAGCGCGTGCTTGGGCACGTAGGCGGCGCCGCCGTCGGCGATGTAGCGATCGAACGCCTCCTTCTCGGTCCCGACGATGCCCGCTTCGACCATGGCCTGCGCGACGTGGGGTCGGGCGATCAGGTCGTCGCCGGCGATGCGCCGGACGTCGTCGAACGAGATCTCGTACCCAGCTTCCTGCAGCTTCTCGATCATCATCTCGCCGCGGCGGAACCGGGTGTCGGTCAGCCGCTTCAGCTCTTCCTGCAGCGGTCCGTGGGCGGGGTCGACCCAGTATCCGAGCACGTGCAGGCTGGCCCCGTCGTACTCGGCCGAGAACTCGATGCCGGGCACGATGTCGAGGTCGGCGCCATCGGCGGCCGTGGCCGCTTCGTCGAGGCCGGCGAACGTGTCGTGGTCCGTGACGCCGAGGCCGTCCAGCCCGCGCTCGACCGCGAGCTTCACGTTGTGGGTGGGCGTCTCCGTGCCGTCGCTGAAGGTGGAGTGGGTGTGCAGGTCGTATCCGCTCATGTCCAGATGGTCCCAGACCGCGCTTCGGGACCGCCCGACTACGGTGCGGGCGCCACGAGCGCTGGACCGATCTCATCGACTGAGCGGCATCCGGTGAGCGCCATCGCGTTCTCGAACTCTGCGCGCAGGATCTCGAGCACGCCGGTGACGCCCCTCTCCCCTTCGGCGGCGAGGCCCCAGATCGTCGGACGCCCGACGAGCACCACCGATGCCCCGAGGGCCAGCGCTGTCAGAACGTCGGTGCCACGCCGAACGCCGCCGTCCGCCAGCACCGGCACCCTCCCTGAGACCTGCGCCGCCACCTCGGGCAATGCGTCGAGCCCCGCAGGCGACCGGTCGAGCTGGCGTCCGCCGTGGTTCGAGACGACGATCGCATCGGCGCCGGCCTGAACCGCGAGCTCGGCGTCCTCGGCCGTGAGGAGGCCCTTCACCACCACGGGTAGACCGGGCGCGCGATCCTTGATCCAGCCCAGGTCGTCCCAGGTGAGGGAGGCGTCGAACAGGTAGTCACTCGCCCCGATGCCGATCGGCATCACGAATCCGCTCCGCGTGTCGCGGTGACGCAGACCGCTCACCGGGAAGTCGACGGTCCAGCAGATCGCCGCATACCCCGCCGAGACCACGCGCTCGAGCATCGCCTCGGTGAACCCTCGGTCCTGCGCCACGTAGAGCTGCCACCACTTCGGCCCCTCGCTCGCGGTCGCGACCTCCTCGAGGAAGGACTCGGTGGTCGAGGACACGACCATCAGCGTGCCTGCGGCGGCGGCTGCCCGCGCGGTGGCGAGCTCCCCGTCGGGATGTGCCAGCCGCTGGTACGCCCACGGCGCCACCGCGACCGGGAACCGCAGCGGCGCACCGAGCATGGCCGTCGAGGTGTCGGGCGAACCCGCACCCCGCAGGAACCGGGGGCGCAGCATCCACCGATCGAACGCCTTGCGGTTCTCCGCGAGCGTCCACTCGTCGCCGGCACCACCCTCGTAGTAGTCCCAGACGTCGGATGAGACCGTCGCACGCGCGACCGGGAGGTAGTCCTCGACGGTGACGTATCGCGGGGCCTCGCTCATGGAATGAGCCTATCGCCGACCGAGATCCCGGCCGACGATCACCGACGCGTTGCGCCGCTCCGCGCGCCGACGCGTCCGGCGCCCATGTCGCGGGAGAGGCCTCGCGACGTGTCGCGCACCGCCGCGATCACCGCGGCGGCCTGCCGGCCCTCGGGCAGGAGTCGCTCGACCGGGCCGACGACGCCGATCGCTCCCACGGAATGACCACGGTCGTCGAAGACCGGCGCGGCGATCTCCGCTTCCCCGACGATCGCCTCCTCGTCCTCGAGTGCGGTGCCCTCCGCGGCGACCGCGACGAGCACCTCCTCGAGGACGGCCGGGTCGGTCACCGTCCGGCCGGTGAGCGGCGCCAGCTCGAGCCCGAGCAGGGCGCGGCGCGACGGCTCGGGGAGGAAGGCGACGATGGCCTTGCCGAGGGCGCATGCGTGCCACGGTATCGACGCCCCCACCTCGAGGATCTGCACCGAGTTGTCCGGGCGGAACACGTGGTGCACGATCAGCACGTTCGTCCCGTGCAGCACCCCGACCCGCACGGCGTCGCCGGTTCGCGAGGCGAGCGAGTCCGCCCATAGCAACGAGCGCGCACGGAGCTCGTGGTTGTCGAGGAATGCGTTGCCGAGCTGCAGCATCGCCGGTCCGAGCCGGTACTTGTCGGTCTCGGGGTCCTGTTCGACGAGCTCCTGGGCCTCGAGGGTCCGCAACAGCCCGTAGGCCGTTCCCTTGGCGAGCCCGAGCCGATCGGCGATCTCGGTGACGCCCATCCGTGAGGTGCCCGTGCCGAGCACCTTGAGGATCCGGGAAGCTCGCTCGACGGACTGGATCATGCCCTTGCGCGGTGCCGGCCCGGTCAACGACCGCCGTCCAACGACCGAGCGAGCGCCGCGAACAGGTAGGAGGTCGAGGTGGCCCCCGGATCCTGATGCCCCACGCTCCTCGGTCCCAGGTACGAGGCGCGGCCCTTCCGCGCCTGCATCGGCACCGTCGCACGCATGCCCTCGCGTGCGGCCTCGGCCGCCTTGCGTGACGCCGAGGCCCCGTCGCCGCCCCCCCGCAGCTCCCGCTCGAACGCCACGAGCGCGGGTGCGTAAGCATCGACGATCGTCTTGTCGCCTTCCTCCGCCGCGCCGAGCCCCTGGATGCCGTCGAGACCGGATCGCAACGCCTTCCACAGGCCCTCGGCGTCGAACGACTCGGCGTCGCCCAACGCCTCCCCCGCTCGGCGAAGGCAGGTGCCGAAGAGCGGCCCGGCGGCGCCCCCGACGCGATAGATCAGGGTGCCCCCGACCCGGATCAACAGCTCGCCTGCGGGCAGGTCGGAGGTAGCGTCGAGATCGGTCACGGCGGCCGAGAATCCGCGATCCATGTTGATCCCGTGGTCGGCGTCTCCGATGGCCGCATCGAGTTGGGTCAGGAAGTCTCGGTTCGCCGCGACCTCGTCGGCGGACCCGCGCACCCAACGGCGGATCATGGTGGCGTCGTACACGTCGAACACCCTCTCGCGAGCGTTGTCAGCCCGTTCGGTCACCGCCGCAACCATCGAACCACCTCCAGGCCATGTCAACTTCCAGTGCGTGGCTGTTCGACGATACCGAACGATGGATGGCCTTGTCGAGATGGCTTCGGCGTCACAAGACTATTGACATCTCGTTACGAACCGAGTTGGCTCGAGTCGACACGGTCCCGACGGTGGGGCCCGCTACGGAGGGGGTGGTCGCTCAGATGTTCCTCGGAGAGGTGGTCGGTACGGCGTTGCTCGTCTTGCTCGGTGACGGCGTCGTGGCCGGTGTGCTCCTCAACAAGTCGAAAGCGCAGAACTCGGGATGGGTGGTCATCACCTGGGCCTGGGCGATGGCCGTGTTCGTCGGCGTGCTCGGTAGCCTTGCGGTCGAGGGGGGCGTCGCGCACCTCAACCCCGCGGTGACGGTCGGCCTCGCGTCGATCGACGCCTTCCCCTGGGAAGACGTGCCGACCGCGATCGCCGGCCAGTTCGTCGGCGCGTTCATCGGCGCCACCCTCGTGTACCTCGCCTACCTGGCGCACTGGAGCGAGACGGACGACGCCGGGCTCAAGCTCGCGGTGTTCTCGACCGGTCCGGCGATCCGCAACACCCCCGCCAACTTGATCACCGAGATCATCGGCACGTTCGTGCTGGTCTTCGGCATCCTGTCGATCTCGGGGCTCGCGATCGGCGAGGAGGCGTTGTCCGGCGCCCTCGCGACCGGTGCCCTGCCCGTGGGCCTGCTGGTCCTCGTGATCGGCATGGCGTTGGGTGGCCCGACCGGCTACGCGATCAACCCGGCTCGCGACCTCGGACCTCGCATCATGCACGCGATCCTGCCGATCGCCGGCAAGGGGAGCTCCGACTGGGCTTACTCGTGGATCCCGGTCGTCGGCCCGATCGTGGGCGGCGTGCTCGGGGCGCTGGCGGCCGACGCGATCTTCGGCTAGAGACGGCCGGCGGGAGGGCCCGTGAGCCCTCCCGCCGCCCCTCCACGACGGGAAGCGAGGCACGCATGAAGAAGTTGATCAACGACCCGGCGGACGTCGTCCGGGAAGAACTCCAAGGTATCGAGGCGGCACACCCCGACCTCGTGAAGGTGTCCTACGATCCGTACGTCATCTCGCGGGCCGACGCGCCCGTGCAGGGCAAGGTCGCGCTCGTCTCGGGTGGTGGATCCGGACACGAACCGATGCATGGTGGCTTCGTCGGCATGGGCATGCTCGACGCCGCATGTCCTGGCGAGGTGTTCACGTCGCCCACCCCTGATCAGATGGAGGCGGCGACCAAGGCCGTCGACGGCGGAGCCGGCGTCGTGCACATCGTGAAGAACTACACCGGCGACGTCATGAACTTCGAGATGGCGGCGGAGCTCTGTCGTGCCGAAGGCACCGACGTCGAGTCCGTGATCGTCGACGACGATGTGGCCGTGCAGGACTCGCTCTACACGGCGGGGCGTCGCGGCGTGGGCACGACCGTGCTGATGGAGAAGATCGCCGGAGCGGCCGCCGAGCAGAAGCGGCCACTGAAGGAGGTCGCCGACATCTGCCGAGAGGTGAACGCCAACGGCCGCTCGATGGGTATGGCGCTCACCTCATGCACCGTGCCGGCCGCAGGCTCCCCCACGTTCGAGCTCGGCGACGACGAGATCGAGATGGGCGTGGGCATCCACGGCGAGCCGGGGCGCGAGCGCATGAAGATGAAGCAGGCGTCGGAGATCGTCGACATGATGGCGACCGCGATCGTCGACGACCTTCCGTTCCGCAAGGGCGACCAAGCGCTGGCGTTCGTGAACGGCATGGGTGGCACGCCGTTGATCGAGCTCTACGTGGTCTTCAACGAGCTCAACAAGTTCCTGTCGGGCCGGGGAATCACGATCTCGCGCAACCTGATCGGTTCGTACATCACCTCGCTCGAGATGGCCGGATGCTCGATCACGCTGCTGAAGCTGAGCGACGACTTCACGAAGCTCTGGGACGCTCCGGTGAACACGGCCGGTCTGCGGTGGGGGGTCTGAGCCCCCCGCCCGGGGCGGGCGGAAGGAAGGGGTGGGTGCCGAGATGAGCGGCACCGCAGGCGTGTCGTACGACGACGTCGTCGCATGGCTCAAGACCTTCACCGCCACGATCGCCGAGAACAAGACGTACCTCACGGAGCTGGACTCCGCGATCGGCGATGCGGACCACGGCATCAACATGGACCGGGGATTCCAAGCCGTGCTCGGCAAGCTCGACGGGGCCGCACCAGGCGACATCGGGGCGCTGTTCAAGACGGTGGGCATGACGCTGGTGTCGACCGTGGGAGGCGCGGGAGGACCGCTCTACGGCACGTTGTTCCTGCAGCTGGGCGTCGCCACCGCAGGGAAGGACGAGATCACGCCTGAGGATTGGGCTGCCGCCCTCGCAGCGGCCGTCTCCGGCGTGCAGGCACGCGGCAAGGCCGAGGCTGGCGACAAGACGATGCTCGACGCCTTGATGCCCGGTCGCGACGCCTTCGCCGCCGCGGTCGCCGACGGAGCGGATCTGCCCGCGGCGCTCCGTCGCTCGGCCGACGCGGCCGAAGAGGGCATGACGGCCACGATCCCCCTCGTGGCAAGGAAGGGCCGAGCGAGCTACCTCGGCGAACGAAGCGCTGGGCATCAGGACCCCGGCGCCACCTCGAGCTACCTGTTGTTGCGCACCGTCGCCGACACATGGGCCGGCGACGGCCGACCATCGGAGGAGGCCCCTCATGGCTGAGTACGTCGGTGCCCTCGACCAGGGCACGACCAGCACGCGCTTCATGATCTTCGACCACGGCGGCCAGGTCGTGGGCGTCGACCAGAAGGAGCACGAGCAGATCTTCCCCAAGCCGGGGTGGGTCGAGCACGACCCTGCGGAGATCTGGGCCCGCAGCCAGGATGTGATCGCGGGAGCCCTTCAGAAGGCGAGCCTGTCGGCGGGCGACATCGCCGCGATCGGTATCACGAACCAGCGTGAGACCACGGTGGTGTGGGACCGCTCCACGGGGCAGGCGATCCACAACGCGCTCGTGTGGCAGGACACCCGCACCGATCAGCTCTGTAACGAGCTGATCGCCGACGGCGGCCAGGATCGCTTCCGCGAGAAGACGGGACTCCCGATCGCCACCTACTTCTCCGGCCCCAAGGTCCGGTGGATCCTCGACAACGTCGAGGGGGCGCAGGCACGAGCCGATGCGGGCGAGTTGGCGTTCGGCAACATCGACACATGGTGCATCTGGAACCTCACGGGCGGCGTCGACGGTGGCCAGCACGTCACGGACGTGACCAATGCGAGCCGCACCATGCTGATGAACCTCGAAACCCTCGACTGGGATGACGACCTCCTGAATGCGATCGGCGTGCCTCGCTCGATGCTCCCCGAGATCCGCTCGTCGAGCCAGGTCTACGGCGAGGCGGTCGGTGCGGCCGCCGGCGTGCCGGTGGCCGGCGACCTCGGTGATCAGCAGGCGGCCCTGTTCGGCCAGACCTGCTTCGACGTCGGCGAGGCCAAGAACACTTACGGCACGGGGTCGTTCCTGCTGCTGAACACGGGCACGGACGCGGTCCAATCGAAGAACGGGCTGATCACGGGCGTGGGCTACAAGATCGGAGACCAGCCGGCCGCGTACATGCTCGAAGGCTCGATCGCGATCACGGGCGCCCTGGTGCAGTGGCTGCGCGACAACCTGAAGATGATCGAGGCCTCCCCCGACGTCGAGGCCCTCGCGAAGACCGTCGACGACAACGGCGGCGTGTACTTCGTGCCGGCGTTCTCGGGCCTCTTCGCGCCGTACTGGCGCAGCGAGGCGCGCGGCGTGATCGCAGGGCTCACGCGCTTCGTGACAGCCGGGCACATCGCGCGAGCCACGCTCGAAGCCACGGCGTGGCAGAGCCGTGAAGTCGTCGACGCGATGAACGCCGACTCCGGCGTCGCGCTCACCTCACTGAAGGTCGACGGCGGCATGGTGCACAACGACCTGCTGATGCAGACCCAGGCCGACGTTCTCGGCGTGCCGGTGATCCGTCCGACGGTGGCCGAAACCACGTCCCTCGGCGCCGCGTACGCCGCCGGTCTGGCGACGGGCTTCTGGGCAACGATCGACGACCTGCGCGGGAACTGGGGCAAGGACAAGGAGTGGACACCCATGATGGATGCGGCCGAGCGCGAGAAGGAATATGCGCTGTGGAAGAAGGCCGTAACGCGTACGTTCGACTGGGTCGAGTGAGCCGGGAGGTCGCCAGTGAACGACGAGAAGGAACGTGACGAGCACGACGAACACGAGGGATCCTTCGCCGAGGGCCAAGCGGATCACGACCCCGACGCCGATACCCATGGCGACTTCGCGGAAGGTCAGGAGCAGGAGCACCGCGAGCCGACTGAGGTCGAGAAGGGCACGTTCGCGGAAGGTCAGGCCGACGAGGACGAACACCCCGTGACGCCTGAGCGGGGCGACTTCGCGCGCGGACAGGAAGAGGACGAAGACTGAGCCCGTTCCCCGGCGGCATGGCATGATTCGCCGATGAGCGAAGGTGCGGGTACGGCTCCACACGTCCTGATCGTGGGCGGAGGCGGCACAGGTGGCGCCCTCGCCCACGATCTCGCCCTGCGCGGCGTACGCGTGACGCTCGTCGAGCGCGGCGAGTTCACCTCGGGCACCACCGGTCGCCACCACGGGTTGCTGCACAGCGGCGCCCGCTACGCCGTGAACGACGAGGAATCGGCGATCGAGTGCATCGAGGAGAACATGCTCCTGCGCCGCATCGCGCCCGGTTCGTTCGAGGAGAACGACGGTCTGTTCGTCGGCATCACCGACGAGGACATGGCCTACCTGCCGTCGTTCCTCGAGGGGTGCGAGCGCACGGGCATCCCGACGCAGGTGCTCAAGCCCGACGAGGCATTGCGGCTCGAGCCGAACCTGAACCCCGACCTGAAGGTGGCCGTGCGGGTCCCCGATGCGACGATGGACGCGATGCGTATGCCCCTGCGCTTCTTCGCCACCGCGAGGGCCAACGGGGCCGACCTGTTGAACTGGGTCGACGTCCTCGACCTCGACCTCGGTGGTGGCGTGATCTCGGGCGCGCACGTCCGCGACCTGATCACGGGGAAGCAGACGCGCATCGGGGCTGACATCGTCGTGAACGCCACGGGCCCCTGGTCGGAGCAGGTGGCTCGCATGGCGGGGGTCGACGTGCCGATCCGCCCCTCCCCCGGAGTGATGCTCGCGGTGCGCGGGCGTCTGACGAACATGGTCATCAACCGACTGCACGCATCGGGTGACGGCGACATCATCGTGCCGCAGCGAGCGCTCTCGGTCATCGGCACCAGCTCCTGGGTCGTCTCTGACCCCGATGACCTCGGCGTGCCGGCCGACCACGTGCAGCGCATGGTCGACGAGGGCTCGATCCTCGTGCCGGCCGTGCTCCAGGCGCCATTCCGCGCGGCATGGTCGGCCGCGCGGCCCTTGATCGGTTCGCGCGACGATGCCGACTCGGGCCGCGAGCTGTCGCGCACCTTCAAGACGATCGATCACGCGGTGGACGACCGAGTGGAAGGCTTCGTGACGATCACCGGCGGCAAGGGCACGACGCTGCGGGGCATGGCTGAGGTCTGTGCCGACGCCGTCTGCCGCAAGCTCGGTATCGACACCCCGTGCGCCACGCGTGAGACGGTGCTGCTCCCCCACACGGCGGCGTACGCGGCATGACGACCGAGACCACCTCCACCCGCCGGCTCCGGGTGCATCGGTTCAAACGCGGTGACGACACACCCCACATGGAGGAGTTCGACGTGCCGTTGGGTGAGGACGCCACGGTGCTCGAGGCCCTCCGGTGGATCCAACTGCACGGCGACCCGTCGCTCGGACTGCGCCACTCGTGCTTCCACGCCTCATGTGGCACATGCGGCGTTCGGGTGAATGGTCGGGAGCGCCTCGCATGCGTGACGAAGCTCGCCGACTTCTCGGGCACGATCACGGTCGATCCGATCGCGAATCTCCCGGTGCTCCTCGACGTGGTCGTCGACATGACGACGTTCGTCGCGCACTACCCCGATCCGCACCCGATCGTGCGCGAGAGCGGGTTCCTGCCCGAGGCGGCGGTCGCCGACGACCTCGACGGACATGAGCGGTACGAGGACTGTATCGAGTGCGGGTTATGCCTCTCGGCTTGCCCCGTCGCCGCGACCGACGACTCCTACGTCGGACCGGCAGCGCTGGCCTACGCCCAGCGATTGCTCGAGGAACCTCGCGACGACGTCGACCGCGATGCATTGCTCGATTGGGCCGACCAGGACGCCGGCGCCTGGCGATGCCACGCCGCGTTCGAGTGCACGGAAGCCTGCCCGAGCGATGTGCGTCCCGCCCAGCGCATCATGTCGCTGCGCAAGGAGCTGCGACATCGCCGCCGTGAACAGGGCCGCGAGGTGCCGGAGCACGCAGCAGGCGAGGAGGCGACGTGAGCGAGACGCGAGCGCCGCTCGATCGCGAACGCGACCCGGGGGTCGAGGAGATCCTGCGCGGACGGCGTCAACGCGCGCCCGTCTCACGCAAGCTGCCGGGACCGATCGCATGGTTCGACCTCCGCAGCCGCAGCACCGGACACCTGGCGTTCTCGCTGAATCGCGTCACCGGGCTCGGGCTCGTGGCCTACCTCTACCTGCATCTCGCCGTCCTTTCGCAGTTGCTCGGCGGTGAGGACGCATGGAACGGGTTCCTCGAGGTCGCGACGACGCCGCTGTTCCTGGGACTCGACGTGCTCCTGGTGTTCGGGCTTCTCGCACATGGGCTGAACGGCACGCGCGTGGCGCTCGTCGGGAGTGGGTTCGTTCCCAACCGGCAGAAGGCGCTGTTCTGGTCACTGATGGCGTTCGGCGCGATCGTGCTCATCTACTCGGCGCTTCACATCTTCGGAGGGGAAGCCTGATGGTCGCGACCGCCCCCGAGCCTTCGACGCGGTCGCGCAGCTGGCGATGGACCGCGTTCACCGGCGTCTCGCTCCTCGCCCTCGTAACGATCCACATGGTTGCGCATCATTTCGTCGTCGACGAGATCGGCGGTTTGCGCACGTACCAGCACGTGCTCGACTACATCAGCACACCGATCATCTTCGTGATCGAAGGGGTCTTCCTCGTCGTCGTCACCGTGCACGCGATGCTGGGCCTGCGTTCGGTGCTGCTCGACTTCGGCCTGAATGAACGGTGGCGCCAGCGCCTCGAACGTGGACTCGTCGCTCTCGGCATCGTGACCGTCGTCTACGGCTTCATCTTGATCGGCGTGCTGGCCTCGAGGGCCTGAGGGAGCGCGGCTCGTGGTCGGCGTCGTCATCGTCTCCCACAGCGCCCGCATCGCCGAAGGCGTCGCCGAGCTCGCGCGCGAGATGGGCGGGGCCGAGGTGAAGCTCGAAACCGCGGGAGGGCTCGAGGCTGTCGATGGTCCCGACGGTCCCGAGCACCCGATCGGGACCGACGCCGTCCTCGTGATGCAGGCGATCGAGCGAGCATGGTCCGACGACGGAGTGCTGGTGTTGATGGACCTCGGGAGCGCGGTGCTCTCGGCCGAGATGGCGGTCGATCTGATCGGCGAGGAGCGGCGAAAGCGCATCCTGCTCTGCGAGGCTCCCCTCGTCGAAGGGGCCGTCGCGGCGGCGGTCACCGCCAAGCTGGGCATGCCCCTCGATGCGGTCGCCACGGAGGCGCGCTCCGGCTTGGCCGGCAAGATCGCTCACCTCGGGACGGGGACCGACGAGGGGGCCGGCCGGGCCGAGGGAGGCGAGCCAGGCTCCGACGGTGCGGCCGGCGCCGCGCCGCCTGAGGGCCCGACCGTGGTTGCCGTGTTCCCGGTCGAGGTCCCTCACGGGCTTCACGCGCGGCCCGCGGCCCGGTTCGTGCAGACCGCGGCCGGGTACGAGGCCGTGGTCACCGTGCGCAACCTCACGACCGGTGCCGGTCCGGCCGACGCGAGCAGCTTGAACGCCGTTGCGACGCTCGGCGTGCGCGCGGGCCACGACGTGGAGGTGCGGGCGGAAGGGCCCGGCGCGACCGAGGCGATCGCGGCGCTCGAAGCGCTCGCCGCCCGCCGGTTCGACGAGCCACCCGAAGCGACCGGAGCCTCGAACGCGACGACGGACGAGGCGCATCTTCAGCCCGTCGACGCGATGGAGAGCGGTGCCGTCGAGGGAACCGTAGTGACGGGCTTCGCCGCCTCGCCCGGTGTCGCCGTCGGCGAGCTGCGGCGCTTCCACACGCCAGCACTCGACGTGCCCGACACCCCGGGGGCGGATCCCGCCTCGGAGCTCTCCGCACTCGAGGCGGCCGTTCGCGCGACCGGGGATGCGATCGTCGCACAGCGCAACGCGGTCGCCGAACGAGCCGGCGAGGACGAGGCGCGCATCTTCGACGCCCACCTGCTGTTCCTGCGCGACGCGGCCCTGCTCGGGCCGGCGCGCGAGGCGATCGCCGCTCGGGGACGCAACGCTGCAGCCGCGTGGCGCGACGCCGTCGAGGCCGTGGCTGTCGGCTGGGACGTGCTCGACGACGAGTACATGCGCGCGCGGGCGATCGACTTGCGGAGCGTCGGTACGCAGGTGCTGGCGCGCATCCTCGGCCTCGTCGTGCCGGCACCGCGGCTCGACGAACCCGGCATCCTCGTCGCCGCCGACCTGACCCCTGCCGACACGGCGGGTCTCGATCCGGCGACGGCCCTTGGCATCGTCACCGCCCACGGCGGCCCGACGTCGCACGCCGCCGTGCTGGCGCGAGCCCTCGGTATCCCGGCGGTCGTGGGCGTGGGACCACGGGTGCTCTCGCTCACGGAGGGATCGCCGCTCGCCGTCGACGGCGCTCGTGGGGAAGTCGTCGTCGACCCGCCGCCCGACGTCGTCGAGACGTTCGAGTCCGAGCGACGGGGACGGGCCGCACGACTGGCGACGTCGCTGGTGAGGGCCGGCGAACCCGCCACGACCCTCGACGGCACAGCCATCGAGGTGGCTGCGAATGTGGGTGGACCGGCCGAGGTCGCGGCCGCGGTCGGCGCGGGCGCAGACGGCATCGGGCTGTTCCGGACCGAGTTCCTCTTCATGGATCGCGACACGCTGCCGGACGAACACGAGCAGGAAGCCGCCTACCGGGCCGCCGCCGAGGCGCTCGACGGACGACCGCTGCTGGTCCGCACGCTCGACGCGGGGGCCGACAAGCCGGTGGCCGCCCTGGCGCAGGCGCACGAGGCGAATCCGTTCCTGGGGGTGCGCGGCATCCGGCTCGGTCTCGCCCGTCCCGAGCTGCTCCTGGCCCAGCTCCGGGCGTTGCTCCGCGTGGGCGTCGAGCACCCCGTCCGCGTCATGTTCCCCATGGTCGCGACGACCGGGGAGCTCGACGCGGCACGCGCAGCCGTCGACCTCGCTCGCGAGGGGATCGGCCTCTCACCGGCGATCGAGATCGGCATCATGGTGGAGGTGCCGTCCGCCGCGCTGACGGCCGGCACCCTCGCTGCGAGAGCCGACTTCTTCTCGATCGGCACCAACGACCTGACCCAGTACACGCTCGCAGCCGATCGCGGCAACGAGCACGTCGCCGAGCTCAACGATCCGCTCCACCCGGCCGTGCTGCGCCTGATCGCGGCAACGGCCGAAGGCGCCGAGGCGCACGGTCGCTGGGTGGGCGTCTGCGGCGAGCTCGCCGGCGACGAGCTCGCGACCCCGCTCCTCCTCGGGCTCGGCGTCCGCGAGCTCTCGATGGCGGTGCCCGCGATCGCGACCGTGAAGGACGCCGTCCGGTCGACGACCCTCGTCGACGCCCGGGCGATCGCCGCACGAGCCCTCCGGTGCGAGTCTGCCTCGGAGGTGCGGGACCTGCTCGCATCGGCGTAGCGTCGGGTTCAGCCGGTACGATTCGCTCACGAGGCCAATGAGCACCCCCGACGAACGAGCCGCCGCCTTCCTCGCGTTCATCACGTACCTGCGCATCGCGTTGACGCCGGTGGTGATGGGCATGGTGCTCGTGCACGACCCCGCCCCATGGGTCGAACCCACCGCCGCCCTGCTGTTCGCCTTCGCGGCTGCCACCGACTTCTTCGACGGACGGCTGGCCCGTCGATGGAAGCAGACCTCCACCCTCGGCAGCTTCCTCGATACCGCCGCCGACAAGCTGCTCGTCTCGGGCGTGCTGCTGGCGCTCGTGGCCGTCGGTCGCGTCTCCGCCTGGATCGCGTTCGTGATCGTCGGCCGGGAACTGTTGATCATGGGGCTGCGGGGCGCGGTCTCGGCCTCCGACGGCATCGTGGTGACCCCCTCGATGTGGGGCAAATGGAAGGCGACGATCCAGTTCGTCGCGATCACGTTCGCGATCTGGCGGCCCGACATCCATCTGGGTGACTGGTACCTCGACCAGTGGCTGATGGCGATCGCCGCCCTGATCACGATCGTCTCGGCGGTGCAGTACCTCGCTCGATTCTTCTCGGTGCTGTCGGGCCGCGACGCTGCTGCCTCGGGTCGCTGACCCGTGCCGGGGCCAGTCTTCGTCACGGGAGCGTCGGGGTTCGTGGGGGGAGGGCTCCTGTGCCGATTGATCGCCGAGGGACGGGAGGCGCGGGCCCTCGCCCGGTCCGACGTGACCGCGACGTCGCTCGCCGAGCTCGGGGCCGTGGTCGTGCGGGGCGATCTCTGTGACCACGAGGCACTGTTGCAGGGGATGCGCGGCTGCGGGACCGTGTTCCACGTCGCCGGGGTGAACGCGATGTGTGTGCGCGATCCCGCCCCGATGCTGCGCGCGAACGTCGACGGCGCCGCCGCCGTGGTGCGCGCCGCGGCCGCGGCGCGGGTGTCGCGAGTCGTCTACACGTCGTCGGCGACCACGATCGGCGAGCGGACCGGGGAGATCGGCCGCGAGGACACGCCACATCGTGGCACGTTCATGTCGAACTACGAACGATCGAAGGTCCTGGGGGAACGCGGGGTGCTCGCGCTCGGGGACACGCTCGGCGTGCCCATCGTGTCCGTGAACCCCTCGTCGGTGCAGGGACCGGGGCGCACGGGAGGATCCGCCACGCTGCTCCTCGATATCGTGAACGGACGGCTGCCGGTGCTCGTGAACACGTGGCTCTCGGTCGTCGACATCGACGACTGCATCGACGCTCACCTGCTCGCCGAGCGTGACGGCGTGCCGGGCCGGCGCTACCTGGTGAGCGGCGCATCCTTCGACGTGCGCACCGCCGTGACGCTGCTCCGGCAGGCGTCCGGGCATCCGCGCCGCGCCTGGTTCGCGCCCCGCAGCCTGGCCGTGGTCGGCGGGGTCGTGGCGGGCGCGGCGGCGCGCGCGATGAGGCGCGATGCCCGCATCTGTCCCGAGACCGTGCGCACCTTGCTGCACGGGCACCGCTTCGACGCATCGCTCGCGCAACGCGAGCTCGGCCTGCGCTACACGCCCATCGAGGTCACGATCCGGCGCACGCTCGCCTGGTACGCGGAGCGGGACCTTGCGCCCCCACCGCTAGGATGAGGGCGTCGGAAGCGCCCAAACGGCGGCCGCGCTGAACGAGGGAGGAACCCGTGAACGAGGCCCGACCGGACCGGAACCTGGCCATGGAGCTCGCTCGTGTCACCGAGGCCGCGGCGCTCGCGGCCGGGCGGTGGATCGGCCACGGCGACAAGATCGCGGCCGACGCCGCCGCCGTCGACGCGATGCGCCTGATGATCGACACGGTCTCGATGAGCGGCACGGTGGTGATCGGCGAAGGCGAGAAGGACGAGGCGCCGATGCTGTTCAACGGCGAGGACGTCGGCAACGGCGACGGCCCGGGAGTCTACGTGGCGGTCGATCCGATCGACGGCACCCGTCTCACCGCGGTCGGCCAGCCGAACGCGGTCGCCGTGATCGCCCTGGCGGAACGAGGCACGATGTTCTTCCCGGGCGCCGCGGTCTACATGGAGAAGATCGCCGCGGGCGCCGAGGCGGCGGGGGCGATCGACGTCACGGCGCCGCCCGAGGAGAACGTGCGTCTCGTGGCCAAGGCCAAGGGCGTGAGGCCCGAGGACGTGAGCGTGACGATCCTGGACCGGCCCCGACACACCGAGATGATCGACGCGGTGCGGAGCGTCGGCGCCCGCGTCTACCTGATCAGCGACGGCGACGTAGCCGGGGCGATCGCCGCGGCAGCGCCCCGCACGGGCGTGGACCTGCTGCTCGGCATCGGTGGCACGCCTGAGGGCGTGATCGCGGCGGCGGCGCTGAAGTGCCTCGGTGGCGCGATCCAGGGCCGTCTGTACCCCCGGGACGACGCCGAGCGTCAGGCCCTGATCGACGGCGGCTTCGATCTCGACGCCGTCCTCACGACCGACGACCTGGTGAGCGGCGACGACGTGTTCTTCGCAGCGACCGGTATCACCGACGGTTCGCTGCTTCGCGGCGTTCGATACTGGCCGGACGGAGCGACGACCCACTCGATGGTGATGCGGTCGCGTTCGGGCACGGTGCGGTGGGTCGAGGCGGAACACCGCTTCGAGAAACTCGAGCGGTTCTCGCCGATCGCCTACCGCCCCTAGCCTCCGATGACGCGCCGCGACTGGTGCAATGCATCCGGTTGCACGTATCCTGAGCTCTCGCAACGACGGAGGGGGAAGGGATGGCTGAGAAGACGATCCTCGTATGTGATGCGTGCGGCAGACCCGCCGCCGAAACCATCACGATCAAGGTCTCACGCGGCAACTTCGTGAAGGACCTCTGCTCGAACCACGTCAACGAATTGGTCGCGGGGGCCCGCAAGCCCCGGCCGGGTCGCCGCAAGGGCGTGGTCGCCGGCGGGGGCGCCGTATCGAGCACCAGGAAGCCGTCCGCTCGCACCGCCACCGGGAAGCGCCGCGGGCGGCCGCCGAAGGCGAAGGCCGCCTAGTTCACACCCGTCAGCCGTCGCTCGGCGAACGAGCGAGTTCATAGACGCCGGTGTCGGCGAGGCGCAGCTCGCCCGCCTCCACACCGCGACGGAGTGCCGCGAGGAGCTCACGGCGCACGTTGGGTGTCGTGAACGGGTCGAGGAGGCCCGCACGCAGGGCGCGATCCAGGATCACCGTCCAATGGAGCGGTTCCGCGGCGTCGCGCAGCACCGACACCGCCGACGCGAGCGGGTCGCCCGTCGTGCCGTCGTCCATCGGCCGAGTCATGCGAGGCCGCGGAACGCAGGGATGATCCGCTCGGCGAACAGGTCGACCATCTCGGGCTCCTGTACCGAGAAGGGCAGGACCCAGGGCGCGACCACGATCTCCTCCACGCCCACCGCGTCGAACGCGAGGACCCGCTCGATCACCTCGTCGGGGGTGCCCGAGAGCGTGTCGGCGCGCCACGACGCCTCGGTTTCCTCGCGCATCGCATCTCCGGGCATCGACGCCCTCGCTCGTTCGAACGCATCCAGGAACGCCGCCTCGGTCTCGCCCAGCAGCGAGTAAAGCCCGACGGAGAGCCGGAATGTCGACGGATCACGGTCCTCACGCTCGCATGCCGCGTGGGCGGCCGCCGCACGTTCGCCGTAGGTCTCGGGTGTCCACCGCCACGCCGCGTTCCAACCGTCCGCATATCGGGCGGCGAGACGCAGCAGACGCGGCCCACCCTTGCCGCCCACCCACACGGGGATGCGCGGCTGGACGGGGGCAGGCAACAGATGCGCATCACGCAAGGAGACCGTGCGACCCTCGAGCGTGGCGGGCTCACCGGCGAACAGCGCGTGCAGCGCTTGCAACGATCCCTCGAGCGCATCGAACCGCTCGCCGGCGGTGCCGTATCGGTAGCCGAACGAGATGAATTCCTGCTCGAGCCAGCCGGCCCCCAGGCCGAGATCGAGCCGTCCTCCGGAGATGCAGTCGATCGTCGTCGCCATCTTCGCGAGGATCGACGGGTGACGGAACGGCGCACCGAGCACGAGGGTTCCCATGCGGATGCGATCCGTTACGGTCGCCAGCCCGGCGATCGCGGTCAGGGGCTCGATCGCGGCGATCGGCGTCGGATCGACGCCGTACCGATCGAACGAGTAGAAGAAATGGTCCGAGACCCAGATCGAATCGAACCCGAGCCGTTCGGCGCGCTCGGCCCACTCGCACATCGCCTCGAACGTGATCGGGGCTCCGCCGGGGAGCGAGAAGCCATAGTGCGGGAGGCTGAGGCCGAATCGCATACGGGCAGGATACGGGTCGGGAGCCGCCTCCCCGCGCCCTCTACGGGCCCGGGCTGGTGACGGTGGCCCGCGTCTGCATCGAGCCGCTCAGCACGACGTCGCCGTTCACGTCGCGCACGACCACCGAGTCGTACCCGGCGAGCTCGTTGAACTCTCGCATCACGATGCCGGCGCCGCTGTCGTCGAGCCCGCCCTTCTCGATGCGACCGACCATCAACACGCTATCGGCGCCGCGGAGGCGGACCGTGAACGGCAGCAGGTCGCGTGTCTCCTCGGGCACGCCGTTCACGAGCACGATCGCCATGTCGATAATCGACGGTGAGACGAGCGTGAGCGCGCTTCCCCCGCCACCGCCGGAGGCAGACGGGTTGAGCGTGCCGAGGAACACCTCGTCCTCCGGGTCCCCGAACTCGGCGGAGTTCAGCAGGTCCCGGAAGCGCTCCACGGCGCTCTGCGAGCGGAGCGTCTCGAGCTGCACCAGCCGATCCGAATCCGCGGCCCGGTTCGCCATCACGGCGCCCCAGCCGGTGCCGAGCACGGCGAGCATCGCGGCGAGTGCTGCGACGAGCGTGAGCCGGCTCCGGCGGGCGGTCGTCGGGCGGCGGTCGCGACGGGCGACCGCCTCGCGAACCGCACCGGCGACGCGATCCTCCACGTCTGCAGATGGCTCGAGTGGGGCCACGCCGAACGCGAGGGTGGCGGTCGCGCGCTGCAGCTCGCCCGCCTCCTTCCGGCAGGCCGCACACCAGGTCAGATGGCGGTCGACGGGCGCGCCGTCGCGCGGGGGCAGGACGCCGAGGGCGTGCTCCGCCAGTCGGTCGCGCACGGTCGTGCAGTTCACACCAGTTCCTTGCCCTCGTTCGCCTTCCGGACCTTGATCATCGCCGAGCGGAGCCGGGTCTTGACCGTCCCGAGCGGGATACCGTCTGACTCGGCGATCTCACGAGCGGTCATGCCCCGGAAGTAGGCACGCGCCACCAGCCGCCGCTCGGCTTCGGTGAGCGATGACAGCGCCCGAAGCGCCGCATCTCGTTCGATCAGCACGGCCTCCTCGTCGAGCCCCGGTGCATCGGGCACCTCGTCGACGAGCACGAGGGTGGGCCGGGAGACGCCCGTCTCCCGACGGAGCCGGTCGACCGCGAGGTTGTGCGCGATCGTCATCAGCCACGTCGACAGGCGGCCCCGTGTGGGGTCGAACCGCGCGGCCTTGCGCCACGCGGTGAGGAAGACGTCCTGGGTGAGCTCCTCCGCCGACTCTCGGGTGCCCAGCAGCCGATAGCCGAGGGAGTAGATCGGTCGACCGTACCGCGCGTAGAGCGCGCGGATCGCATCGTCGCTGCCGGCCAGGAGCCCTTCCATCAGTTGCTGTTCCTCTTTCGGGAGGAGCGGTCCGTCGTTGCGAGCCTGCACCCGGTGGTCCTTCCGGTATACGGAGCCTCGGACGATCGCGGCTTGCCGCCGACACGACCCACGGTCGCGAAGGTCCATCGTACTCCGACGTTCCTTGCCTGTATCGGGTTCGCCCGCAGGCTAGGCTCGGTTCCGCGAACCGACGAAGGAGAACCGAACCGCAACATGTGGCGAATCCATGGCACGGAGATGACGACGACACGGTTGGGTCACGCGGCTCGGCTCACCATCGCGCTGGCTCTCACGGTCCTCGGTCTGATCGTCCTCGCCGCTCCCTCGAGCGCCCAGTCCTCCGGTCAGGGTTCGATCCTGCAGCTGCACCTCGACGGCGTGGTCGATCCGTTCGTCGCCGACTACCTCGTGAACGGGATCCAGGAGGCCGCCGACTCCGACGCATCCGCCGTGTTGATCGAGATCGATACCCCGGGCGGCCTCGTGTCGTCGACCCGCGAGATCACGCAGGCGACCTTGAACGCCCAAGTGCCCGTGGTCTGCTTCGTGGCTCCGTCGGGCGCTCGGGCGGCGTCGGCGGGATCGTTCGTCCTGTTGTCGTGCGACATCGCCGCGATGGCGCCCGGCACGAACGTGGGCGCAGCGACCCCGGTGGGCCTCGACGGCGCGGTCGGCTCCGACAAGGCGGTGAACGACGCGGCCGCCTCGATGCGCGCGATCGCCGAGGAGTACGACCGCAACGCCGACGTGGCCGAGTCGTTCGTGACCGACGCCGTCAGCATCAGCGCCGAACAGGCACTCGCCGACGGTGTCATCGACCTCATCGCGCCGACCACCGAGGCGCTCCTCGACGAGATCGACGGCGAGACGGTCACCCTCGGCGACGGCGACGAGATCACGCTCGAGACCGCAGGCGCGCCGGTCGTCGACCGGTCGATGGGTGGCTTCGTCGGGTTCCTCCACACGTTGCTGGATCCGACCCTCGCGTTCGTCTTCTTCTGGCTCGGTCTCGCCTTGATCGTGCTCGAACTGCTCGTGCCCGGTCACATCTTCTCCGGCACGATCGGCACCGCGATGCTGATCCTCGCGATCGTGTCGTTCGGTGTGCTGCCGGTGCAGCTGATCGGCATCATCCTGCTCGTCGCCGCTGCCGTGCTGATGGTGGTGGAGTTGAACGCCCCCGGGTTCGGCCTGTGGGGCATCGCGGGCACGATCTGCTTGCTGCTCGGCGGGTGGTTCCTGTACGACCGCGCCGGAGGCGTCTCGGTGTCGCCAGCCGTGCTCGTGGGCACCGCCGCCTTCGTCGGCGTGTTCTTCGCGGTCGTGCTGCGCAAGGTGCTCTCGATCCGCCGCATGCCGGCGGCTCACGGCGTTGAGACCGTGGTCGGACAGACCGGCGTCGCGCTCGGTGCAGGATTGACCCCGAACGGAATCGTGCGTGTCGCTTCGGAGGAATGGCGCGCCACATCGGCCGACGGCTCCTCGATCCCGGCGGGCGCCCCGGTCACGGTCACCCGGCTCGACGGGCTCGTGCTCACCGTCGATCGCGACACGATCGAGCACGAGACGGCCTCGGTTCCCGCGGCCGATGAGGAAGGAGACCACCGATGAACATCAATCCTGCGCTGATCGCCCTGGTCGTGGTGCTGGTGCTGGTCGTGCTGTTCTTGGCCAAGGCGATCAAGGTCGTTCCCGAGTACCAACGGCTCGTGGTCTTCCGCCTCGGCCGCCTGCTCGGGCAGAAGGGGCCAGGGCTCGTGATCTTGATCCCCTTCGTCGACCGGGGCATCACGGTCGACCTGCGCGAGTTCTACCTGGAGATCCCGCGGCAGGACTCCATCACCAAGGACAACGCGCCGATCGCGGTCGACTTCGTCATGTTCTACAAGGTGATGGACGCGCAGACCTCGGTCGTGCAGGTCGGCAACTTCGCGGGCGCCGCGCTGAACATCGCGTCGACCACGCTTCGAGCGGTGATCGGCGACATCCCTCTCGACGACATGCTCGCCAAGCGTGACGAGATCAACACGCTGCTGCGCATCAAGCTCGACGAGGTGACGGAGCGATGGGGCGTGAAGGTCACGAACGTCGAGATCCGCGAGATCATCCCGCCCGCTGCGGTACAGGAGGCGATGACCCGTCAGATGTCGGCCGAACGCACGCGCCGTGCGGTCGTCACAGAGGCCGACGGACAGAAGGCCGCAGCGATCACGGTCGCCGAGGGCAACAAGGAATCAGCGATCCTGAACGCCGAGGGCTCGAAGCAGGCTGCGATCCTCACGGCCGAGGGTGAGCGGCAGGCTGCGATCCTGCGCGCCGAGGGTTTCGCGCTCGCGCTGAAGACGATCAACGAGCAAGCGATGGGCGCCGATGCCAAGACGATGAAGCTGCAGTACCTCGAGGCTCTGCGATCCCTCGGGATGTCGCCGTCGTCGAAGGTCATCGTCCCGATGGAGCTCTCGAGCCTCGTCTCCGGCTTCACGGCCGTGGCGGAGGCCGCATCGGCGAACGGCCCGGCGTCGGGATCCGAGGCCGCGTCCTCGGCATCCTGAACTGATCGCTCACATCGGCTCCGAAAGGGCGCCCGCCGAATCGGGCGCCCTTTCGCGCGTCGGGAACCGGGACCCGTTCGGTGGTGTATGACGGTCGAGACGTGAGCGATCAGCGCCCTGTGCAGGGCCGACCATCGGAAGACGCCGAGCTCGCCGCCCGAGCCCGCGACGGCGACGTCGGCGCGTTCGAAGAGCTGGTGACGCGGTACCAGGCAGTCGCCTTCCGCGTCGCCTGGCTGGTCGTGCGCGACCGTGGCGAGGCGGAGGATGCCGTGCAGGACGCGTTCGTGAAGGCGTACTTCGCGCTGCCGAGGTTCCGACCCGGCGCGCCGTTCCGGCCGTGGGTCCTGCGGATCGTGGCGAACGAGGCGCGCAACCGCGGGCGTTCCGTACGGCGCCGAGAAAGCCTCGCGGTGCGGGCGGCCGCGATCGGATCGGGCGACGCGGCTCCGGCGCCAGAGGCAGCGGCGCTCGAACGCGCGGACGCCGAGGTCCTGGTCGCCGCGCTCGACCGGCTTCCAGAGCGCGACCGGATGGTGGTGGCCTACCGGTACCTGCTCGAGATGTCCGAGTCCGAGACCGCCGAGGCGCTCGACGTGGCTCCCGGCACGGTGAAGTCCAGGCTCTCGAGAGCGCTCGTGCGGCTCCGCACGGAGGTGGCCTCGGCCGCGACCGTCGTGGAGGTGGAGAGCCGATGAGCGACCGGATGCGCCCGCCGACCGAGGAGCAGATGGATGCGGCCCTCGCCGAGCTGGCCGGCCGCGTCGACTGGCCTCGGACGCCCGACGTCGCGACGGCGGTCGGCACCACGATCCGCGCGTTCGAAGGCTCGCCATCGATGGTCGCGCCCCGGCTCTCGCTCCCCAGCCGCCGACGCACGCTGCTGGTGATCGCCGCAGCGCTGCTCGCGCTCGCCGGCGCCGCCTTGGCGGCCAGGGTGGTGATCGAGCTCGGGGCCGTGGCGGTCGAGGTGCTGCCCGGCAGGCCGACGGCGCTGCCCACGAACGTTGCGACGTCCGCCGACCTCGGGCGTGAGGTGTCGCTGAACGATGCCGCGGCGATCGCGGGGTTCCCGGCCGCGCTGCCGGCGGCACTCGGCCCCCCTGACCGGACGTGGGTCGACGACGCGCAGGTGGGCGTCGCGCCGGATCAGGTCGTTCGACGCATCGTGAACGCGTGGCCGGCCACCGCCGATGTGCCGGTCCTGCCCGGCACCGAAGCAGGGGCGGTGCTGATGCAGTTCGAGGGTGAGTGGGAGGTGGCGTCGAAGGAGCTGTTCGCCGAGACGAACCGCTACGGCGAGGCGATCGTCGAGGGCCGCCCAGCGTTCTGGACGACCGGTGAGCACGAGCTCGTACTGATCGCAGGCGACGAGCTGATCCAGCTGCTCGTCACCGGGAACGTGCTGATCTGGCAGGACGCCGGGTTCACGTTCCGCCTCGAGACAACGCTCGGCAGACACGAGGCGGTCCGCATCGCCGAGTCGGTGACACCGGCCATCGATGTGGGCTGAGAAGGGAACCCCCCGCCTCTCGTCGGTGTAGTTAGGGCGAGATCGAGGGAGAGGACGGGAGGCCGTGATGACGCGCACACGAAGGATCGCGACGATCGCCGTGCTAGGCACGATCGGAGCGCTCACAGGCGCAGCGAGCGCGGCCGCCGGTGGCGGGGGCCATTGCGCTCCGACCGAGGGATCTGCCGAACAGGTAGTGCTGGAGGGTGCCTGCTTCACGCCGTCGACACTCCGGGCCGACGTCGGCGAGACGGTCACGTTCGTCAACCGCGACCCGACCGCGCACAACGTGAGTGGCACAGGGTGGGGTCACTACGAGGACATGGGGCAGGGCGATCGGTTCACGACCTCGTTCAAGGTCGACGGCATCTACCCCTTCGCCTGCACGCTGCATCCGGGCATGAACGGGGTGGTCGTGGTCGGCGAGGAGACCGGCGTACAGGCGCTCGCCGACGCCGGACCGCCCACCACCTCGTCGGGGTCCGAGTCGGACGGCAGAGCATGGCTCGCTGCGGGAGCCGTCGGCCTGCTGGTCGGGGCGGCAGCGGGGGCTGGCCTGGCCGGCTTCCGCCGGCGCGACGCCGCGAGCCCGACGGCCGCCTAGACGGGGAGGGGCATGCCGGCTTGCTGCATCGCCAGCTCGAAGTCGTGGCGGTTCGAGACGGCTTGGAACGCGTCCTCGACCGTGACCCTGCCTTCCTGCACGAGCTGCAGCAGGCTCTGGTCGAACGTGACCATGCCGTAGAACCCGCCGTCCTGGATCACGTCCTTGATCTCATGCGTCTTGTCGGGGTCGGCGATGCGCTCCGCGACACGTCCGTTGTTGATCAGGATCTCGATCCCGGGCGTCCTCGTGCCGTCGATCGTCGGCACGAGCCGTTGACAGATGATGCCGCGCAGCGTCCCGGCGAGGGCGAGTCGCACCTGCTTCTGCTGATAGGGGGGGAAGAAGTCGATCACCCGGTTGACGGTCTCGGTCGCATCGACCGTGTGCAGTGTCGACAGCACGAGGTGTCCGGTCTCTGCTGCGGCGATCGCAGCGCGGACCGTCTCCGTGTCGCGCATCTCGCCGATCAGGATCACGTCGGGATCCTGCCGCAGGGCCGCGCGGAGTGCCACGAGGAAGTCCTGCGTGTCGTTTCCGACCTCGCGTTGATTGATCGATGCGACGTCGTCCTTGTGCAACACCTCGATCGGGTCTTCGATCGTGACGATGTGCACCGGCTTGGTCTTGTTGATGTAGTCGATCATCGCGGCCAGGGTCGTCGTCTTGCCCGACCCGGTCGGTCCGGTCACGAGGACCAGGCCTCGCTGCTCCTCGGCGATCTTGCGGACCGCGTCGGGGAGCCCGACCTCCTCGAACGACGGCCCGCCGAAGCGCAGCTTCCGCAGCACCATGCTCACCGATCCGCGCTGGCGAAACACGTTGACGCGGAACCGGCCGACGTTGTGGATCGAGTAGGCGAAGTCGATCTCACCGGTGTCGAGGAACCGCTGCATCCGATCCGGGGGGATGATGCCGTCGGCGATCGCCTGGCACTCGATGCCCGTGAGCGGATCACGGTCGAGGCGGCGAAGTCCCTTGGGAAGCCTGATCATCGGGGCCGAGCCGACCTTCACGTGCAGGTCCGAGCCTTCCCCGGCGACGAGCTGCTCGAGCCATGCGTTGAACTCCGGCACGATCGGCGTGCCGTCCGACGACGTCGTGGCCGTCTGCTCCATACCCTGTTCCTCCGACGTTGATCGCGTGTGGAAGCCGGGCGAACCGCCGTCACCCGGTGTGCTCCCTCTGCATCGGACGAGACGAGCTCCGACTTCAGTCTGTGTACGTGGTTCGCCTCAGGCGATACGTACGTAAGTCGCGGATGCTCATTCGGGCACGGCCGAGAGGCGACAGACGGCGGAGCGATCTGCGAGGGGCTCGAACGAATCCAGGCGCATCGGCGGCCGCGAGCTCGCGAGCATGCCCTCGAGCAGTCCGCGGTGCAGGGCGCACACCAGGTCCCGATGCTCGTCGAGCAGGTCGCGGAAGGGACAGTCGCGCAGCGTGATGTCGACCCGGGCGCGCCCGTGACGGCGGAACCGAGGGTCGAATCCTGCCTCGGAGAGCGCTTCCTGCAGCACCGCGAGGTTCGGGCCGCTCGAGCTGCGACCGCCTGGCTTCGGGGCCGAGCGCCCCACGAGGTAGGCACCCCATTCGCGCGCCGACGCCACCGCCCGTGATCGCTGTCGCGAGCCCGTGACCTGACCCGCCACGATCTCAGCGAACAGCCTGTAGTCGCGTCCCTCGCGCTCCTCGCGCTCGACGACGGAGTAGACGGTCTGCGGCCGGCCCACCGAGGCCACACCCCGTTGTGCCTCGCTCGTGACGAGGCCCGCCTCCTCGAGGCGCCGCAAGTGCGGGCGCAGGGTGTTGACGTGGAGGCCGAGGCGGATCGACAGCTCACGAACCGAGACCGGTCGGCCGGACAGCCGCAGGTAGCGGTAGAGGCGGTACCTGGTGTCATCGGCCAGCGCCTTATGGACCTCGATCGGAGACGGCTCGGCCATTCGGACCCCTCGCGCGTATCATGGATTTCCACGGTCAACACCGTGTGAATCAAGCTTAGAGGGAAAGGGACGATCGTGGTCACCGAGGAGCAGGTGCGGCAGGCGCTGCGGGACGTGATGGACCCCGAGATCGGGCGCCCGATCGAAGACATCGGCATGCTGGAGTCGATCGCGATCGACGGAGGCCGCGTCGAGATACACGTGCTGCTCACGATCGAGGGCTGCCCGCTCAAGGACCGGATCACGAACGACGTGACCGCCGCGGTGCAGCCACTCGACGGGGTCGAGCGCGTCGACGTGCGGCTCACCCCGATGAGCCAGCAGCAGCGCGAGGGGCTTGTCTCGACGCTGCGGGGCGGCGCGCCCACCCCCCAGCAGAAGATCCAGTTCCCGCCGTCGACCTCGGTGATCGCGGTGGCCTCGGGCAAAGGCGGCGTCGGCAAGTCATCGGTCACGGTGAACCTGGCCGCGGCGATGGCGGCCGAGGGCAAGAAGGTCGGCGTGCTCGATGCCGACGTCTGGGGATTCAGCGTGCCGCGCATGCTGGGCGTCTCGGGCAAGCCCGTGGGGTTCGACAACATGATCATGCCGCTCGAGGGGTACGGGGTGAAGGTGATCTCGATGGGTTTCTTCGTGCCCGACGACACCCCGGTGATCTGGCGGGGCCCGATGCTGCACAAGGCGATCGAGCAGTTCCTGGGCGATGTGTACTGGGGTGATCTCGACTTCCTGCTGTGCGACCTTCCTCCCGGCACCGGCGACGTGTCGATCTCGCTCGCTTCCTTCCTGCCGGGCGCGTCGATGCTCGTCGTCACCACCCCGCAGGAGGCCGCGCGCACCGTGGCCGAGCGGGCGGGCCGGATGGCCGAGCGCACGAACCTGCGTCCGATCGGCGTCGTCGAGAACATGAGCTGGTTCGTGTGTCCGCACTGTGGCGAGCGCGAGGCGATCTTCGGTGAAGGGGGCGGGCAGGAAGCCGCCGACCACCTCAGCGTGCCCCTTATGGCGCAGGTGCCCCTGATGCCCGCGATGCGCGAGGGCGGCGACACGGGCTCGCCGATCGTGATCACGGAGCCCGACGCCCCGGCGAGCGTGGCGCTGCGTGAGGCCGCGTCGGCGGTCGCGCGGGCGACGAAATCCCACGTGGGCAAGCCCCTGACGCTGATGACCAGCTAGTCGATCCGGCCAGTGCATCTTGGACTAGTCGTCGAGGTCCCCGGTCAGTTCGTGCCCGGCTTCCCGCAGCGCCGCGACCGCCTCGGCGAAGCGCCGCACGAGCACGTAGTCCGTGTCGTAGGTCGCGATCGTGAACACGGAGACCCCCGCCGCGGCGAGCGGTTGCGTCACGGCATGGAGCACCCCGACGAGCGAGAGGTCGAACGTGTCGTCGAGGTACAGGCAGCGCCAGCCGTCTTCCCCGGGGACCTCGGCGGGCACCCGTTCGGTGCGGCAGACGATCGACAGTTCGTTCGGCGTGCGGGTGACCGACGTGAAGGGTCCCGCGACCCACGACGGCACCGGGGCATCCGCCGGGAACCGGCAGACGGTGTACGCGCCCGGCATCGCCACGATGCGCAGCGCCGGCGCGTCGGGACGAACGGCGCTCACCACGCGACCTCGGCCGGCGCCGTGTCAGACGCCGTCCGCCCATCGGAGGACTCCTCGTTCGGGTGCGCCGATCCCCCGCCGTTGGGCGCTTCCGGGTCGGGGTGGAGCGCGAACCACACCAGCATCGCGGCACAGACCGTGGCGACCGTGAGCGCGGTCCACTGGCTTCCCGTGAGCCCGTAGACCCGCTTGTCGATGCGGAGCGAGTCCTCGACGAGTCGAGAGACGCCGTACCAGAGGCCGAACGTCAGGGTCAGGATGCCCTCTCGGCGTGGCGATCGCATCAGCACCACGTACAGGAGCAGGAACAGGGCGGTCGCACTCATCAGGTCGTAGAGCGCGGTCTGGTGCACCCCGACACCCTCGGCGACGACCTGTCCGGCCTCATCGAGCAGCCGAGCACCCTCGCGCGAGATCGTCTCGAGATGCCCCTCGTGCAGCGACGCCTGGCAGAACCCCTCTTGGCACGAGAACGGTGGGGCTATCGTCCCGCCGCGATAGGTCCACGCGAGGAGCCAACCCGTGGGCCTGCCGAGATGATCGGCGATGATCAGGTCGCCGATGCGGCCGATCGCGATACCGAGGGCGAGCGCCGGCGCGACCGGGTCGGCGACCTGGAAGAACCGGTACCCCTCACGGCGCACGCGCGGCACGTTCACGATGACCGCTCCGGCGATGCCGCCGAGCAGGGAAAAGCCGCCTTCCCAGATCTTGAATGTACCGAGGACCGAGTCGAAATCCGAGAGGTGTCCGATCACGTAGAAGAGCCGGGCCCCGACGATCGCCCCGATCAACGACCAGAACACGACGCCCTGCACGTCGTCGTGCGCCACCCCCCACCGGGGGGCGATGCGCCCGAGCATCCATGCGCCGACCACGAAGCCGATCGCGATGAACAGGCCGTGGGGCGAGACCGCGAACGTGTCCCCGAAGCGGACGCGGTCGAGGACGGGCCAGCCGATCTGCGCGAGGGGATGCAGCACCGCGCGGCAGTCTAGCCGCGGCGCCCCCGCGGCCACACCGCGGCGACGGCTCGTCCTATCAGGAACCCGCTCACCACATCGCTCGGGTAGTGCACGCCGAGGTAGACCCGCGAGGCGGCTACCATCGCTCCCAGCGTCGTCAGGCCGGCTCGCGCGATCGAGCCCGCCCCGAGCTCGCGCCCGGCGACCGTCGTGAACGCACCGAGCACCGCCGGGTGGCTACTCGGCCACGACGTGCCCATCGGCGGCGCGATCATGGCGCGGGTGCCCTCGGGGTCCGCGTCGTACGGCCGTGGCCTGTCGACCAGCTTCTTCACCCCCTGCCCCAGCAGCCAGGTGGCGCCGGCCGCCGCGAACGCACGCGTGGCCTGGCGAGGCCGGCCGAGCCCGGCCAGCGCGCCCGTGGCCGCCCCGACCGCGTAGAGGGAGCCGAGCTCGGTGACGCCGGCGAACAGACGGTCGGCGCCGGGCCCGTGCCCGCGGTTCACCGTCGCGAAGAGATCGGCGTCGGCGGCACGTCCTTCGTCGGTCGCGAGGGCGACATAGCCAACGGCAGCAGCGGCGGCGGCGAACGCCGCGCCCTTGACGACCGAGCCGACGATCACGCCCGGGCTCGCTCCTCGATCTCGCGCTTCTGAGCGAGCACCCCGTGGCGGAGCGCGTATCCCGCGCCGCCCATCGCGTTAAGCCCCGCGGCACCGAACCCACCGAGCGGTCCGCGGAACCGGTAGGTCACCTCGTGACGCAGCACGCTGCGATCGAACGGCAGGGAGGCTACCGACGTCGTCACGGTCGCGTCGAGCAGGCCTTCCAGGCGGACGCTCGAGCGCCACGGGGGCTCCCACTCCAGCACGGTGGCGCGCACCGTGGCCTGCACGCCCATCAGGGCCATCACGACGCCGTAGCGGGCGTCCCGCGCCATCCCTCCCTCGGGAAGGTCGACCCGCACGATGTGCTTGTCCCATTGCGGGAGGTTCCGGGGGTCGCTCGCGATCTCCCACACGGTCTCGGCGGGCGCGTCGACCTCGACGGAGAACTCGACCGTCGTCACGCTGCCGCCGCGCTCCCGCTCGACCAGCCCTTCCACCACACGAGGCGGGTCGGGCGGATCCGAACGAGGGCACCCGCCCCGGGATGCAGCGCCGTCGCGATCGTGCGCGCGGTCTTCGCGCCCGACCCGAGGGCGTCGAGCACGTAGCACGCGGCCGTGCCCTGCACCATCGCGCCCGCCATGTCGCGCGCTCGCCACTCGCTCGCCTCGTCGACCGTCAGGGCGACCGGGGCATCGGGACCGGCGTCGGCGAGCGCGAGCGACTCGGCCGGCAGGGCCACGTACAGGGCCGAGGGCTCGGCGAGCCACCGCACCGGGAGCACCACAGGCCCCCGAGCGCCTGCGACGGTCAGCGCGCCCTCACCGCTGCGCCCGAGGGTGGTCGCCACGTCGGGCGGCAGCACGGCCAGCGGATCGGGGCCCTGCTTCACCTGGCGGAACGTCGCGTGCCCCATCGCCTCGCCACCCCAGCGACCCCGCCCCTCCTGCACGCCGTCCTCGTCGAGCAGGGCCGTGCGCTCGAGATCGATGCCCACGAAGACGCGGCCCGGCGGGGTCCACGCGAGCGGCACCTGCCGAGCGTCGAACGCGTACCCGGCGAAGAACCGAGCGTTCTTCTTGCTGAACCGCGCGGTGGCCCGCGCGATCGACGTGGCGCCGGTGACCGCCGCACCCCACGAGTTCCTATCGAGGGCGTCGTAGGTCTTGACCGTGCCGGTGAAGGTGACGGCGAGGTCGCCGAGACGAACGAGCCCCGCGACACCGGGGTCCACCTTCCACGCCCGGGTCTTCACCGAGCCCCGCGAGGTCGTGAGCCACACCCGGCCGCCCGAGTAGGCGAAGACGAGCGGCGTGCAGTGCGGACCGCGAGGCGTCGAGGTAGCCACGGCGCAGAACGGCGCATCTTCCAACACCTGCTGCACCGCCGTCGACAGGAAGCTCACCTTGCCGATCCCCCTTCGATCGCCGGCCGCCCCGCCCCGGGTGGGAACGCGAGCATGCATCCGGTCCACAGGATATGGCTCGCCAGGCTCGCGAGCACACCCCCCGACCACCACACGAGAGCGCCCCAGACGGCGCCTCCGACGATCGCCCCCGCCACGATCGGCAGGCTGCGGCTGGCGACGTTGGCCACGATGTACCCGAGCCACGCGATCGCGGCAGCCGCGGCCGCCGTCGTCGCTTGAGAGAGACGCCCCTGGAACAGACCACGCCAGAACAGTTCCTCGGCCGGGACCATGATCGCGAGGCTCAGCACGAGTGAACGCGCGAGGGTGACCTCGCCCGCCTGCCCGTACTGGTCGAGCACGTCGCGGCGGAACGGCGCCCACCGAGAGGCGATCCAGACGAAGACGCGGGTTCCGAGGTAGAGCGCGAGTCCGGTGCCGGCCCCGACGACCGCCGCGGTCACGGTCGAGGAGTCGGCCGCGGCGATCGGCGGACGCACGACCACGGCGGCGACGCCCATCGAACCGAGCACGACGGGCATGAGCTTCCAGACGTCGAAGCGACCGGTCGACACGAGCCACCAGCCGACGATCTCGGCGAGGACCCCCGCGAGCATGACGGCGATCTGCATCGCTATGCCAGGAACCGGGTCTTCACGGCGACCTCGGCCGTGAACGCTGTCACGACCGCGAGGTAATAGAAGCCCGTGGCCGATTGCACGGCTGACGCGCGCTCACCCTTGAGCGTCGCCCGGGTCAGCAGGGCGATCAGCAGCGTCGCGACCACCATGCCGAGCGCGATCCAGGGAGCCAGCGCACCCGCGGTGAGCAGCGGATTGAGCGAGGCCGAGCTCTCCACCCCGCCGAAACCGCTCGTGACGATCGCGATCGCCTCGACCACGATCGCGATCAGCATCGCGGTCGTGAGCCTGTCGATCGGACCGCGGCCCAACCCACGGTCGGTGAGGTACCAGTGGCCCAGCAACAGGCCGACGGTGATAGAGCCGAGGAACGCAGCGCCGGCGAGCAGCTGGAACAGGGCGATCGGGAACGACTGGCGCCCGGTGCCCGCCATCGCCACGAGGGCGGCGATCGAGAGCACCACGCTCAGCACGCCGAGGATGCGCGCCGGCAGATGCTGTTTCGCGAGCAGCAGCAGGAAGGTGAGCCCGATCGCGGCCGCGGTCACGAGCGTCAGCGCCTCGGCCCATCGGCCCGCATCGTCGCCCGGGATGGACGCGGCGCGGGTCGAGAGCCACGAGGCCGCCGCGAGCACGAGCAGGATCGCGGTCGTGAGCGTGAAGAAGCCCCGTTTGACCTCGTTCCACAGAGGGGTGAGCCACAGGAACGCGAGCGAGCCGGCCACCGCCTCGGCCAGCACGAGCGCCATGTAGCCGGCCGCGCCGGTCACCGTGTGCCCCTTCGCATACGGCCCGAAGCCTACCCGCGGCGCCCGGTAGGCTGGCGGACATGAACGATTGGCGCACCTACGACGACGTGGCCGAGACCTACGAGCGCGTGCACGCGACGCGATTCGCGGAGGTCGCTCGCGACCTGGTCGAGATGGTGGGCATCGCCGACGGGGCCGCCGTGCTCGACGTCGGCACCGGCACCGGGGTCGCCGCGCAGGTCGCGGCCGACATGGGGGCGAGGGCGGTCGGCATCGACGAGTCGATCGGAATGCTCCGCGTCGCTGGCCGGGAGCGCCCTAAGGTACCGATCGCTGCCGCGCAGGCGATCGATCTGCCGTTCGGGCCCGGCCGGTTCGACGCGGTACTCGGCTCGTTCGTGCTCGCGCATTTCAACAAGGTCGAGACGGCCCTCTTCGACATCGCGCGGGTGCTCCGGGTCGGCGGCCGGGTCGGGTTCACGTCGTGGACCGACGGGGTCGACGCCTACCAGCAGACCTGGCGCGAGATGGTGGAGTCGGTCGTGCCGAGGGAGATGCTGGCCCCCGCGTACGCAGAGGCCGCCCCGTGGCACGAGCGCTTCCGCTCGCGAACGAACGTGGAGGAGACGCTGATCGACGCGGGATTCCGCAGCGTGCGGACCGAGGTCGTCAAGTACCACTGGACCTACGCGCTCGACGACTACCTCGACGGCCTCCAGGTCTGGGCGACCGGGCGCTTCGTGCGGAACATGCTCGGTGACTCGGGATGGACGTCGCTGCGGGAACGTACGAGAGCCACGTTCGCCGAGCGGTTCCCCGACCCGCTGAACGACTTCCGCGAGGTCATCGTCGCGACGGCGACGAAGCCCGACTGAGGTTTCAGGCCGGGTCGGCTCTCGTGAACGCCAGGGTGCCCGGCGAACCGTCGGGCATCAGCGCCTCATCGTAGAGCGCCGCGAGCTGGCGGCCGAGCCGCTCCACGTGGTCCAGGTCGGCGTCCGGCACGTTCGCGAGCAGCATGGCGCATCCTCCGACACCAGGGTTCAGCGTCGACTCCCCGCGGAAGAACGCCGTGTCCACGTCGAGCGAGTGCGGGTCGAGGCCGTCAGCGGCGACGCGCAGCCTGACCGCGTCGCGATCGGCCGCGTCGTCGTATCCGTGCCAGAGCGCGGTCGGGAACCCTGCCTGCGCGAGCGACTGGAAGAGATCGACTGCATCCATGCCGTCGGCCGAGCGTTGGCCTTCGTCGAACGGGTCGATCATCACGAAGGTCTCCGCGGCCGCTGAGGGCGACAGCTGCAGCGCGGCCGCATGGATCGTCGCGATGCCGTCGGCGTGCTCGACGCGGACGAGGTCGGCGAGATCGAGCTCGCGCACCGAACGGGTGACGTCGGCGACACTCGCGGTATCGAGATCGCAGAGCAGGTAGGTCGCCGCGTCGCCGAGCACTTCCATCGCGAGGCGCGCCGAGCCCGGGTACCGAGGCTCCTCATCGTCGGCCGGCGGCAGGGTACGGACGAGCCACAGGTACCTCGACGCCTCGACCGACGGCGCGCGAGGCGCCTCGCGCAGCAGCGTGAAGATGCCGTACTCACGCTCCCACTCGCGGTCGAGGGTGTACGTGCCTGACCCCGCGTGCGTCTCCCAGTAGCGCGCGGGTCGCTGGCGATCGAGCAGGTCGCCGAGCGCGAGGTGCTTCCAGACGTCGCCGATCGTGCCGAAGTGCGGGTTCGCCATCGAGATGTGAGCGTACGGCACCGACGGAGAGGCATCCCTGCCGGTGACCTGGCGGCGTCCGCCCTAGCATCCGGGTGTGGGTCCACAGGACATCGAGATGTTCGAGCCGGAGGCGTTGCGATCGCGTCTGCGAGCAGATCTCGAGGAGGTGCAACGACGAGCGACGTCGGGACAGGTCAGCGATGGGGCCGCGGCGGCCCGCAATCACCGGCAGGATCAGTTGCGACTCCGTCACGCGCTCGAGGCCTTGACGATGATGGAGGAGGTTCAGGACCTGCTGGGGCCCGGGGTCGCGGCGCTCCAGGTGAGTGAGGAGTACAACGATGCGGCCACCGAGTTCCAGTTCGTGTTTCGGTTGCTGCCGGCATCCCCTCGGGCCGCACCTGTTGCGCTGCGGATCACCAACGGTGATGAGGTCCTCGTCGAACCGGGCCATGGCGTCGTGATCCATTGGAACACCGAGATCGAGAGCGTGGCGGCATTCGTCAAGACGCTCCGCTTCTACGTGAGGCTCGTCACGGAAGGGGCGTTCCGGGAGGTGTACTGGCCGGACCGACCCATGACCGCAGGAGGTGCTGTCAAGACCTACTTCTTGATCGGGGGCCGGTGGCGACGTCAGGGAAAGATCGGTGGAGGCCGGGGGGGCCGGCGGATCGAGCGTCGCTACGAGCCATATCGGACGGAGCCCGAGCCCCAGCCCCCGCTCGAGCCATGACCTCCGCTCGGCGGTCCCTCCACGCCCCGGCGGACTAGGCTCGCGGGCCATGGAGTTCTCGGAGGTCGTGCGGCGTCGGCGCATGGTGCGGCGGTTCGATCAACGCCCCGTCCCTCGCGAGACGATGGATCGAGTCCTCGAGACCGGGCGGCGGGGGCCATCGGCGGGATTCGCCCAAGGCGTGGAGTTCCTCGTGATGGATCAGCCCGATGACCTCGCCGCGTTCTGGGAGATCACGCGCGATCCGGAGTTCGGGTGGGATGTCGACGACGTCGCGGTGGGACCGACGGTGCTCGTGCTCCCGATCCCCGACCCCGGCCGCTACCTGGAGCGGTACTCCCAGCCCGACAAGATCGCGTTCGGCATGGACGAGACCGAGCACTGGCCGGTGAAGTTCTGGGAGATCGACGCGGCGATGGCGTCGATGCTGATGTTGCTGGCAGCCGTCGACGAGGGCCTCGGCGGCTGGTTCTTCGGGATCACGCATGGCGAGCGCGAGCTCTTGGACCGCCTCGGGGTACCGGAAGGCCTGCATCCGATCGGCATCATGGGGTTCGGGTTCCGGGCGGACGACGAACGACCGGGCGGCTCCTGGACGACGCGAGAACGCCGGCCCTTCGAGGAGCAGGTCCACCGCGGACGCTGGTAGGACGGCTTCAGCGACGGGTGAGGAACCCCGTCATCTGCGGGTGGATGGTGCATCGGAACGCCCAGACTCCGTCGTTGATCGCGGCGACGTCGACCCCGACGTCGGCGCTCGGACCGATCTCGGTATTCAGGTTGATCTCCGCGATCGTGAACGTGTGATCGGTGTCATCGGTGTTCTCGATCGTCAGGGAATCCGTGCCTGCGGGCAGCTCGATGCAGTCGGGCTCGAACGCGAGGTCGGCGATCTGGATGGTCGCGGTCTCGACGGGCGAGTCGCATCCCTGCTCCGCCTCGGTGGTTGAGGAACCCGACTCCTCGACCGGCTCCGCCTCGTCACCGGAGCACGCTGCCACGGCGAACACCACAACCAGGACCGCCAAGATCGTCGCCTTCTTCATCGAAACCTCCCCTCGGCCGCCCGAGGATAGCGCGCGACCGCGTCGACAGCGCGTGGTGAAGACCAGCGCCAGCCCACGACGACGAGGATGCCGATCACCACGGCGATCCACCCACGCATGCTGGGCATCCTGCGTTCGAATGTGGCCGCCGGGGGGCGCGGGGCTCATCGAGGGTCGACGAGCGAGCGTTCCCACAGATCCCACCCGTTCACGACCCGCATCCCGACGCGTTCGTAGACGGCCGTCGCGCCCGTCAGATTCTCCGCGTCGACGCTCACCATCACGCGACGCACCCCTCGGGCGGCGAACGAGGCGAACGATCGCCGAAGGAGCGACGCGCCGATCCCGCGCCCTCGATGCGAGGCCAGGACCGCGAGCCAGTCGACCCATCCACCGTCGTCGCCTGCGCTCGCTGCGAGCGCGCCGACCGCGAGCCCACCGTCCCGCGCGAGGAGCCAGAGCGTGGGGTCATGACTCGGACTCCCCGTCTCCTCCTCGATCCATCGATCGAACGGCACGGGATGGTCACCCGGGTCGTCGGCGAACGCGACCTCGAGCACGGCATGGACCGCCCTGAGATCGACGCCTGCATCGATCCCCACGATCTCGATCCCCTCCGACGATGCTCCCGGATCGAACGGTGATGTGAGGTCGATCTGCATGTGCCAGAAGTGGCGGATCGGACGCAGCCCTCGACGGGCGAGCATCGCCGCCACCGCAGGGTCGACTGCGTTGACCGAGTGACGGAAACGCGGTGCCGGGGCGTCGGCGAGGAGCAGGGACGCCCGCGCCTCGATCCGATCCAGCAGCCAGGTGCCGATGCCTCGGTCCAGGTGCGCGGGATGGACCGCACCCCACGACCCGACGATGTCCGGCTCCTCGCGCCTGACCTGACCGTACGCGACGATCGCGCCCGTGCCGTCGGTGACGACCCAGGCGTCGGCGGCGAGATCGAAGTCGGGCCTGCTCCACACCTGCCGGACGAACCCCGTGTCGAGGACGGGCTCCTCGGCACCTTCGCGTTGATCCGCCGCGACCACGTCGCCTACCGCGTCGAGGTCGTCGGGCATCGGTGCTCGGAACCCGTAGCCGACGGGAAGGTCCGTGCTGTCGTCGATCATCGCTTCGCCTTCCGTACGTCGGCGGTGTCCGGTGGTCACTCGGAGAGGTCGAGCCGGCGAAACTCCTCCGCCCGCCCGACGCCGATCGTCTTCCCTGCTTCCTCGGCTTCTTCCAGCAGGAATCGCTCGAAGTACGCGATGCCCTCGGACAGCTGCGAGTCGTGTCGGGCGAGCGCGTCGATCTTCCGCTGCCAGGTGCCCGTGACATCCTCGGTGTGATTCGGCTCGTTCGTCCAGCCGAGCCAGACGTCGGTGACGTCCTGCACGCCGACGCCGTCGCCGAGGTGCTCGGGGAAGAAGTGCGGGTTGCCCGAGCCGGGGAACGCCGAGTCGAGCGCGATCCAGCCCGCGTTCCGATGATCGGAGTGGTTGTAGTAGCTGTTGCGAAAGAACACGGCGGTGGGGTCCACCGAGAGGACGGTCTCGGCGCGCACCTCACGGATGCGGCGCACCACCTGCTCACGCACGTCGTCGGTGTTCTGCAGGTCGCCGTCGTGCACATCGAGGATGCGCACGCTCGCGAGGCCGAGCACGTCGCCGGCGCCCTGCGTCTCGAGGGCGCGGACGCGCGCGAGCTCCGCCCGGTCGAGCTGCGGATCCTGCGATCCACGGTCGCCGTTCGTGAGCACGAGCAGGTGCACCTCTCGGCCGGCGTCAACCCAGTTCGCGAGCAATCCGCCCGCGGCGATCTCCGCGTCGTCGGGGTGCGCGAAGATGCCGAGCGCGGGGCCGGTGCGATGGGCGGGTGCAGCGTCAGCCACCGGGCCGAACCCCTACGCGGCCGCCCGATCGAGCACGAACCGCACCAGCGCTCGCACGGGCGTGCCGGTGGCCCCTCGAGGGCTCAGGTCGGTCCCCCGGTCGTTGAACGCGGGGCCGGCGATGTCGAGGTGGCACCAGGGCGTGTCGCCGACGAACTCCGCCAGGAACCAGGCCGCGGTGATCGCGCCGCCCCAGCGATCGCCGATGTTCTTGATGTCGGCGACGCTGGAGTCGATCAGCGGGCGGTAGTCCCGGTGCAGCGGCATCTGCCAGATCGGCTCGCCGGTCGCGTCGCCCGCGGCGATCAGGTCGCGGACCAGCCCATCGTCGTTGCCGAACGCGCCGGTGATGCCGGTGCCGAGCGCGACCACACACGCCCCCGTGAGAGTCGCCGTGTCGACGATCAGCTGCGGCTCGCGCTCGGCCAGCAGCGCGAGCGCGTCGGCAAGCACGAGCCGGCCCTCGGCGTCGGTGTTCAGCACCTCGGAGGTCTTCCCGCCGCGATGGGTGATCACGTCGCCGGGCTTCTGCGCGGACCCGCTCGGCATGTTCTCGCTGCACGGGATCGCCGCGATCACGTTGATCTTCGGCTTCAGCCGGGCGATCGCCTTCATCGTGCCGAGGATCGACGCGGCGCCGCCCATGTCGTCCTTCATCGTCTCCATGCCCTTGGCATCCTTGATCGACAGACCGCCTGAGTCGAAGGCGATGCCTTTGCCGGTGAGGGCGATCGGCGTCGCGTTGCCCGCGCCTGTGTACGTGAGCTCGATCAGACGGGGAGGGTTCACGCTGCCCTTGCCGACACCCAGGATGCCGCCGAACCCGCCCTTCTCGAGCTGCGACTCGTTCCAGACCTTGCACGTGAGACCGACCGAGCGGGCCATCCGTTGGGCCTCTCGCGCGATCTCGGCGGGCGGCATGTCACCGGCGGGCGTGTTCACGAGGTCGCGGGCCCAGCAGACGGCGTCGACGACGATCGACGCTCGCTTCACCGCCGCCGAGAGGCCCCTCGCCTCCCACTTCGGGTTGCCGAGGACGACTACCCGCTTCAACCCGGTCGCATCGTCACGATTCGTGCGATAGCGATCGAAGCGGTAGTCGCCGAGCCCCAGGCCCTCGGCGGCCGCCTGGACCGCGTCGGCGCCCTGGCGGGCGCCGAAGGCCTGCGGGAACGTCGTCGCGGCGCTGCCGAAGCGGCGTGCGGTGCCGGCGGCACGCCCGAGTGCGCGACGCATGCCCTCGATCGTGACCTCGTCCCTGGGTCCGACCCCGACGAGCAAGACCGCACCGGCCGCGAAGCGGTCGCGATCGCGCCGCGTCACGAGCACGGACTCCCCCTTCTTGCCGGTGAGCTTCGCGTCGGCGTACGCCTTCGCGAGCCCGGTCTCGCGAACCCCCGGCCCGGGCTTGGGTCCCTGGAACACGGGCACGATCAGGAGCCCGGCCTTCACGTCGGCGGGAGACTCGCTCGAGTAGGCGTAGGTGGTCACGTGGCGATCCGCTCCTTCGTCGTGGGTCTCGATCGGGCGCCGCGATGGGCGCGCGCGTTGCCGGGCAGTCTATCGGCGTGACCCGTAGGCTGAGCGGCGATGAAGCCGCGAGACATGCGAGACCTCGTCTGGTTCGACGACGAGGCGGCGCGCACCGAGGTCCTGTTCGAGACCGAGCGCATCTGGAGCCAGCTGATCTGCCTGCAGGGTGCACAGGGCATCGGCCCGATCGCCGACACGGGCTCCGACGCGATCGTGTCGGTGCTCGCCGGTGAGGTCGCGGTGCAGGTCGGCAAGGGGCGTACCCGCATGAGTCAATGGAACGCCGTGCTCGTGCCGGCCGGCACCGAGCTCACGATCCGCAACGCCTCGGAGGAACCGGCGGTCGTGCAGGTGACGACGGCGCCTCCACCGACGCCGTCGATCTGACCGTCAGATCCGGCCGAACGCGCCGACCCTGAAGCGGTCGATCGCGATCGTGATCGCGGCCGTCACGGCCATCAGCACCACGCTCATCGCGGTGGCCTGGCCCATGGAGGCGGCGCCCGGCTGGGAGAGCAGGCGCGCGATCGCGACCGGCATCGTCGGTGAGTCGAGCCGGGCGACGAACGCGGTCGCGCCGAACTCACCCAGCGCCACGGCGAACGCGAACGCGGCGGCCCCGAGGATCGCTCGGGAGGCGACGGGCAGCAACACGTCGCGCGCCGTCTGCCACGGCGAGGCGCCGAGCGCCGCCGCCTGTTCCCGCAGTTCCATGCCGGTCGCACTGAGCACCGGCTCGACGAGGCGCACGACGAACGGGACCGCGACCACGGCCTGGGCGGCCACCAACAGCCAGACGTTGCCGCGGAGATCGAGCACGCCCGCATCGAAGGCGACGACATAGCCGAACCCGATCGTGACCGCCGAGACCCCGAGCGGCACGGCCGAAAGAGCACGCAGCCACGAGCCCCGGCGCGAGCGCGCCACCACCCAGGCCGCGAACACCCCGACCACGATCGAGACCATCGCTGCCCCGGACGCGACCCGCAGCGACGTCGCCACCGCGTCGAGCGGTGAGATCGGGAGCGCGCTCCCTTCCCGCACGCTGCCCAGGTCGAGGTAGCGACCGAGTGTGAGCCCCGTCGACGTGCGCACCGATCGCCAGACCAGGCGCATCGGCGGGGCGAGCACCGCGACCGCGAGCAGCGGACCGGCCACGGCGACGAAGGCCCGTTCCCCCCGGGTGCGGGGTCGCCGGGCCGCCTCGCTCGACGCCACCACCGGCTGGTGCACACGCGTCCGCGACTCGGTCAGCGAGGTCGCCCACAGCAAGCCCGAGACGATCGCGAGCTGCACGAGCGTCAGCGCCGCCGCGACCGGCAGGTTCAACAGCTGCGACGTCTGGCGGAAGATCTCCACCTCGATCGTGGCCCGGGCCGGCCCCGCGAGCAGCAGCGCCACGCCGAACGACGTGAAGGTGAACAGGAAGACCAGGGTCGCCGCCCCGACGATCGAGGGGCGAGCGAGTGGCAGCAGCACGTCGGTGAACCGACGCATCCCCGTCGCCCCCATCTCGGCCGCGACGTCCTCGAAAGCAGGATCGAGCTGCGCCCAGAACCCGCCGACCACACGCACGACGACCGCGAGGTTGAAGAAGACGTGCGCGGCGAACAGGGCAGCCAACGAGGGCCGCGGACCCGCGAACGCGGCCCCGACGACGACGGTCGGCAGCACGAACGCCACGAGCGTGGCGACCCGCAAGGTCGATCGTCCCGGGAACCGGAAGCGCGCGAGCAGGTAGGCGGCCGGCAGGCCCGCCGCGAGCGTCAGGGCCGTCGACACCACAGCCTGCCAGGTCGTGAACCAGATCACGCCACGCAGTCGGGCATCGCCGAGCACGGTCCCCGGCGAGACATCGCCGATCACCGACCCGACGATCGAGACGAGGGGGTAGACGAAGAAGAGGCCGAGGAACACCGCCGGCACGGCGGCGAGGGCGAGACGCCCAACGGTGGTCCGGCTCAGCCGAGCATCAGGTCGGTCCACGTCTGCACCCACGCCTCCCGCTCGGCCGAGACCCGTACGGGCGGCAGGGCGAGCGGCGACTCGGGTTCCTCGGCCCACCGCGCGAACGCCTCGGGGAGCTCGGCGTCGCTCACCACCGGGAAGACGAACATCCGCAGGGGCACGTCCTCCTGGAAGGACCTCGACAGCAGGAAGTCGATCACCTCACGCGCCCCCTCGGGTTCCTCGGTGCCCGCGAGCACGCCGGCGAACTCCACCTGGCGGTAGCAGCTCTCGGTGATCGCGGCGGTGGGCGCCCGATCGAGCGGCTCCTCGGCGAGGAGCACCTCGGCGACCGGGCTGGTCGCGTACGACACCACGATCGGACGCTCACCCTCACCGCCGCCCGCGCCCGAGAACTCCCCGAAGTAGGCCTGCTCCCAACCGTCGACGACGAGCGCATCGTTCGCGCGCAGGTCGCGCCAGTACGCCTGCCAGCCGTCGTCACCGAACCGGGCGATCGTCGCGAGCAGGAACGCCAGCCCGGGCGTGGAGGTCGCGGGGTTCTCGACCACGGTGAGTCCCCGGTACCGCCCGTCGGTGAGGTCGGTGAGGTCGGTCGGAGGGTCGAGCTCCCGTCCATCGAACCAGTCCAGGTCGACGTTGAGGCAGACGTCGCCGTGGTCGACGGGCGTGACCGCATGGGTCGGATCGAGCTCGTAGGCATCGTCCACCCGGGAGAGATCCGGCGACTCGTAAGGAGCGAACACGCCTTCCTCCACGGCCTTCGGGAACAGGTTGTCGTCGACCCCGAACAGCACGTCGCCCTCCGGGTTCCCGGCGGTCAGGATCGCTCTGTTCACGAGCTGCCCGGCATCGCCGGCCGGCACGATCTGCAGGTCGATGCCGCTCTCACGCTCGAACGAACGCACCACGTCGCGGCTGACGTCGAAGGAATCGTGCGTGAGCAGGACGATCGTGGGCTGTCCCCGGTCAGACGACGTCTCGCTGCCCGAGCAGGCCGCGGCGAGGGACACTGCGGCGGCGAGGAACACGACCGGAATGCGCACGCTCATCCGTCGACCTCGGCCCCGGGCCGGACGGCGAGGACGACGCCGTCGGCGACCTCGATCACGGCGCGCACGGAGTCGAAGCGATTGCTCACCCCGAGGCTCGAGCCGGGTTCCAACACGGCGCCGTCGAGCGGCCACCGCAGGCCCTCGGTGCGGACGCCGTGAGCCGGTCCACCGAGTGCGAGCAGGCTGATCAGCTCGCCGGGTGCCCCGACGAGCTCCCGCCGTCCTCGCACCACGTGCAGGTGCGACGCTCCGAAGATCGCGTCGACGTCGACGGCCGCGTGACGTGGCGACGCCAGCAGCACGGCGTTCGCGAGCGTGTGGTCGAGGCGTCCGTGGTCTCCGCCGACGACGACGATGCGGCCCGCACCCGCAACGATCGCGTCGGTGATCGCGAGATCGAGGTCGGTGGCGTCCTTGTCCTCGGGATGGCGTCGCACCTCGCCGCCCGCTCCTTCGAAGGCCTCGAGGTCGACCGGGTCCACCGAGTCGAGGTCGCCCACCAGCACATCGACGGCGACACCGAGCCGTTGCGCTTCCGCCAGCCCGACGTCGGCCGCGAACACGAGCGCGTCGTCGGGCACGTCGATCGGAAGGCGTGCGGGACCGCCGCCGCAGAAGATGAATGCCGTTCGCACCGCTGGAACTCCCTCCGCCGGCATTACCCGGTTCAGGTTCGTCGGGTCGCCGGCGCCTCAGCCGGCCTCTCAGCCCGGTTCCCCGAGCTCCCCGTGTCCTGTTTCGAGTATAGGCCGAGCTCAGGTCCGGGCCGGGCCTGTCGCGATCAGGTGGGCGCGAAGCCCGTGCATTGCGCGGCCCATCAGGACCCGCATCACCGGTCGGTAGAGCGCCGCGGCCAGCTCGCCGACGAGGGGCGCCGCGAGTCGGATGTCCTCCCGCCAGGTGAAGCGGGTGCCGCCCTCGATCGGATGGAGCAGCCACGTGCCGGTGCCGGTCACGATGGAGCCGTGGCGGATGTCGAGGCGACGCGGCGGATTCCAGGTCACGACCTCCATCGGTTCGGTGAACGCCGGCACGCCCAGGATGCGCGTGCGCACTGCGAGACGCACGCCGACGCCTTCTCGCTCGTCGGACACGACCGTCACGCTGTCGGCGTCGAGCATCCAGTCCGCCTGGCGCTCCCAGTCCATCAGCACGGTCCAGGCCTCCTCGAGGGGAACCGGCAGCACGATCTCGCGTTCGACCAGCACGGTTCCGAGTCTAGGCGGCGGCGCCGTGCCGGAACGATGCACGCGTAAGCTTCGCCCATGGCGCGCGGGGCGGTCGTGGCGGCGGCGATGGCGACCGCGCACGGCCCCCGCCCCTCCGTCGATCCGGCCACGACGACCGACGGTGGCATCGGGGTCGCATGGGACGACGACGGCGTGATCGCGTATGCGGGCTCGGTCGACGGCCTTCCCTGGGACCCGGTGCTCGGCGAGGTCGATCGCGGCTGCGTCGTGCCCGGCTTCGTCGACCAGCACACCCATGTGCCGTTCGTCGGATGGCGCGCCGACGAGTTCGAGGCTCGCCTGCGGGGCGTCTCGTACCGGGAGCTGCACGGCGGCGACGGGGGCATCTTCCGGTCGGCGCGCATGTTCGCAGAAGCGAGCGACGAGGAGGTGCTGGCCTTCTCGCGCGCCCTGCTCGACGAGATGCTCACGCACGGCACGACGGCGCTCGAGATGAAGACCGGCTACGGCCTCTCCGTCGAGCAGGAGCTGCGAGGCGCCCGGCTGGCGCGCCGGCTGGCCGCCGACGCGCCGCAGACGTGCACGGTCACGCTCCTCGCCGCCCACGCTGTGCCGGCGGGAGTGGAACGAGGTGACTGGGTGCGAACGGCGTGCGATGAGCTGATCCCGGAAGCCGCACGGGAAGGCCTCGCCGACGCCGTCGACGTCTACGTGGAGGACATCGCGTTCTCGATCGAGGACCTCGAGGCGATCGCGTCGGCGAGCGATGCGGCCGGGCTGGCGCTTCGCGTGCACGCCGACCAGCTCGGCGACTCGGGTGCGGCCGCGGCGGCGGCTCGCCTCGGCGCCCGCAGCGCCGACCACCTGAACCACTGCTCCCCCGACGGCGTCGCCGCGCTCGCAGCGAGCGCGACCGTCGCCGGCCTGCTGCCGGCCTCGACGTTCTTCCTTCGCGGGACGCCGGCCCCTGCCCGGGCGCTCCGCGAGGCCCGCGCGCCGATCGCGCTCGCGACCGATGCGAACCCGGGCACGTCGCCCGTGGTCTCGATGCCCGAGGTGATCGCGATGGCGGCGGGCGTCTACGAGGTGCCGCCGCTCGAGGCGCTGACGGCCGCGACGCTGAACCCCGCGTGGGTGCTGGGTCTCGCCGACCGCCTGGGAACCCTGGAGCACGGGAAGCGGGCCGACCTCGTGCTGCTCGAGGAGGCGTCGTTCGCCCATGTGCCGTATCGCCCCGGGCACGATCCCGTCGTCGCGACGATCGTCGCCGGCGAGGTCGCGCACCGGCGAGCTCGCCGCTCGACCCGCGGCGACTAGTCCAGCGGGCCGATCGCGGCTTCCGCGGCCGCGACCAGACGCGCCTGCCGCACGAGGCTCACGGCGTCGGCGATATCCGGGCCGAACTCGCGGTCGGCCTCGAAGAACGGCACGCGAGCTCTGATCGCCTCGTGCACCTCGCGGGTCGCCGGACCCGGCTCGAGCGGCGCCCGCAGGTCGAGCGCCTGCGCGGCCGCGAGCGCCTCGAGGGCGATCACGGTCTCGGCGTTCGAGACGACCTCGCGCGCATGCCGGGCCGACGTCATGCCCATGCTCACGTGGTCCTCCTGCCCGGCGCTCGAGGGGATCGAATCGACCGAGGCAGGGTGCGCGAGCGACTTGCACTCGCTCACGAGTGAAGCAGCCGTGTACTGCACGAGCATGAAGCCGGAGTTCAGCCCGGAGCCGTGCACGAGGAACGGCGGCAGCCCGTTGGACTGATGCTCGTCGAGCAGGCGGTAGAGCCGGCGCTCGGAGATCGACGCGAGCGAGACGAGCGCGGTCGCCACAGTGTCGAGCGCCACAGCCACCGGCTGCCCGTGGAAGTTCCCCCCACTCATGACCTCGCCGCCGTCGGGCAGCACGATCGGGTTGTCGCTCACGCTGTTCATCTCGATCGCGAGCACACCGCTCGCGTACGCGAGCGCGTCGCGGGTCGCGCCGTGCACCTGCGGCGCGCACCGCAGCGAGTACGCGTCCTGCACGAGGTGCGCGGACTCCCGGTGGGAGGCGAGGACGGGAGACGAGGAAAGCAGCCGGCGGAGGTTCGCAGCACTCGCGGCCTGTCCGGGGTGTGGCCGCAGCGCCTGCAACCGCTCGTCGAAGGGACGGTCGGTGCCGAGCGACGCCTCGATCGTCATCGCCGCGACGACGTCGGCGGTTCGTGCGAGCGACGCGGCGCGCTCGGTCGCCAGGATGCCGATCGCGAGCATGCCCTGGGTGCCGTTCACGAGGGCGAGTCCTTCCTTCGCCTCGAGCATCAGCGGCGAGAGCCCGGCGCGGGCCATCGCAGCGGGGGCCGGTTCCGTGCCGCCTTCAGGGGCCAGCACCTCACCGTGGCCGATCAGCGGCAGGGCGAGGTTCGCGAGCGGGGCGAGGTCGCCGGACGCCCCGAGCGATCCCTGTTGGGGCACGGCCGGGATCACGTCTTCGTTCAGCATCGAGACCATCAGGCCGACCACCTCGGGCCGCACTCCGGAATGCCCGAGGGCCAGCACGTGGGCTCGCAGCAGGAGCATCGCGCGCGCCTCTTCACGCGGCAGGGGCGTGCCCACGGCTGTCGCGTGTGATCGCACGATGCCATGTTGCAGCGTCGAGGCCTGCGCCGGATCGACACGGGTGTGGGCGAGCGCCCCGAACCCGGTCGTGACCCCGTAGATCGTGGCGCCGCTCGCGACGGCATCGTCGATCACCACACGCGCCGACGCGACCTTCGCCCGGGCGTCGTCACCGAAGGAGACGGGCGCCCCGCCGGCGACAGCCACCACGTCGGACGCCTCGAGCCGGCCACCGATCGCGACGGTCATGCCGATGCCGCCAGCAGTCGCGTCTCGAGCGGGGCCTCGACGACGTCGCCGTGCTCCCCCGGCTCGACCCGCCGGGCGCCGGCGGCCGGATCGGAGACCAGCACCTCGGCGACCTCGGTCCCCACGAGGTGCACCGCCGCGAGGTCGTCGCACGCGAGACCGGGTGGCAGCACGCCTTCCCCGACGAGGCGCCGGTACTCGGGTCGGCGCGACGCCTCGGAGTCGAAGTGGGGACAGAAGCTTCCCGGCACGAACCCCAATCCGTCGGGAAGCGGGTCGGCCCGCCCCAACAGGTAGGAGTCGGTCGTCGATGCCTCGAACCAGCAGTTGGCACCGGCACTGCCTCCCGCGAGCACGACACCCGCGTCCCAGGCTTCCCGAAGGATCTCATCGAGGCCATGCGCGCGCCAGATCGCGAGCAGGTTCAGGGTGTTGCCCCCGCTCACGAACACGACGTCGTGGGTGAGCACGAACGAGCGCAGGTCCTCGACCGTGCGATGGAACAACGCGAGATCGCTCGGCTCGAACGAGTGGGATGGGAACGACCGGTAGAACGAGGCCACCGCCCGATCGGAGTCGCCGACTGCCGTCGGTACGTACAGCACCTTGGGGCGCGCCGCGCCCGTCAGGCCGAAGATGAACCGGTAGACCGGGTCGTCCGGCCACTGCCCACCGCCCATCGCCACGATGTGTGTATCGCTCACTCGGCCTCCTGCATCGGCACGCGCACTCCGCGATCGTCGGCGACCTCGATCGCCCGCTCGTATCCCGCGTCCACGTGGCGGACCACACCCATGCCGGGATCCGAGGTGAGCACCCGCTCGAGGCGCTCGGCAGCGTTCGCCGTGCCATCGGCCACGACGACCATGCCGGCGTGGATCGAGGAGCCGATGCCCACGCCGCCCCCGTGGTGCACGCTCACCCAGTGAGCGCCCGCGGCCGTGTTCACGAGGGCGTTCAGGATCGGCCAGTCGGCGACCGCGTCGGACCCGTCGCGCATCGCCTCGGTCTCGCGGTTCGGGCTCGCGACGCTACCGGCGTCGAGGTGGTCGCGCCCGATCACGATCGGGGCACTCACGGCGCCCGAGGCGACGAGCTCGTTGAACCGTGTCCCTGCGCGGTCGCGCTCGCCGTAGCCCAGCCAACAGATGCGGGCGGGCAGCCCCTGGTATGCCACCCGTTCGGACGCGAGGTGCAGCCATCGTTGCAGGCGGTCGTCGTCGGGGAACAGCTCGACCACGGCGGCGTCGGTCGCGGCGATGTCGGCCGGGTCGCCCGAGAGCGCCGCCCACCGGAACGGACCCTTGCCCTCACAGAACAGCGGCCGCACGAACGCCGGCACGAACCCGGGGTAGCTGAACGCGACGCCGTGCGGAAGCCCGCCGGCTTCCGCACCTGCGCGCAGGTTGTTCCCATAGTCGAACGCGATCCCTCCGCGGGCTGCGAGGGCCACGATCGCCTCGACGTGGGCGGCCATCGATGCCTCCGCACGGCGCACGTACTCGCCGGGGTTTCGCTCGCGGAGCTCAGCGGCCTCGGCGAGCGAAAGCGCAGCGGGCACGTAGCCGCCGAGCGGGTCGTGGGCAGAGGTCTGGTCGGTGACGACGTCGGGCTGCCAGCCGCGGGCGACGAGTTCGGGCACCACCTCGGCGCAGTTGCCCACGAGCCCGATCGACACCGCGTCGCGCGCGGCCTTGGCCTCGTCGGCCCACCGCAGCGCTTCATCGAGATCGCCGGTCTGACGATCGAGGTAGCGGGTCGAGATCCGTCGCTCGATGCGAGCTGGATCGACCTCGATGCAGAGCGCGACACCGTCGTTCATCGTGACCGCGAGCGGTTGCGCGCCGCCCATGCCGCCGAGGCCGCCCGTGAGCGTCACGGTGCCGGCGAGCGACCCGCCGAAGTGCTGATGAGCACACTCGGCGAGTGTCTCGTACGTGCCCTGCAGGATGCCCTGGGTACCGATGTAGATCCACGACCCCGCCGTCATCTGCCCGTACATCGTGAGCCCCTGCGCCTCGAGCGCCCGGAACGTCTCCCAGTCGGCCCACTTGGGCACGAGCATCGAGTTCGAGATCAGCACTCGAGGGGCCATGTCGTGGGTGCGGAAGACCGCGACCGGCTTGCCCGACTGCACGAGCAGGGTCTCGTCGTCGGCCAGCGTCCGGAGCGTGCGCACGATCGCGTCGAACGCCTCCCAACTGCGGGCGGCCTTGCCGGTGCCGCCGTACACGACCAGGTCCTGGGGCCGCTCGGCCACCTCGGGGTCAAGGTTGTTCATCAACATGCGCATCGCCGCTTCCTGCGGCCAGGAACGGCACGACAGATCGCCGCCACGTGGCGCACGGATCTCTCGACCGGTCATCGCGTCCCCTCCACGGCACGGCGGCTGTCTTCCCGGCGCGATGCTACTGCGACGGCATGCTCCCTCGCCGTGTTCCGACGCTGACTCCGTGACCGAGATGCTTGAGTGGCCCGTTCAGGCCGGGTAGCGTCCCCCCGATGGCCGTCGGAACTTCCCCCTACGATGCCGGCGGCGCCGGCGGGCTCGTGACCGAGCAGATCCGTGTGCTGATCGCCGACGACGAACCGGCGCTGCGGGGCGCCCTCGCCGACCTGCTCGAGCACGAGGACGACCTGACGCTGATCGGCACGGCGGGCGACGCCGACGAAGCGATCGCCCTCGCGAACGACGAGCGGCCCGACGTCGCGCTCGTCGACGTCTCGATGCCGGCCGGCGGCGGCGCCCGGGCGGCGCGTGAGATCGCCCGGTGCTCCCCCGACACCCGCGTGATCGCGCTCTCGGCCTTCGAGGACCGGCCGACGGTCCTCGAGATGCTCCGGGCAGGCGCGGTCGGCTACCTCGTGAAGGGGACCGGCGGCGAGGAGATCGTCGGCTCGATCCAGAAGGTGATGGCGGGCGGCGCGAGCCTGTCGACCGAGGTGATCGCCGGCATCGTGTCGGAGCTCACGAAGCAGCTGCGCCGCGAGGATGACGAGCGCGAACAGCTCGACGCACGCCGTGCCGAGATCCAGCGGTTCGTCGACGGCGATGGCGTCTCGATGGCGTTCCAGCCGATCGTCGACCTCACGACCGGCGCCACGGTGGGACTCGAAGCGCTCGCGCGCTTCTCCACGCCTCCGCCCCGGCCACCGAACGAGTGGTTCGCCGAGGCGGTGTCACTGGCGCTCGGCGTGCAGCTGGAGCTGACCACCTTGACGCACGCTTTGCGCGCGGTACCGAAGATGGACCCCGGCGTCTACCTCGCCGTGAACTGCTCGCATCGCGCCGCCGTCTCGACCGATCTGGCCACGCTCATCGAGCCACTCGCCGATCGGCTGGTGCTCGAGATCACCGAGCACGAGGCGGTCGAGGACTACGACGACCTCGTCGATGCGCTCGCCCCGCTGCGGGCTCGGGGAGCGAGGGTGGCGATCGATGACGCCGGCGCGGGCTTCGCGAGCCTGCGACACACGGTGCGCATCGCGCCCGACATCGTGAAGCTCGACATGAGCCTCACCCGCGACATCGACACTGACCGCGCGAAGCGGGCGCTCGCGACGGCGCTCGTCTCGTTCGCCGTGGAGATGGGGTTCTCGCTCGTCGCCGAGGGCATCGAGACGGCGGGCGAGCTCGCGACGCTGCGCGAGCTGGGCGTGGGCTACGGGCAAGGGTTCTTCCTCGCGGAGCCCGGGCCGCTTCCCTGATCGCTCGCCCGGGAACTACTCGCCGGCGCGGCGGTCCACAGCCCACGACGAGGTCTCCGACCCCTTCGTGTACTGCTTCATCTCGGTCGCAACGGCGACTGCCTCGGCGTAGTGCTGGAAGGCCCGTTTGGCCGTGGTCGCGATACCGATCGACAGGGTCAGAACACCGAACCGCTGCAACTCGCCCCTACGGTTCGTGACCTCGATGAAGCCGCGTTCGCGGTCGGTCTCGTCGAAGAAGCCGGGCGCCGCCTCGTCGAAAGCCGCCACGATCGCGTTCGCGGCCACCTCCGCCCGCTCGGGAGCGACCACCACCACGAAGTCGTCACCGCCGACGTGACCGACGAATGCCGCGCCGTCGGACGCCCCGCGGGCCGCCTCGCCGATCAACCGTGCCGACGATTGGATCACCTCGTCGCCCCGCATGAACCCGTAGTGGTCGTTGTACGCCTTGAAGTTGTCGAGGTCGGCGTAGAGGATCGCGAACGGGTCCGAACGCGCGAGGCGGGCGTCGATCTCCTCCTCGATACGGACGTTGCCGGGCAGTCCGGTGAGCGGCGACTGTGTGCGCGTATCGCGCGAGCGGCGCAGCACGCCCCGGATGCGCGCGAGGAGCTCCGGGGTGTCGAACGGCTTGACGATGTAGTCGTCGGCGCCGATCGCGAAGCCCTCCAGCTTGTCGGCGGAGAGCCCTCGAGCGGTGAGCATGATCACCGAGACGGTGGCCGTGCTCGGATCCTGCCGGAGACGACGGGTCAGCTCGAAGCCGTCCATGTTCGGCATCATCACGTCGGCGAGCACGAGATCGGGGCGCCGTTCCCGAGCCGCTTCGAGCGCCAGCGCGCCGTCGGCGGCGACGCGCACGTCGTAACCGGCAGCACGCAGCTCGATCTCGAGCAGCCTGGCGATGAAAGGATCATCGTCGACGACGAGCAAGCTCTCGCCGCCACCATTGCCCTCGGCGGCGGTCTCGATCTCGTCCTCGTCGATGCGGTTGCCCTCGTTCACACCATCGTCCTCATCCCGCGCGCCCCCGCGCGACCATCGGTCATCGGCGGCGCGTTCCGGTGGGTCATGGGCGTCGCCGCGTGCGTCGGTTCATGGATTCGGCACTTTATCCCGCGAGGTGAAGCATGTCCGAGCATCCCGGCGAGGCATGAACGAGGGCGCGCGGACGCAGGTCGGTCCCGCGTGGCACGATAGCCGCACCTACTGCGCAAGGGGGGTCGGTTCGATGCGGGTGCTCGATACGTTCCTCGACGCGATGGGGGATACCCCCCTCGTGCGCCTGCGGTCGGTCACGCGCGGGCTGCGCCCGACGATATTGGCCAAGGTCGAGATGCTGAACCCGGGCGGGTCGGTGAAGGACCGCATCGGCATCCGCATGATCGAGGCAGCCGAACGGTCGGGCACGCTGCGCCCCGGTGGCACGATCGTCGAACCCACATCGGGCAACACCGGGCACGGGCTCGCGATCGCGGCGGCGATCCGCGGATACCGCTGCATCTTCGTGATGCCCGACAAGATGAGCCAGGAGAAGATCTCGCTGCTGCGGGCGTACGGCGCCGAGGTGATCATCACGCCGACCGCCGTGCCACGGGAGTCGCCGGAGTCGTACTACTCGGTCGCGTCCCGACTCGCCGACGAGATCCCCGGCGCGTTCCAGCCGAACCAGTACTTCAATCAGGAGAATCCGGCCACGCACTTCGAGACGACCGGTCCGGAGATCTGGGACCAGACGGACGGACGCATCGACGTCTTCGTCGCAGGGGTCGGCACAGGGGGCACGGTCACCGGTGTCGGACGCTTCCTGAAGTCGCAGAACCCCGACATCGTGATCGTGGGCGCCGACACCGAGGGCTCGGTGTACACGGGCGACGAGCCACGCCCATACCTCACCGAGGGCATCGGCGAGGACTTCTTCCCGGAGACGTTCGATCCCGACGTCGTCGACCGCTGGGTCCGGGTGCCCGACCGGGACGCCTTCCTCATGGCCCGGGCCGTGACGCGACAGGAAGGCATCCTCGTCGGCGGCTCATGCGGTTCAGCGATCTACGCGGCGCTCGAGGTCGCGCGGGACTACGGCGACGACACCACGATCGTCGTCCTGTTGCCCGATACCGGTCGCAACTACCTTTCGAAGCTGTACTCCGACGGCTGGATGCGCCAGTACGGGTTCCTCGAGGGGCCCGAGGTGACGACCGTGGAGCAGGTGCTCTCGTCCAAGGGCGCCGAGCTGCCGCCCCTGATCACCGTGAACGCACACGACAAGGTGCGGCAGGCGGTCGACGTGCTGCAGGCGAGCTCGATCTCTCAGGCGCCCGTCGTGCGCGAGGAGTCGGCCGACGTCACGCAGTTCGTGGGATCGATCCGAGACCGCGAGCTGCTCGAGCGGGTCTTCCGCGATCCCGACGCGCTGCAGGCCGACGTCGCCGAGGTCATGGCGCCGCCGATCCCGTTCGTGGAGTGGGACCAACCGATCGAGACGGCCTTCGCTCAGCTCGAGCAGGCGCCCGCGGTGCTCGTCGCGAAGGCCGGCCAGGTGCTCGGCGTCCTCACACGGAGCGACCTTCTCGACTTCATCGCCCATCGCCGGGCGCAGCGGTAGCGGCTGCGGTGCGGTCGCTGGGCATCGACGTCGGCGTCGGCAAAGGCCTCGACATCGTGCTGCTCGACGAGCGCCGCGTGCCCCTGCACGTCTCGTCACGCGTGCACGTCCGTGACGTAGAGCACGTGATCCGCGACCTGCGGCCCGACGTCGTCGCGATCGACTCCCCGCCGCGTTGGGCACCATCGGGGCGCTCTCGACTCACCGAGCGCCAGCTGGCGGCCCTCAACATCTCGTCGTTCAACACCCCCAGCGAGGCGCACGGCAGGGGCAATCGATTCTTCGCGTGGATGGAGGTCGGCTTCGACGTGTTCGTGCAGGCGGCGGCGGCCGGGTTCCCGACGTATTCGGCCGGCAGCCCCGAGGGGAAGGCCCTCGAGGTCTTCCCACATGCGACCGCGGTCGTGCTGGCGGGCTGCCTCCCCCCGAGGGGGACGCGCAAGCACGTCTGGCGCACGGCCGTGCTCCGGGCCCAAGGCGTGCGCACCGACGAGCTCGGATCCGCCGATCGCGTCGACGCTGCCCTCGCCGCACTCACAGGGCTGTATGCCCTCGACGGAAGGCGATTCGCTCCCGGCGATCCGCGAGAGGGCGTGATCGTGGTGCCGTCGGCAGCGCTGCCGGCCACGCCGTACCGCCCGGGCACGGCCGCGCCGCGCGCGGCGGATCCCCTGTTCACCTACTGCGCATGCGGTGACCCGGCCTGCGACCGGCTCGTCCGCGGGGAGTTCGCCCCCGGTCACGATGCGAAGCGCAAGGCCATGCTGTGGAAGCGCGCCCGTGAGGGCGCCGAGGCGCTCGAGGAGCTCGCGGCCCGCGGGTGGAAGCCGCCGCCGGAGATGCGATGAGGAGGGTGCCGATGCATGACGAAGACGCCGACGATCGACGTCGATTCGAGACGAGGGCGATCCATGCGGGTCAGGATCCAGACGCCCCGTACGGCGCGGTGAACGTGCCCATCTACCAGACCTCGACGTACGCACAACCCGAGGTCGGTTCCCCGAAGGTCTGGGACTACGCGCGCGGGGGGAACCCCACGAGGGAGGCTTTCCAGCAAGCCCTCGCCTCGCTCGAGGATGGGGCGCGAGGCTTCGCGTTCTCAAGCGGGCTCGGGGCCGAGACCACGTTGCTGCTGACCCTTCGCCCCGGCGACCACGTGGTGCTCGCCGACGATGTCTACGGGGGGACGTACCGACTGTTGTCGAAGGTGCTGGGCGACTGGGGGCTCTCGTTCTCGACCGTCGATCTCGGTGACCTCGGCGCGCTCTCGTCGTCGCTGACGCCTGCCACGAAGCTCGTCTGGATCGAAACCCCGTCGAACCCGCTGCTCAAGATCGTCGACATCGGGGCGGTCAGCGCGGTCGCTCACGAGCACGGTATCCGCGTGGTGGTGGACAACACGTTCGCCACGCCCGCCCTGCAGCGGCCGCTCGCCCTCGGCGCCGATGCCGTCGTGCACAGCGTGACGAAGTACGTGGGTGGCCACTCCGACCTGATCGGCGGCGCGATCGTGACGAGCGACGAGGAATGGATCGAGCGGCTCGGCTTCCTCGTGAACGCGGTGGGAGCCGTGCCCGGGCCGATGGACAGCTACCTCGCCCTGCGCGGCCTGAAGACGCTCGCCGTGCGGATGCGAGCCCACTGCGCCGGGGCCAGGGCGATCGCCGGGTACCTGCGGACCAGCCCTGCCGTCACCCGGGTGTTCTACCCGGGACTCGAGGATCATCCCGGACACGAGGTCGCCACCCGCCAGATGGCGGATTTCGGCGGCATGGTGTCGTTCCGGGTGGCGAGCCCCGAACGCGCCCTCGCCGTCGCCCAGCGAACCGAGCTGTTCTTCCTGGCGGAATCGCTCGGTGGGGTCGAGTCGCTGATCGAGGTGCCCGGGCCGATGACCCACGCGAGCGTGGCCGGGTCGCCCCTCGAGGTGCCGGGCGACCTCGTGCGTCTCTCCGTGGGCATCGAGCACCCCGACGACCTGATCGAGGACCTCGACCGGGCCCTCACGGGCCAACCGTGAGCGTGCCGCCGAGGGACCCATGAGCGACGAGCCCTACTACCGGCACGATCTTGCCCTCGTGCACCATCGGGGGTTCGGGTTCCATGCCGACGACTGCGCACCGGGCATCCTGGCGCTGCTCGAACCTGTCCGGGCGCGTGACGGTCTCGTCGTCGAGCTCGGGTGCGGCAGCGGGCTGCTGACGAGGCACCTGATCGGCGCCGGCCACCGGATGATCGCGACCGACGCCTCACCCGCGATGCTCGATCTCGCCCGAGAGGTCGCCGGCGGGGCCGAGGAGATCCGCCTCCTGACCCTGCCGCACGATCCGATCCCTCGCGCGGACGCGATCGTCTCGGTCGGACACGCGCTCAGCTACCTGCCGAACGCCGAGGCGATCGATCGCGCGCTCATCGCGATCGCGAACGCGTTGCGGCCAGGCGGTGTGCTCGCGATCGACCTCTGCGACCTCGAGTGGGCCGCGACCCGCATCGACCAGCCCAGCAGGGGGTGGGTCGGCGAGGATTGGGCGATCGTGACCGAGTTCTCAGTGCCCTCCCCCGACCGGTTCGTGCGCCGGATGGCCACGTTCATCCGCGAGGACGACGGCTCCTGGCGGCGGGACGACGAGCGGCACGACAACGTGATGGTCGACACCTCGCTCGTGCCGGTCCTGCTCGCCGAGCACGGCGTGGAGGCGACCGTCGGACCGGCGTTCGGGGACGAGACGCTGCCCGTCGGCCTCCGTGCCGTCGTGGGCCACCGACCAGACTGAGCCCGGCCCGGGTTGCCTCAGAGGCTGAGCGTCGTGCCGTCCCCGAGTGAGAGGTCCACAGCTCGGATCTGGGGATCGCCGTCGGACACGTCGAACGGCAGGCCGTCGCCCTCGGGTCCGAGCCACTCGCGCAGGCGTACGTGGTCGCCCGCGATGTCCACGCTCGCGATCCCCGTGACGTCGGCCTCGTGGCGGATCGCCGTGCGTCCGGGGTGCAGCTCGGCGGGCACGTCCCATGCGATGAAGAACGGCAGCCATGAATCGCGAGCCCCGTCGTCGATGCCTGCGCCGCGCCACCGGAGCTCGACCCCGTCGGGTCGTCTGCGGGCGCCGGCCTCCACCTGCAGCCCGAGCCGTCGGGCCGTCACCTCGAGCTCGGTATCCGACAGGCAGATGGCGAACCACCGGTCTCGCCCGCCGTCAGACGACGCCAACAGCGCCCGACCCAGCGAGGTCGAGCTGCCCACATCGTGGTCGACGACGGCGATGAGCTCGATGTAGCTGTCACCGAGGGGCACGATGCGGTTCCCCGTCCCCCATCGGGGGTGCACCCCGCCGGGGACCGACGCGAGGCCGAGATCACGGTGCAAACGCTCTCCCGCTCGGTCGAGATCCGACACCGCCAACACCGCGTGATCGATCGTGTACACCGCGTCCCTCTCGTCGTGAACCCCGCCATCGTGCCATCTCGCGATACCGTCGATGGATGCGCCACGCCAGACTCGCGGCCGCGACGATCCTGATCGCTGCGACCCTCGCCACCCCGGCGGCGGCCGCGGGTCTCGAGCCGCGGCCGTTCCTCGACGATCTCGCGTTCCCGACGAACATGGCGTTCCTGCCCGACGGCACGCTGCTGTTCACGGAGAAGGAGACCGGCAACGTGCGGGTCGTCGCACCAGATGGACGGCTGGTCGATCAGCCCTTCATCACCCTTCCGGTGATCGGCGACGCGGAGCGTGGATTGCTCGGCATCGCGGTGCATCCGGACTTCGAGCGCGACCCGTGGGTCTACCTCTACCGCTCCGACCCGAGGGACGGTCTGAACCGGCTCGTCCGCGTACGGGCGGCCGGTCCGGTCGCCGAGGGTCAGCCCGAGACGCTCCTCGACGGCATCAGCGCCGTCGCCGGCTACCACAACGGCGGGGATCTCGCGTTCGGTGCCGACGGCTCGTTGTTCGTGGCCCTGGGTGAGGCGCACGAAGCGGATCGGGCCCAGGACGAGACCGATATCGGCGGCAAGATCGCGCGGCTGACGGCCGCAGGGGACGTACCACCGGACAACCCGTTCGGACCCGACAACCCCGTCTGGTCGATCGGGCACCGGAACTCGTTCGGCCTCTGCGTCGATCCAGCGACCGGGACACTCTGGGAGACGGAGAACGGCCCCGACGTCGACGACGAGGTGAACGTGATCGAGCCGGGCGGAAACTACGGCTGGCCGGCGGTCACGGGCATCTCCGACGAAGACGAGTTCATCGATCCCCTCCTGGTCTTTCGCGACACGATCGCCCTCACCGGGTGCGCGGTCGCTGGCGGCGACCTGTGGTTCGGATCGTTCGACGGGCGACTGTGGCGTGTGCCCACATCGGCGGACACCGCCGTTGATGCCGAGGAGATCGCTCGGTTCCCGGCGGGGGTGACCGACGTGCTGCTCGGGCGGGACGATGCCCTCTACGTCGCCACCGCGGACTCGATCTGGACCCTGCGCCTCGAGGGGATGAGCGGATCCGCCCCGACCCCGGCGCGGCCCGACTCACCGTCGGCCACCCCCTCGCCGCAGGTGGTGGCCACGGCGGACGACGGCGACGCGTTGCGTCCGTGGATCGCGGTCGCCGCGCTCGCCGCGCTGGCGGGCGCGCTCGGCGCCCGGTTCGTGGCCGGTCGCCGGCTCCGGAAAGGCGATCCCGGCGACGATCGATGAGCGGTCAGGCGAGCTTCGGCCGCTTCATGTAGGCGACCGTGGAGCGCGCCCCCGAAGGCGTCGACTGCGCCACGACCGAGACCAGTTCCCAGCCGTCGTCGCCGAACGTGTTCAGGATCTCTCCCGGGTTGTGCTCGAGCAGCGGCGCGACGAAGTACTCCCACGCGGTCATGCGGTCCCCTCCCGATGCAGTCGTTGGTCGGTGCGCCTGATGCACACGCCCATGATGACCTCGAGGCCCGCCTCGGTGGCGATGCGGTACGCCTCCTCGTTCACGATGCCGTCCTGCAGCCACAGCACCTTCGCGCCGATCGCGACGGCGTCGCTCGCGATCGGCGGCGTGTCCTCCGCGCGGCGGAACACGTCCACCACGTCGATCGCCAGGTCCTCGGGGATGTCACGCAACGACGGATAGGCTCGTTCACCGAGCACCTCGGTCTCCCGGGGGTTCACGGGCACGATGCGGTAGCCACGCTGTTGCAGGTACGCGGCGACGTCGAGCGACGGACGCCCGGGCCTCGACGACAGCCCCACCACGGCGATCGTGCGGGCCTCCCCCAACAGGATGCGCAGCTCTCGATCCTCCGGAGCCACCGCGTTCACGGCATCGGCCACGTTGTCTCCTCCCTGATCGTCTCCAGCAACGTGTGGAGCATCCATCCGGTCGCTCCCCACACGGTGTGTCCCTCGAGCTCGTACGCGAACCCTCGCCAGGTGTGCCCGTCCGGGCGGTCATAGCTCACCGTCCGCTCGGCCGACGCGAGGCGTTCGATGCCGAACACCAGCACCTCGTCGATCTCGGCCTCGTTCAGCGTGAACGCCGGTGCGCGGTCGATCGCGCCGACGAACGGCACCACGAGGATGCCACTCACGAACGTGTGCACGGGGGGCAAGGCGCCGAGCAGACGGGGCAGGGCCGGATCGAGCCCGATCTCCTCATGCGCCTCCCGCAACGCGGTCTCGGCGAGGGTCTCACCCGGATCCTGCAACCCTCCCGGGAAGGAGATCTCCCCGGCGTGACGCGAGAGCGCGGCCGCGCGCACCGTGAACACGAGAGCCGGGGCCGGCTCGAGCACGATCGGGGCGAGCACCGCCGCGAGGCGGTCGTCGGCCCCGGGCGACGGCGACGGGTCGTCGTCGAGCGAAGCGGCGAGCGACGCGAGCGCATCGGCGTGTAGCATCGCGCGCCATGGTAGAGGAGGCCGTGCTCGACGCCGCCGCGGCCGCCGTCGATCCCGACGAGGTGCTCGCCTACACGCGCGCACTGATCGCCGCGAAGAGCGAGAACCCGGGCGGCACGGAGGATCGGGCGGCGGCCGTCGCGAGCGACATCCTCACAGGAGTGGGAGCGAAGCCCGAGATCGTTCGTTCGGAAGCGGGGCGCCCAAGCGTGGTGGCATCGCTCGGCACCGAGAAGGGGCCCAGCCTCGCGTGGAACGGCCACCTCGACGTCGTGCCTGCGGGTTCCCTCGACACATGGCGGCACGATCCGTGGGCCGGAGACATCGACGACGACGGTCGCCTCGTCGGCCGCGGCGCCGCGGACATGAAGGGTCCGATCGGGGCCGCCCTCGCTGCGGCGTCGGCGCTGCGTCGGGCCGGCACGCCGCTGGCCGGGTCGCTCGTCTTCCACCTGGCGGCCGACGAGGAGCTCGCCGGCGTGCACGGCACGAGGGTGCTCTGGGAACGTGGCCTGCTGACCCAGGACGCCGCGATCGTGGGTGAACCGAGTGAGCTGCAGGTCGGGCTCGCCGAGCGAGGGGGCGCATGGTTCACGGCCACAGCCTTCGGGAAGGCAGCCCATGGCTCGCAGCCTCACCGAGGCGTGAACGCGATCACGTCGATGGCCCGGTTCCTGCTGCGGCTGCCCGAAGTGCTCCCCGACATCGAACACCCGCTCGTGGGTCGCCCGACGGTCAACGCCGCCATCATCGAAGGGGGCAGCGCCCCCAACGTCGTGCCGGACCGGTGTGCGGTCGACATCGACCGGCGTATCGTGCCCGGCGAGACCGACCCTGACGCGGTGCGGGCACCGTTCCTGACGATCGTCGACTCGCTGCGGAGCGAGCACTCCGAGGTCGAGATCGAGGTTCTGCTCCGGGAGTGGACCGACGCCGCCGAGGCATCGCCCGATACCGACATCGCGCGGATCGCGGTCGAGGCCGTCCGGGCGACGACGGGCACCGCGCCCGACCTGGTGGGATTCACGGGGATCACCGATGCGCGCTTCTACATCAACCAGGCGGACATCCCGACCGTGATCTGCGGTCCAGGCTCGCTCACGGTGGCCCACACCGCCGACGAGTGGGTGCCGGTCGATGAGCTCGTCGCCGGGGCGAGGGCCTACGTACGCATGTTCGCTGCCTCGCTCGCCTAGGATTCGCATCGGACGTCGCGCTCCCGCGTATCCTTGTGGGGATGGACACCGACGCCACCACGCCCCTGATCACGATCACCGACGCCGCGGCCGCGAAGGCGCGCGCGCTGGCCGAGCGTGATGGCCGGCCCGACGCCGCCCTGCGCGTCCGGGTGACGGCGGGTGGGTGTTCGGGGTTCAGCTACGCGCTGACGCTCGAGGACGCACCGGCCGAAGGGGACCACGTCGCCGAGGGGCCGGGGGGCTTCAAGGTGCTGATCGACGCGGCGAGCGCGCCGATCGTCACCGGATCCACGCTCGAGTTCAACGACTCGATGATGGACGGCGGGCTGAGGATGGTGAACCCGCAGGCCAAGCACGAGTGCGCCTGCGGTGATTCCTTCAGCATCTGAGCCGTTCGACGCCTCGCCCCGGCGTCACGCGACCTGCAGGGTTCCCGTCATGGAGGGGTGGATCTCGCAGTGGAACCCCACCGACGCCGACAGATCGACGGTGACGGTGATGTTCTGACCCGCGGAGACCGCCGCATCGACGGTGTCGTCGTCGAGCGTGAACGTATGGTCGACTGTGTCGGCGTTCGTGATCGCGATATCGGTCGATCCGGCGGCGACCGTGATCGTGGTGGGTTCGAACGTGAGGTCGACGATGTTGATCGCGGCCGACCCGGGCGCGAGATCGCCGACATCCGACTCGGTCTCCGTGGTGTCTGAGTCGCCTCCGTCCGAGTCGCTCGAACACGCCCCGAGGACCAGGGTCGCCGCGATGACTACCGCGAACAGCATGGTCAGCCGAACGCGTGGTAGGTCCATCGGTCTCCCTCCTCGCTTGCACCGACCGTCCGAGGCGCTTGACGACCGAGCCTATCCCAGGAGCGCCTGAGCCGCGACGCACGAGGAGGTCGAGGCGACACCGTGGGCTATGCTGCCGCCGATGCCGGCGCCCACCGACAAGACCCAGTGGAAGCACCTCTACGACGAGGTCGTGATCACGGGGCTCTGCACGGGGTGTACGGCGTGCATCGTCGCCTGTCCGTTCAACGTGCTCGGCTACGAGGACAACCTGCCTGTCCAACTGCAGGACGAAGGACCAGACCGCTGTTCCCACGGCGACAAGGGTTGCTCGCTCTGCACCCTCGCGTGTCCGCGGTTCCGCGACTGGGAAGCCGAGATCGACACGACGCTGTTCGGCATGGCGCGGACACCCGACGAGGTGATCGGCAAGCACCGCGAGATCGTGCTCGCGCGCGCCGCGGCGCCCGAGGCGCTGATGAGCGGCCAGGACGGCGGCGTGGTCTCGGCCCTCCTGATCTGGGGTCTGGCGACCGGCGAGATCGACGGAGCATGCACATCCAAGCTCTCCGATGAGCGGCCATGGGACGCCGAGCCCACGGTCGTCATGGATGCGCAGGGTGTGCTCGACACGGCGGGTTCCCGCTACACCTACTCGGCGAACCCGCTGGCCCTGCTGCAGGCCGCGGAGTTGGGGCTGTCGAACGTCGCGCTCGTGGGCATGAGCTGCCAGGCGAGCGTGACAGGGTCGATGGAGGCGCGCCGCGTGAACAAGTGGCGGAAGAAGATCGCTTGGACGCTCGGGCTGTTGTGTTCGAAGACGTTCACCTACGACGGGCTCATGGTCGACATCGCTCAGAACGAGCTGGGGCTCGATCTCGACCATCTCGTTCGGGTGAACGTGAAGGGCAAGCTGCTCTTCTACACCGACGACGGCGACGAGCACACGTACTCGTTGAAGGAGGCCCACCGGTACACACGGCCGGGGTGCCTGCGCTGCCCCGACTTCGCCGCAGAGCACGCCGACATCTCGTTCGGCGGACTCGGTCAGTCCGAGGGCTGGACGCTCACCATCGTGCGGACGGATCGGGGCGCGGACATCTGGCGACGGGCCCTCGCCGACGGCGTCGTCGAGGCTCGGCCCGCCTCCGAGGACCCGAAGGCGGTCGAGTTGATGTTCAAGCTGGCCGCGAAGTCGCGCGCCAGATGGCCGGGGTCCGGCGAGATGCCCTCCGCCGGAACCGCACCCGGCCTCGTGCCCGAACCTTCCTGACGGGTCGGAAGCCCTACACCCCGGCCACCATCGGCCGATACACGACATGTGACCCTTCGGGGTTCTGTCCGTATGCGCGCGCATCGCGGACCGTGCGAGAGGAGGCGACATGGTGGATACGGCCACGGGCGAGCCCGTGCGCCATGCCGCCGTGCTCGAGGCGGTCGCCGACGCCGCCGAGCGTCTCCTGCTCGCCGCCGACTGGCGGGAAGCGGCAGACGAGGTGCTCGAGCGCATGGGTCTTGCCGCGTGGGCGTCGCGGTCCTTCGTGATCGAGAACCGCACCGACGCGACCGGTCGCCTGCTTGGCACGATGCGCCACGCATGGTGCGCCCCGGGCGTGGGTCCGCGGTGGGGGCCGTCCCTCGAGGGGGCCTCGTGGGACGACGGGCTCGCGCGGTGGGCTGCGGTCCTCGCGCGCGGAGAACCCGTCGTGAGCCGCATCGCCGACCTGCCCGAGGCGGAGCGACTGGGGTTCATGACGCACGGCGTCGTCTCGATCGCCGAGCACCCGATCTTCGAAGGGGACCGGTGGTGGGGCACGATCGGGTTCGAGGACTGCGAGCGCGAGCGAGGTTGGAGTTCCCAGCTCGATGCTCTGCGCGCGGCGGCCACGCTGATCGGCGCCGCGGTATCCCGCCAACGCGTCGATGATGAACGTCGGGTCGCGGAACGGCGCTGGCGCCAGGTGATCGAACACATCCCGGCCGTCACGTACGTCGACGCGGTGGTCGCGCCGGGCGACGTCCGCATGGAGTTCGTCAGCCCGCAGGTTCGCGCGATCCTCGGCTACGAACCCGATCGGTTCCTCGCCGACCCCGCGTTCTGGTTCACGTTGATCCACCCCGACGACCTGGCGAGGCTCGAGGCGTCGGGGGTGCTCGAGGCTGCCGACGTCTCGACGTTCGATGAGGTCTACCGGATGCAGGCGGCGGACGGCGTCTACCGATGGATCCACGACACGTCGACCCCGGTTCTGCGTGACGACGGGCAACTCGATCACTTCCTCGGGTTCATGATCGACATCACGGAGCGCATGCAAGCCCAGGAAGGCGTGCGTCAGGCCGAGGAGCGCTACCGCCTGCTCGTGGAGCGAACCCCGGCGATCACCTACACCGAGTCGATCGTCGAGCACTACGAGCCGACGTCGGTCAGCAGCTACCTGAGCCCACAGATCGAGGCGGTCCTCGGGTACCCCATCCAGGCCTGGGAGTCACCGGGGTTCTGGCTCGAGGTGATCCACCCCGACGATCGCGACCGAGTGATGGCCGAGAGTGTGCGGACGAACGGCACCCTCGAGGCGTACCAGCAGGAGTACCGGATGCTCGCCCAGGATGGCCGCGAGGTATGGATCCACGACGAGTCAGTCGTCGTGTACGACGCGTTCGGCAAACCTCTCTACTGGCAGGGGGTGATGCTGGACGTGACCGAGCGCAAGCACGCCGAGGACCAGCTCCGTCAGGCCGAGCAACGGCACCGGGCATTGATCGAGCACATCCCGGCGGTCGTCTACCGTGAATCTCCGGAAGGTGATCCGGCGAGGTTCTACATCAGCCCCCAGGTCGAGGATCTCTTCGGATACACACCCGATGTCTGGACCTGGACGCCCAACTTCTGGCGAGACCGGATCCACATCGATGACCAGGCCCTCGTGTACGACGCCGACGACCGATCCAACGAGACGAAGGAGCCGTACACGCTCGACTACCGATTCCGTCACACCGACGGCACATGGATCTGGGTGCACGACGAGGCTACGTTCGTGGCCGAGCCCGACGAGGAGGGCTTCTGGCAGGGATTCCTGGTCGACATCACCGAGCGGAAAGCGGCGGAGGAACGGCTCCGCGACGCAGAGCTGAAGTTCCGCACGATCGTGGAGCAGAACCAGGCGATTTTCTACACCCAGGAGATCGACCCCGAGGATCCGGCGATCTCGTTCACCACCTACATCGCACCGGGGAACACGGACCTGATCGGCTACACGCTCGAGGACATCCAAGCCGATCCGACCCTCTGGCGATCGATCATCCATCCGGATGACCGGGAACGGGTGCTCTCGGCGGACGCAGAGAGCAACATCACCGGGGACGGCCACTTCTCGATGGAGTACCGGATGATCGCGAAGGACGGTCGGATCGTGTGGGTGCAGGATGAGGCCCGCCAGGTGGAACTGCCCGGGAAGCCTCCCTACTGGCAGGGGTTCCTGCTCGACGTGACCGAGCGCAAGGAATCCCAGGCACAGCTCGAGCGAGCGCTGGCCGTCGAGCGTGAGGCGACGCAACGGCTCCGCTCGCTCGACGAGATGAAGAACACGTTCCTGCAGGCGGTCTCACACGACCTCCGCACGCCCCTCGCGGCGATCCTAGGTCTCGCGATCACGCTCGAGCGTGGCGA
>JBGGNG010000002.1:0-11924 GCA_041287635.1 Actinomycetota bacterium | reverse complement strand
TCGAGGATCGCCATCAGCGGTCCACCCCGCCCATCACGGGATCGATCGACGCGATCGCGGCGATCGCGTCGGCGACGAGGGAGCCCTCGACCATCGCGGGGATCGCCTGCAGGTTAACGAACGAGGGGTCGCGGATCTTCACGCGGTACGGATGGTGCTCGCCGTTGGAGACGACGTAGAAGCCGAGCTCGCCGCGGGGCGACTCGACGGCCTGGTAGACCTCGCCCGAGGGCACCTCGATGCCCTGGGTCACCATCTTGAAGTGATGGATCAGTGCCTCCATCGACTCTTCCATGATGTGCGTGACGTACGCCGGGTCGTTGCCGATGCCGTCGGGACCGACGCTGAGCTTGGCCGGCCACGCCACCTTCGGGTCCTCGATCATCACCGGGCCCGGTTCCCGCAGGCGGTCGAGGCACTGGCGCACGATCTTCATCGATTCGCGCATCTCCTCGATGCGCAGGCGGTACCGGGCGTAGGCGTCGCCCTCGGTGCGCACGGGCACGTCGAAGTCGTAGGTCTCGTAGCCGCAGTAGGGCGCATCCTTGCGCACGTCGGCGGGGACGCCGGCCGAACGCAGCACGGGGCCGGTCACTCCCAATGCGAGGGCGTCGTCGGCCGGCAACAGCCCGACCCCGACGTTGCGCTCGAGCCAGATCGGGTTCTCGTCGAGCAGTCGCTCGTAGTCGTCGATGCGCGGCGGCATCTCCACGAGGAACCGCTCGATCTTGGTGACCCCTTCCTCTGGCAGGTCCATGATCACGCCGCCGATGCGGATGTACGCGTGGTTCATACGCAGCCCGGTGATCTCCTCGAAGATGTCGAGAAGCACCTCACGCTCGCGGAACCCGTAGAGCATCACGCTCACCGCGCCGAGCTCCATCCCCCCGGTGGCGAGCCACACGAGGTGCGACGAGATGCGGTTCAGCTCGTTCATCAGCACCCGGATCACCTGAGCGCGCGGGGGCGCCTCGACGCCGAGCAGCCGCTCGACCGCCAGGCAGTACCCCAGCTCGTTGAAGAACGGCGAGAGGTAGTCCGCGCGCGTGACGTAGGTGACCCCCTGCATCCACGTGCGGTACTCGGTGTTCTTCTCGATGCCGGTGTGCAGGTAGCCGATGATCGGCGTGCACTTGATCACGGTCTCGCCGTCGAGCTCCATCAGCAGGCGCAGCACCCCGTGGGTCGAGGGATGCTGCGGCCCCATGTTGATGATCATCGTCTCCTGGCGGATCTCGCCCGTGCGGGCGTCGATCGCGGTGGGAGCGTGAGGCGTGGTCGGCGTGGTGGGAGCGTCGGACATCTGCGAACCCTCAGGTGGTCGTGCGGGTGTCGACCGGCGGGATGAACGCTCCGCGGAAGCGCGTGTTCACGCCGCCGAGCTCTTCGGTCTTCTGCAGCGGGAAGCCCTCCCAGCCCTCGGGGAGCAACAACGGCCGGGGGTCGGGATGGCCGTCGAACACGATGCCGTAGAAGTCGTGGGTCTCGCGCTCGAGCCAGTTCGCCGTGGGGAACAGCGGGGTCACCGTTGGCACGTGCGCGTCGTCCTCGGCGAGACCGACCTTCACCCGCACCCTGTGGTGGTGCTCGATCGAGAGCATCTCGTACACGACCCAGAACCTGGGGTCGGAGCCGGGCCAGTCGGTGGCGGTGACGCTGGAACAGAAGCCCAGCGCGAGATCGGCGTCGTCACGCAACCAGGCGAGCGTCTCGAGCAGGTCATCGCGCTCGACGATCGCGGTGACCTCGCCGCGCGCCACCACGGTGTCGGGGCACCGGGCACGCACGCGCTCGGCGATCTCGGCGGGCATCACTTGAACGGCTCCGTGGTGCGGACCTTCTCCTGCAGCGTCAAGATGCCGTGCATCAGCATCTCCGGCTTCGGCGGGCAGCCGGGCACGTACACATCGACCGGCACGATCGTGTCGACGCCTTGCACGATCGCGTAGTTCGTGAACATGCCGCCGGCGCTCGCGCAGACGCCCATCGAGATCACCCATCGGGGCTCGGGCATCTGGTCGTAGATGCGCCGCAGCACCGGGGCCATCTTCTGCGAGACCCGTCCGGCCACGATCATCAGGTCGGCCTGGCGGGGCGAGGCGCGGAACAGCTCCATGCCCCACCGCGACAGGTCGTACTTGCCCGCGCCCGTCGACATCATCTCGATCGCGCAACATGCCAGGCCGAACGTGGCCGGCCACATCGACTGCTTCCGAGCCCACCCGACCGCGCGGTCGAGGGAGGTCAGCAGCACACCGCGGCGGACCTCCTCCTCGATCTCCTCGGGGGTCTTCCCGAGGTGCACACCCTCGAGACGCTCAACGGGCACCGGCGACCTCCGGGTCGCGCGTCGACGCCGCGACCTCGGCGTCGTCGTCGGCCATGACGTCGCCCGGCATCTCGGCCCCGGCGGGCGTCTGGCCGCCCTCGGCCCAGTCGAACCCGCCGCTGCGCCAGACGTAGACGTAGGCCACGAAGACCAACCCGATGAAGAACGCCATCTCCACGAGCCCGAACAGCCCGAGCTGGCGGAAGCGCACCGCCCACGGGAACAGGAAGATGATCTCGATGTCGAAGATGATGAAGAGCATCGCGACCACGTAGAACTTCACGCTGAACTTCTCCCCGCGAGGCAACCGCACGGGGTCGTTGCCGCACTCGTAGGCCGAGAGCTTCACGGGGTTCGGGCGGTGGGGCCGGAAGGCGCGGGAGACCACGAGCGACGCGACCCCGAAGACGATCGCCAACACGGCCATGACCACGATCGGCAGGTACTCCGTCAGCACGGGCGAATCCTATCGGTCATGCCGCCCTCGCGAGCCGCTGCATCAGGAAGAAGAGACGGTCCTGCCGGTCGCCCTCGGGACCGTCGGTGAGGTTGGCCATGACCCGCATCGCGAAGCCCATCACGCGCGGATTGGGCAGCAGGTAGCGCGTGGCGCGGCTCATGATCGCGGGGCGCCCGATGATCTTCGCGAAGCCTCGACCGATCGTGAAGTAGTCGCCGTAGCGTTCCCGCAGCACGGTCGGGTACATCATCGTGATGCCCGCGCGGTCCTTCACGAGCGCCTCGTGCACCAGGTCGGCGGCGACCTCACCGGTCTCCATCGCGTAGGCGATGCCCTCCCCGTTGAACGGGTTGACCGCGCCCGCCGCGTCGCCGATCAGGAGCATGCCCGGCACCACCTGGGGCACGCGGTTCAGGCTCATCGGCAGAGGTCCCGACAGCACGCGTCCCTCGGCCGTCTCCTCCGAGATCTCCCACTCGGCGGGCAGCATCGTCGAGAACGCGTTGAAGAGTCGCTGCGCGGAGATCTGCTTGAAGTCCTTGAACGTGTTCAGCAGACCGGCGCCCAGGTTGATGCGACCCCCCGCGACCGGGAACAGCCATCCGTAGCCGGGCAGCAGCAGGTCGCCTTCCCACAGGTCGAGCCAGGACTCGAACCACGGACCGGGGTGGTAGGGGGTGCGGTAGTAGCGACGCGCCGCGATGCCGAGCGGCCGGGAGTCGTCGCGGCGGACCCCGGCCGGCTTCGCGAACCGGCTCGCCGCGCCGTCGGCCGCGATCGTGAAGCGGGCGCGGATCTCGGTCGGCTCTGCGTCCTTGTCGTCGGCCGGTCGCACGCGTGCCCCGGTCACCCACCCGCTCTCGAACGTCGGCGTCACGGCCTCGGTGCGCTCCTGCACCCGGGCGCCGGCCTTCTCCGCTCGCTGGATCAGCAGGTGGTCGAACTCGGCGCGCGGCATCACGAGGCCGTAGTCGGGCCAGCTCGAGAGCTCGGGCCAGGGAAGCTCGATCGTGTCGTTCCGCGAGTACACCCGCAGGCCCTTCACCCGCTCGAATCGAGGGTCGTGGGTGTCGATGCCCATCCGCTCCAGAGCGCCCACGCTGCGGGGGGTCAGGCCGTCGCCGCAGACCTTCTCGCGGGGGAACGAGGACCGGTCGACGACGGTGACGTCGAGGCCCTGCCGGGCGAGGTAGTAGGCGGCCGCGGCACCTCCAGGACCGCCTCCGACCACGAGCACGTCGGTCTCGACTGGCCGTGCGTTCACGTTGCTCCCCCCTGCGCGGTCGGGGCGCAGCTTGTGAAAAACTTCACAAAGCTCAGGCTACCGCAGCGCGTCCGAACGCGCACGGCCCACGCTACCCCGACCCCTCGAAGGCGGGCAACGCGGCGTCAGCGGTGATCCCACGAATCGACCCGCGAGGGGACGACACGCAGGAACCCGAGGGCGGGGACGTCGCGTGTGAACGCCTCGAAGCCGTCACGGGCGAACATCTGGCGGTACTTCTCGTGCCACTGGGACATCGGGGCACGCAGGTCCGGGTGCTCGGCCGGATAGGCCTCGGCGACCCCTTCGACGCGCACACCGGCGAGCTCGGGCCAGTCGCGGCCACGATCGACCAGCACCGCCACCCGCGGGTCGCGGATCGCGTGCTGCCACGTCGTGTCGCCGACCCGCGTGGACACCCAGAGGCCGTCGTCGCGCCAGACGAACCAGCGCGCGGCCACGTGAGGACCACCGTCGGAGCGCACGGTGCCCACCCGGCACGTGGGCAGATCGCCGAACGATCGCCGCAGGCCCTCGAGGTCGTCGCTCATGGCATCGCCACCATGGAGGCGAGCTCGTCGAGCGCGGCGGCCGCCTCCGGGTCGATCCGGGCGCCGACCAGCGCCCCCCTCGCGGTGCCCACGAGCTCGTTCACCGTCGCGGGGGTCGCGCCGTGCGCCCCCTCACGGTCGTGCAGGTCGTCCCGCAGCTGGAAGGCCTCCCCGAGCGGGATCCCGAACGCCCGGAGCTCGTCGACGGTCTCCTGCCGGGCCTCGGCCAGCGCCGCCCCGACGAGGAGCGGACCCTCGACCGTGTAGCTGCCTCCCTTGAGGCGGGCGGCGCGCATGGCCGACCCGGGATCGGACGCCATGCCGGCGACGTCGAGCAGCTGACCGGCGGCCATCTCGAGCTGCATCCCGTGGTACGCGCCGAGTGCCCGGGCGAGTGGGGCGGGGTCGAACCCGCTCGTGAGCAGCAGTCGGCCGGCGAGCACGGCGGCGAGGTCGCCCGCGAGCAGGGCGGCCGCGTGACCGAACCGTTCGGGATCGCCCGGCGCTCCTCGAACCCTCGCCTGCGCGGCCAGGAACGGCGCCGACGACGCGACCCCGCGACGCTCGCTCGCCCCGTCCATGAGGTCGTCGTGGATCAGGGCCATCGTGTGCAGCAGCTCCAGGGCCGCCGCCGCACGCAGGATCGGGTGATCGGTGAGATCGCTCGTCGCGGCCCGCCGGGGATCGAGAGCCCCCGGGGTGCCCACAGCGGCCCGGTAGCCCCAGACGCAGAACGCGGGCCTCAGGCGCTTGCCGCCCGCGAACACGAGCCGCGAGATCTCGTCGACGAGCATCGTCGCCGCGGGGTCGACACGGCCGAGATCGGCAGCACACTCCCGGAGGTAGCCGTCGAGCACGCCGTCGACGAGCACGCGGACGGCGTCGAGCGATCCGTTGCCGACGACCGGGGTGGCTGCCATCCGCTGAGTATCCCGCAGCCGGGCGGCCCGCCACTATCATGGTCGACGTCGCGCCCGGCCCAGGCGCTGTCCCCACCACACGAGGACTCGATGACCCGGTTCCAGAAGCTGGCAGTCGCCACGACGATCACGACGCTCACGTTGATCGTGTGGGGGGGTGTCGTGCGCGCGACCGGTTCGGGCGACGGATGCCCCGACTGGCCCACGTGCTTCGGAAGCTGGGTGCCCCGGTGGGAGTACCACACGGTGATCGAGTACGTGCACCGGGCCCTCGGGGTGATCTCGGGGCTGCTCGCCGTGGCCCTCGCCGTCGTCGGCGTGACCGAGCTCGTCCGCGCCCGCCGTGGGCGGCCGACCACGACGCCGCGCGGAGCGGTCTGGATGGCGGTCGTGCTCGTGCCGCTCTTTGGCGTGCAGGGGGCTCTCGGCGGCGCGGTCGTGAACAGCGAGCTCGATCCCGCCGTGGTCACGCTGCACTTCGGGCTCGCGATGATCGTGCTCGGCGTCCTGGTGGCGGCCACGACGCTGGCGTTCGAGGGCGACGACCGGGCCGGCGATCGCGGATACGCGAGGCTCGCCGTGATCACGGTGGTCGCGACGCTCGCATTGCTGCTCGTCGGCACGTACGTGCGCGCCGAGGGCGCCGGGCTCGCGTTCCGGGACTGGCCGCTGATGGGCGGCCGCCTGGTGCCGTCGTTCGGGCCTCGCGGCGCCGCCGAGATGTTCGCGCACCGGGTGCTCGCGATCCTCGTCGCCGCCCTCGTGCTCTGGCTGAGCGTTCGCGCACGCACGATGCGTGAGCGCTCCGACCGCTTGGTCCGGCTCTCCACGCTGGCCGTCATCCTCTTCGTCGGCCAGATCGCGGTCGGGGGCATCAACGTGATCACCGAGCTCTCGACCTGGCCGCGCGCCCTGCACGTGGGGATGTCGGCGGCGATCTGGGCCACCGTCGTCGCGCTCGCGGTCGTCGCACGCCGCGAACCCGTCGTCGTGGGCAGGGGCACCGGCGCCGCCGACGAGGTCGAGGCGCCCGAGGTCGCCGAGCCTGCCTCGCTCGGCGACACGGTCACCGCCTACATCCGGCTCACGAAGCCCCGCATCATCGTGCTGCTGCTGATCACGACCGTGCCGGCGATGGTGCTCGCCGAAGGGGGGTTCCCGTCGCTCTGGCTCCTGCTGGCCACGCTCGTGGGAGGTTCAATCGCGGCCGGGGGGGCGAACGCGATCAACATGTACCTCGACCGCGACATCGACGAGGTGATGCGGCGGACCCGTAGCCGACCCCTGCCGGCACATCAGGTGCCCGCCGAGCGAGCCCTCGCGTTCGGGTTCTGGCTCGGGGCCTTCTCGTTCCTGTTCCTGAGCGTGACCGTGAACGTGCTCGCGGCGACGCTCTCACTCGCGGCGATCGCCTTCTACGTCGTGGTGTACACGATGTGGCTGAAGCGCTCGACGACGCAGAACATCGTGATCGGCGGGGCGGCCGGGGCCGCGCCGGCCCTGATCGGATGGGCCGCGGTGACCGGGTCGCTCGCCCTGCCCGCCTGGATCCTCTTCGCGATCGTGTTCGTCTGGACCCCACCGCACTTCTTGGCGCTGGCGCTGCGGTTCAGCGGCGACTACGCGGCGGCGGGCGTGCCGATGCTGCCGGTGGTCAAGGGTGAGGACGAGACGCGACGCCAGATCTTCCTGTACTCAGTCGTGCTGTTCGGCACGACGCTCCTGCTCGCGCCCACGGCAGGCCTCGGTCCGATCTACCTCGCCACGGCGGTGGTGCTCGGAGGGGTCTTCGTCTACCGCGCGCTCGTGCTGTGGCGAACGGCCAGCGCCGACCGTTCGTGGCGGCTCTTCAGCTACTCGATCGTCTACCTCGCCGCCCTGTTCGGAGCCGTCGCGCTCGACGCGGTCGTCTAACCTTCGGAGTCGTCGGCCGCGAGCAACTCGTCGATCAGCCCGGACAGCTCCTCGGCGCCGGTCTCGCCGTACACCACGTACCGCATCGTGCCCGAGGCGTCGACCAGGTAGGTGTCGGGCAGGAACGGGAAGCCGAGCGTCGACGCCGTGCGCCCGTCCGGGTCGAACAGGCTCTGGTACGGGACCCCGAAGTCCTCGATCCAGCGCTCCGCCTTGGCGCGGTCGTCGCGGTAGTCGACCCCGACGAACGCCACGCCCCGGTCTTCGTACTCGGCCTGGACCTGCAGCAGGGCGGGCTGCTCGCGCCGGCACGGCCCGCACCACGTGGCCCAGACGTTCACGACGAGCACCGACCACTCCATCGAGCCGGTGTCGATCGGGGGCCCGACGACCGCCTCACCCTCGAGACCGGGGAACGGCTCGTCGAGCGTGGCGACGCCGCCCTCCTCGCGCGGGTCGGTCGTCGGGCGCAGTGCGAACGCCGCGAGCCCGATCGCGATCACGACGATCCCGGCGACGACCGCGGCACGCCCGAGCCGAGGGCGGTTCCCGGACGGTTCCTCGGGGGCCTGTGGGCCGGTCGCCGGAGCGTCGGGGGCGGACGTCAGGTGACCTCGACCGTCCCGATCATCGTCGGGTGCACGTCGCAGCGGAACTCGTAGGTCCCGGCCTCCATCGGCGGGATCGCATAGTCGACCGTCGACGGCCCGTCGATGAGCTCGCCCTGGAACAGTGCGGTATCGCCGTCGTAGATCGAGACGTTGTGTGGCCCCGCGACGTCGACGGGGTCCCGGTTGTCGAACGTGAGCGTGACCTCGGAGGCCGCCGGCCACGTGAGCGTCGTCGGATCGAACGCGGTGCCCTCGGCTGCGACCGAGGCCGCGGCCGTGCCCTCGGCGGTTCCACCGCCACCCTCGTCGGGCGGCTCCTCGCCGCCCTCGCCAGAGCCGCCACCGCCGCCGCCACCCTCACCGCCGTCGCCCGCAACGACGACGGAACCGCTCATGTTGGGGTGCACGTCGCAGTGGAAGTAGTACTCGCCCTCGGGAACCGGCGGGATGTCGTAGACGACGCTCACCGGCCCCGTCACGATCTCACCGACGAACAGCGATTCGTCAAGGCTCTCATCGGTGTAGATCTCGGTGGTCGCCGTATCATTAAAAAAAAAATTGTCGAGCGTGATCTTCGTGGGCGTGTCGGGCGGCAGTTCGATCGTGTCGGTGTCGAACGCGATGTCGGCGGCCACGACCGTGATCCCCTCACCACCACCGCCACCGCCTCCGCCGCCTTCGGGCGACGCCGTCATCGTGCCCGTCATCGTGGTCGGGTGGACCTCGCAGTTGAAGAAGAACTCACCCTCGGCGAGCGGTTCGACGGCGTAGTCGACCGTAGCGGGACCGGTCACGAGCTCGCCACCGAACAGCTGCGGCGCCTCGGCGTCGGGGCCGTCGTAGATCACGACGTTGTGAGGCACGCCCGGGTCCGCGTTCTCGAACGCGAGCGTGAACGGCACGTCGCTGGGCACCGACACGGCATCGGTCGAGAACCCGGTGGTGGCCGCCCCCTCGGGGGCTGCGAGGGCCACGACGACCTCGCCGCCGGGACCCCCGCCCTCGCCCTCGTGTTCGAGCGGTGCCGCGACCACGGCGAGCCCTCCCGCGAGCATCGCGATGCCGGTCATGGCGGCCACCATCGAGAACAACGTGGAACCCGTCACGCGCTTCCTCGAGGCGACCCACGCCGCGACCACGACGATGCCGACGGCCGCCACGAGGGCGACCACGGTCGCCGCGTTATGCGAGATCGCGAGCAAGACCCGCGAGAAGCCGGCGAGCGCCAGTCCGATCACGGCCAGGACCCCGATCGGCATCAGGATCGGCAGCAGCAGGCTCTGCCGGTTCTTGCCCTCACTCATCGATCCGACGCTCCGATCGCTCGTTCTCCGTGGCGGCGCTCATCGGCCGAGCTCCGCACCGATCTCTCGTTGCACGTTCTGGTACGCCGACCGGTCGAGGCCGTCACGCTGCTCCTGCTCGAACCATCGGAAGAAGATCACCGCGATCACTCCCCAGAGCAGCAGGCCCCCGACGATCTTCATGATGAGCCCCGCGACCAACTGATCGGTCAAGGCTGACATACCCCAGATGCGGGGGAACGTCGCGTAGACCGGGTACAGGGGCGTGTGACCGAACGTCAGGAACGACGCCGGAATCGTGGGCGCGAGCGATTGGAGGAACAGGTAGATCATCTGCCCCGGTGGCGAGAGCGCCGGCATCTCGGGCAGCGGCGACATCACCGGCCACCACATCAGCAGCGCGGAGGTCACGATCAGCACGTGGAGCGAGAGGTGGATCGCCTCCGACCCCACCGAGGCCTCGACGATCGTGGGCCAGTGCGTGAACAGCAGCACGCCGTTGAAGACCGTGAACGCGACCAGCGGCCGCGTGAAGAACCGGAACACCCGTCGCACGGGTGGGGGCGCGAGCAGGGCTCGGAGCATCCACGCGGGCATGCCCGCGATCAGCAAGGGAGCCGCGATCAGCGTGAACAGCAGATGCTGGCTCATGTGCATGAGGTAGAGGTAGCCCTCGGCGAGGTCGTGCACCGGCCAATCGGCGCCGAGCCAGAGCACACCCATGCCCGAGAGGAAGAGCGCCTTGGTGCGACGAGGTGTCGGCTCGCCGGTCGTCTCGACGTGGCGGCGGGCGGCGATCAGGTAGGCCGCGACGATCGAGCCGAACAACAGCCAGACGTCGGGGTGCAGGTGCCAGGGAGGGAGCTGCACGGACGCCTCACTCCACCAGGAAGACGCCGAACGAGATCAACACGATCAGGTAGAGCGTGGCCGCGCCGGCGAGCCCCATCACGAAGAACCGCGCGTACGTGAGGCTGTCGAACCTCAGGTGCATGAACCACATCACGACGAGCGCGAACTTGATGATCGACAGCACGATCAGCGTCGGCACGAGCGCCCCACCGACGTCGACGTAGTACGTGGCGACCTCGAGTGCCGTCAGCACGGCGAGGATCACGCCGATGCGGATGTACTCCTTGGCGCTCGGGTGCTCGTGATGCGGCGCCTGCGCCTCACGCGGGTCGGGCATGTCCCGCGTGCCGAGCTCCTCCTGGAACCGCGTCTCCGTCTCGGACACCGTCATCGCCTCCTAGACCGGCGCCGGGGCGGGGGTCGGGATCAGGTACACGACCGTGAAGATGATGATCCACACGATGTCGACGAAGTGCCAGTACAGGCCCACCATCTCGACCGGGAACGCGGCGTCGTCGGGCAGGCGGTCGGCGGCCGAGAACCCCACGAGCGAGAGCAGCATCAGGATGCCGACCGTCACGTGCACACCGTGGAAGCCCGTCAGCACGTAGAAGGTCGTGCCGAACAGGTTCGTCGAGATCGACAGGCCTTCGTCGTAGAACGTCGTGAACTCGTAGACCTGACCTCCGACGAACGTGAGGCCGAGCAGCGCGGTCGCCAGCAGCCAGAGCCGCATGCGCGAGACATCACGCTTCTGGGCAGACGCGAGCGCCAGGACCATCGTCAGCGACGAGGCCAACAGCACGAACGACGACACCGACGTATAGGGGATGTCGAAGACGTCTTCGGGATAGGGCCCGACGTCACTGGCCCCCCGATACAGCACGTAGGTGCTGATCAGCGCGCCGAACAGCATGCATTCGGAGGCGAGGAACACCCACATCGCGAGCTTCGTGTTCGGCAACCCGGTCGTGGTCGCGTGCTCGTCGTGCGCCGGGGCCGTGCCGGACGGTGTGGTGATCGCGAGGTCGGCCACCGTCTACTCCTCCGCCACCGAGGGCTCGAGCGCCCACCCGTAGAAGCCCACCAACGCGATGAGGGCGCCGAGCCCGAACAGCCACCACGAGTAGAGCACGCCGTAGCCGATGATCGGCAGTCCCAGGCTCGAGACGATCGGCCAATACGAGGGGCTGGGCAGGTGGATCGAGTGGCCACCCTCGTGGGGATCGTCGTGGGCGTCGGAGGCGCCCGCCTGCGCCGGCACGAGCCGGCCGGTGCGTTCGTCCTCCACGTACTTGCGATGCCAGAACTCGTCGAGCGAGTGCACGGTCGGGATCTCGTCGAAGTTGTGCACGGGCGGCGGGCTGGTCGTCATCCACTCGAGCGTGCGGGCATCCCACGGATCCTCGACGACCTCGGCTCGGGGCTTCAGCTGCGTCCGGATCACGTTCACGATGAACATCAGCACCGCCAGGGCGATCAGGAACGCGCCCACCGTGGAGACCTGGTTCCAGAACGTGAGACCGAGGGTCTCGGGATAGGTGTACTCGCGGCGGATCATGCCCTGCAGCCCGAGGATGTGCATCGGTCCGAACGCCATGTTGAAACCGACGATCAGGAGCCAGAACTGCACCTTGCCGGTCGCCTCGCCGAGCCTGCGCCCGAACGCCTTCGGCCACCAGTAGTAGAACCCCGAGAAGATGCCGAAGATCGCGCCGC
>JBGGNG010000001.1:0-7312 GCA_041287635.1 Actinomycetota bacterium | reverse complement strand
GCCGGCTCCGATCAGACGAACGCTCCCCCGCTGCTCGAGCTCCTCGACGAGGATCTCGACGAGCCGGCGCTGCAGGAGGCGGCGGCGGCGCTCGCCGCTACCTACGCCCAGGCCGTCGCGCCCGATGCGGGAGTCGATGAGGGCCAGGGAGCGGTCGGCGCGGAGGCGACCGCACCGGATCAGGCCCGGACGGCCGGACCCGCCCGCACGGCACGGGCCGTGAGCTGCCTGGAACAGGCGTTCCCCGGCTTCCCCGGCCAGATCGTGCGGGTGCAGGAAGCGACGTTCGAGGGCACGCCGGCGTTCGTCGCATACGTGCTGGAGAGCCCCGGCGCCGACGCACCCCCCGACTTCCTGTCCGTCTGGGTCGCCGACGCCGCGGACTGCTCGATCCTCTCCTTCACCTCTGCGCGCATCTGACCGGACGAGCCGGAACGGGCATGCTCGGGAATGCGCGAGCGTTCCTGGCTGTGGGAGGATTTGCGAACGATGAGTGACGAGCGCGACGTGATCGTGATCGGGTCGGGTCCGGCCGGTTACACGGCCGCCCTCTACGCCGGTCGGGCGAACCTGGAGCCCCTGGTGCTCAAGGGTCTCGACGCAGGTGGTCAGCTCATGCTGACGACCGACGTCGAAAACTATCCGGGATTCCCCGACGGCCTCATGGGACCCGAGCTGATGGAGCGGTTCGAGAAGCAGGCCGCACGGTTCGGCGCGGAGATCCTGCCCGTGCACGCCACCGAGGTCGACCTGTCGAGCCGACCCTTCTCGGTGAAGGCGGGGGACCAGGCCTGGCAGACACGGACCGTGATCATCTCGACCGGGGCCAGCGCCCGCTGGCTCGACGTGCCGGGTGAGGAGCAGCTTCGAGGGCGCGGCGTGAGCGCGTGCGCCACATGCGACGGGTTCTTCTTCCGCGACCGCGAGCTCGTGGTCGTCGGAGGGGGCGACTCCGCGATGGAAGAGGCGACGTTCCTCACGAAGTTCGCGTCGAAGGTGACGCTGGTGCATCGTCGCGACGAGTTCCGCGCATCGAAGATCATGCAGGAGCGTGCACTCGCCAACCCGAAGATCGACGTGGTCTGGAACGCGACGATCAGCGAGATCCTGGGCGAGGGTGCCGTGACCGGTGTGCGCCTGCGCGACACGGTGACGGACGAGGAGCGCGAGATGCCCGTCGACGGGGTGTTCATGGCGATCGGCCACGATCCCAACACCTCGTTGTTCACCGGTCAGCTGGAGCTCGACGAGAACGGGTACGTCGTGGTGCAGGAGCCACGAACGCAGACCAGTGTGCCGGGTGTCTTCGCGGCCGGCGACGTCACCGACACGATCTACAAGCAGGCCGTCACGGCGGCAGGACAGGGCTGCAAGGCGGCGATCGACGCCGAGCGGTTCCTCGAGGAGCTGGCGCACACGCAGGGTTGAGTCCCGGGAATCCCGCGCAGGCGTGCTGGCGTTGCACGAGTCGGCGGACCGACGCCCGACCACAGTGAGGCACCGATGAGGAGAGCGACGATGGCGACGATGAATAGCGTGACCGACCAGGAGTTCCAGACCTCGGTCTTGGACTCCGAGACCCCCGTGCTCGTGGACTTCTGGGCGGAGTGGTGCGTGCCCTGCCACATGGTCTCGCCGGTGGTCGAGGAGATCGGCCAGGACAAGGGCGAGACCCTCAAGGTCGTGAAGCTCAACATCGACGAGAACCCGCAGGCGACCCGGACCTACGGCGTGATGAGCATCCCGAGCCTGATCTTGTTCAAGGGCGGCCAGGAGGTCGCGCGTGTGATCGGCGCGAAGCCGAAGGAAGCGATCCTGCGCGACATCGAGCCTCACCTGGCCTGACCGATTCCCGGCGATCGTCGGCGCTCTGTCTCTATAGGCCGAGACCGCCCTCGGTCCTCCCCCACCCGAAGGTTGCCGCCGCGCAGGCGCACGACGCAGACTCGTCGCGTGCGCATCTACCACCTCGGTGACGAGGGCCCGGAGGTCGGCGACATCCAGGAGCGCCTGTGCGGACTCGACCTCCCGATCGAGGCCGAGGAGCGCGATGGGCGCTTCGGGGCGTCGACCGATGCAGCCGTGCGCGCCTTCCAGGCTCGACGCAGCCTGAGGGTCGACGGCCTCGTGGGGCCCGACACGTGGGGTCAACTCGTCGAGGCCGGGTACCGACTCGGCGATCGCACCTTGTACCTGCACTCGCCGTTCTTCCGAGGGGACGACGTCCGAGCCCTGCAGCGCAAGCTGAACGCCCTCGGATTCGACGCGGGCCGCGAGGACGGCATGTTCGGGGTGAACACGGATCGGGCGATCCGCGACTTCCAACGCAACGTCGGGGAGGATCCCGACGGCATCGTGGGCCTGCATGCGATCGAGATGCTCGAGCGGATGCGTCCGATCGAGTCCGGCCCGAGCCGGGCCCTGGTCCGCGAGGAGGAAGAGCTCCGGCAGATGCGCACCTCGATCGAGGCCCAGGTGCTCGCGATCGACCCCGGCGACCCGGGCGAGCCAGGGAGCGCCTGCACGTACTCGGTCGCCGAGGCGCTCCGCGACGAGCTCTCCTCGATGGGCGCGAAGCCGTCGTTGCTCCGGGGACGAGACGAGCCGCTCGGTCCGACCGAGCGGGCGAAGGTCGCCAACGACATGAGCGCGTCGATGTGCGTCTCGATCGAGCTCGCGAGCGGCCTGCCCGAGGCATCGGGGCCCACCGTGTCCTACTTCGGCAGCGACCAGACCCACTCGCCCGCCGGCATGCTGTTGGCCCAGCTGATCCTGGAGGAGCTCGAGGCGGCGCTCGGCGCCCGGGGCCGTCTGCAACGCCTCGCCGTGTCGATGCTGCGAGAGACGCGCATGCCCGCCGTGCAGGTCGAGCCCGCCTTCATCACGAACGAACGCGAGGCAGCGCAGATCGAGGACCCCGTGTTCGCCGAGCGGGTCGGGCGAGCGGTCGCGGCCGGCGTCAGGCGCTTCTTCGCCGACTGACGAGCCACAGGAACAGTCCGAGTCCGACGCCGACGACCGTCGCCCTCATCGCGCGTTCCCGTTCGGTCGGGTGGCGGCTCGAGTGGTCGGGAGGAACGGATGTGGGCGCCTGCGGGTCGTACGACATCGCGGGCTATGCTACGCGCCCATGCGCTTCTGCCTGATGCTCGAGGGACAGGAAGGCGTGACGTGGCCCGACTGGCTCGCGGCGGCGGCCACGGCCGAACGGTTGGGGTTCGAGGCGATCTTCACGTCCGATCACTACCTGAGCGTGATCCGTCATCGCGATCGCGACCGGGGATCCTCCGATGCGTGGACGGTGCTCGCGGCGCTCGCGGCCTCGACCGAGACGATCCGGCTCGGCACGATGGTCTCCCCCGTCACGTTCCGCCAGCCAGCGGTGCTGGCCAAGGCGGCGGTCACGGTCGATCGGATCAGCGAGGGGCGCGTCGAGATCGGCATGGGCGCGGGGTGGTGGGAGGAGGAACACCGAACCCATGGGTTCCCATTCCCCGACGCGCCGACCCGGTTCGACATGCTCGAAGAGCAGCTGGAGATCGTGCACGGACTGCTGACGGAGGAACGCTTCTCCTTCCACGGCAGGCATCATGAGCTTGACGCGGCACCTTTCGCACCCAAGGGCGTGCAGACGCCACACCCGCCGATCGTCGTCGGCGGCAACGGCGGTCCGCGGGTCGCCGCACTCGTCTCGGCTTGGGCCGACGAGTTCAACACCGTGGGTCCCTCGCCGGAGCAGGCTCGTGAGCGCTTCGGCAGGGTGCGGGACAGACTCGACGCCGACGGTCGCGCGCAAGCGACGCTCACGACGTCGGTGATGACGTGGTGCTACGTGGGTGAGACCGAGCGCGATGCGATGCGGGTGATCGAGCGGGCTCGGGCGCGCGCGATGCGGGCCGCGAGGTTCGAGGACGAGCTCGACGAACTGCGGGCGCACTGTGTCGTCGGATCGGTCGACCAGGCCGTCGAGCGCCTGAGCGCCTACGCGGCCGCCGGGGTGCAACGCATCATGCTGAACCACGAGCTCTTCGATGACCTGGAGATGCTCGAGGTGCTCGCCGAGCGCGTGTTCCCGGAGGTGGAAGGCTGACCGGCTCCTCGGCCGGGCGCCGTGACCGACGCTCCTGCCGGCCGCGCCGCACGCCGATGCTAGCCTGAGGACCTTCCCATGGCCGAGTTCTCGATCGATCGCTTCGTCGACCTGTACGCCCACCGCACGTCGGGCATGTCCGCGTCGGAGGTACGGGCGTTGTTCGCCGTGGCGTCACGTCCCGAGGTCGTGTCGCTCGCAGGCGGCATGCCGTTCGTGCAGGCCCTGCCCACCGACGACGTGCTCGACGCCGTCCGGGGCGTGCTCGCCGAACACGGCGCGATGTCGCTGCAGTACGGCGGGGGTCAGGGGCACCTCGGACTGCGGGAGCGACTCGCCGGATTGATGGCGGCCGAGAACGTCGAAGGCGATCCCGAGGACATGGTGATCACCACCGGCGCCCAACAGGCGCTCGACCTCGTCGGCAAGATCTTCATCGACCCAGGGGACCTGATCGCGGTCGAGGCCCCGGCCTACGTGGGCGCCCTGACCGCGTTCGGCCAGTACGAGCCGCGATACCTGCAGATCGAGATCGACGACGACGGCATGATCGTCGATCAGCTCGAGGAAGCCCTGGTACGAGGCGAGCGACCGAAGTTCGTCTACACCTGCCCGAACTTCGGCAATCCAGGCGGTGTGACGCTATCATACCGCCGACGGGAGCAGCTCGTCGCCCTGTGCCGAGAGGCGGGCATCCCGATCGTCGAGGACAACCCCTACGGCATGCTTCGCTTCGAGGGCAGCCCCCTCCCGGCCCTGCGAACCCTCGACCCAGAGAACGTGATCTACCTCGGGACGGTCTCGAAGGTCTTCTCCCCCGGCGTCCGCGTGGGATGGGCGCTCGCCGAGCAGTCAGTGGTGCAGCGTCTCGTGCTCGCCAAGGAAGCCGCCGACCTCTGCGGCTCCTCATTCACGATGCTCGTCACCGAGCGATACTTCGCCGACGAGGCGCAGTGGCGAGGCAACCTGGCCACCCTCACCAACATCTACCGCTCGCGGCGCGACGCGATGCTCGACTCGATCGACGAGCACTTCCCCGACGGCGCGATGTGGACGAACCCCGCCGGCGGCTTCTACGTCTGGGTCACCCTGCCGGACTGGTTCGACACACGGGCGATGCTCGCCGCGGCTGTCGAGCGGCGCGTGGCCTACGTGCCCGGCACGGCCTTCTACCCCGACGGGCGCGGTGGGAACCAGATGCGGCTCGCGTTCTGCTACCCGCCCGAGGATCGCATCCGCGAGGGCATCGCCCGGCTCGGTGGCTTGCTCGAGGACGAGCAAGCCCTGTACCGGAGTCTGCATCCATGAACGTCGCGGTGCTCGCCGGCGGGCGCACGCCCGAGCGCGACGTCTCGCTGCGAGGCGGCCACCGCGTCACGGGGGCCCTCCAAGAGCTCGGCCACGACGCCGTCCTGATCGATCCGGGTGAGCGTGCGCTGGCCGAGGCCCTGCAGGAGCGCTCTCCTGACCTCTGCTACCTCACGCTGCACGGCAAGGAAGGCGAGGACGGTACCGTGCAGCGTCTCTTGGACCTCGTGGGTCTCGCCCACACGGGCACGGCTGCGTTCGATTGCGAGATCGCGTTCGACAAGCTGCTCGCCAAGGACGCTCTCGACCGGGCCGGTGTGCGGACACCGGCCTGGGCCCCGATCGAGGGTACGGCCCTGCGGGATCTGGGAGCCGGCGCGTCACTCGGGCGGGCGGTCGAACGGGTCGGACTGCCGTGTGTCGTCAAGCCCTCGAGGAGCGGATCCGCTCTGGGAGTCAACTCCGTCGCGCGGGAGGCCGATCTCCCCGCCGCCGTGATGGCGGCGCTGTCGTTCAGCGGGGGAGTCGTCGTGGAGACCGCGATCGTGGGCACCGAGGTGGCCGTCGGCGTGATCGGCACTCCGGGCGAGACCCTGCCGGCGGTCGAGATCGTGCCGAAGGGCGGTACGTACGACTACGCCGCTCGCTACACGGCCGGAGCGACCGAGTACTTCACCCCCGCCCGGCTCGGCGACGATGCGACGGCTGCGTGTCGCGACGTCGCCATGGCCGCATGGGACGCCCTCGGCCTCCGCGACGTGACCAGGGTCGACATGATCGTCGATCGCGATGGCGTGCCGTGGGTGCTCGAGGTGAGCGTCTCACCCGGCATGACCGAAACCAGCCTGCTTCCGATGGGAGCCAACGCCGCAGGGATGGGGTTGGCTCAGCTGTGTGACGCGGTCATCCAGTCGACAGCGACGCGCCGAGGCGGGAACTGAACGACCGCCGACATCCGGATGGATCAATCCGGCGAGAGCCCAGGTCCCGATCCGACGATCTCCGAGACGATCCGTTCGAGGTCGTCGACAGAACCGAACTCGATGATCACGCGCCCTCGCTTCTTCCCGTACTGGATCTGTACCCGGGTGGCGAGCTGCTCCGACAGGATCTCCTCCACCTCGGCCATGCCGGCGTCGGTGGCGGGCGTGGTGGCCACGTCCGTCGGGGTCTCGACCTCGGGCGGCGGCTCGAGGTAGCGCCGCACGAGATCCTCCGTTTCGCGCACGGAGAGGTCCTCCGCGGCTACCCTGAGGGCGAGGGTGTTCACGGCGTCGGCGTCACCGAGAGCCAGCAACGCACGTGCGTGTCCCGCCTGGATCCTGGCATCGGTGAGGAGCTGCTGGGTCTCGAGGGGGAGCTGCAGCAGACGGATCGTGTTCGCGATGTGTGACCGCGACACACCGACGCGATCGGCCAGTTCCTCCTGCTTCAACCCGAGGTCCTCGAGCAGCTGGCGGAACGCTTCGGCGAGCTCGATAGGCCCGAGGTCCTGCCGATGGATGTTCTCGATCAACGCCTCGCGCAGGAGGTCCGCGTCCTCCGTGTCGCGTAGCACGACCGGCACCGTCGCGAGGCCCGCCACCTTCGCTGCCCGCAGCCGGCGCTCGCCCGCCACGAGCTCGTAGCCGTCCTCACCGGAGCGCCGGACCACGATCGGCTGCAGGATGCCGACCTCCGTGATCGAGGCGGCGAGCGCCTTGATCTCCTCCTCGTCCCAACGGGTCCGGGGCTGCTTCGGATTGGGCATCACGGCATTTACCGGAACCTCCAGCAGTCCCGAGATCCCCTCGCCGGCCTCGGGGGCCCCCGGGATCAACGCGGATAGGCCTCGCCCCAGACCACCTCGTTTCGACATCACTCGCCTCCCTTGCGTAACAGTCGCCATCGGCGCTTGCGGGAGTCGTCCTCGTC